>SXOX01000163.1 GCA_005776585.1 Pseudomonadota bacterium | reverse complement strand
TTGACCGTCACTATCTCCAGCGTCGCCTGTGGCTCGAGTGCTCCGCTCTGACGACGATGGGTGAGCTCATCCAGAGTGCTCAGACCATGTACCCGACCGAGGGGCTTACGAGCCTTGTTCTCATGACCACGATCTACTCCGGAACGTCGTTTTCGCCCGGTGGTTTTCACTTGGCCATCGACGGCGCCCTCAACCGTGCCGGGCCGTGGACGAGCTGCCAGCTCTACCAGGTCGATCCGGGCACCCAACGCGCGCTCCTGTCCGCAGGCGCAAGCCCCAACGAGCCGTCGCGATTCCTGTGGCCGTGGCTCCGGTGGCGCTGGATGAGCACCGAGGGGCCCATCACCGATGCCAACCTGTGTTTTGAAACCCGTGTCCAACCCCGGCGCTAGAGGAGCCTCCGATGACAACGAAACTCGAAGAGTTCTTGTGGCAGGACTGGCGCACCTACGCCGGGGCGGCCATGGCCGCCACGCTCGCATACGAGATGCCGATTCCCGCGAGCGAGTATTTGGACCTCGGGGAGTCCGTGGCGAACGTTCTCCTTCGGTTCAACATCGCCGAGCTGCGCCCACTTGCGGCAGGGGTCACGCCGGAACTCGTGGTCGAGAGTGGTCCGGACGAGTCCGGCCCGTGGCGTGAGCTTCGCCGCACCCGGGTGGTCGGCGACATGGAGCTCCTTTTCTCGGGCATGGTGACGCAGGGAGCGGAGGGACCCGACCGCCTCATTCGCACGCGAATCGACAGCCCCAATGTCCCATGGGTCTCGACGTATCGGGCCACGGCCGAGGCGCCGGGGGACTGCGGCTGCGGGACGAGCCCGACCGGGGGCGGCACCGGCGGCCAGCCGTTCTCCGAGTGGATCCCGTGGAACTCCATTCGCGGCAACGGCTCGGGCGCTCCGGTCACGCTGGTCACGGACGCGTCTCAGTACTGGCAGACGCGCGGCTTGGAGCGCGCGTTGGTCCAGGTCGAGGCGAGCCTGCTGTCCGGAGCCACGATTCACATCCAGGGCGCTTTCGGGCAGGAAGGACCTTGGCTCGGTGTCTTGACGGTTGGTGCCACGACCAACTACGTGCTGGCCTCAACGGGCCTCGACGTGGAGGAGGATCCAGGGAGGCCGCTCTATCCCTGGCTCCGGTGAGTTGCGGAGCTGGACCCTGACGCGATGGCCTGCTGGCGCGTGAATCGGACCGGGAGGTAGCGGATGGCACTGACACTGGGCGAGCTGCGTCGCCGCACAGCGCTGGGCGCTAGTCACGTGCGAGCTGCTGGCAACGAGGGCCATCGCCCTAGCGGCAATGCTCGATTCAGTCCCCTCGACGTGATTCGGCCAGACGAAGTCGGGCATCTCGCAGCTGTCCTGAAGAAGTTGACGCAATTGAGTCCTCTGGGCAGCACGTCGAGTGCGATTTCAGAGCTTGGTCCGAGAATGTTGGCGGCACGATCCTCACCCGGTTCCCCGTGGCCCGGCCCCCTGAATCCGTGGACAGACGTGCCCGACGAACTCTTGAAGGTTCCGCGCGAGTTCGATTGTTTCAAGATCCACCCACCGCACCTTTGGCCATTCTTGTGTCACGGTTCTCCGCCAGCGAGCAGCGGGTCACCTGCGCAGCCGGCCGAGTCGAACGGCAAGCAGCCGTGCGCAGACGCCCAAGCGCCCTTTTGTACTGCACAGCTTGAGGCGGCCCTGAAGGCGCTGGACGTGTTGCATGCAATGTTGCTGGGCGCGCAGCTCACGGCGGCAAGTGCCCTCGACTGGGTCAGAGGCTCATTTGACGGGCCTCTCGTCACGAGCCTCGGCCTGCCACAGGCTGTGGCCTACGCGGCGGCGATTGCGCAATACGCTTTCTATTTAATTCAGCCGATCGTCGGTGTGTGCACTGCTGTGGCCGACGATCGGGTTTTCGGGCCCGATCCGACGACGAGTTACGCGACCGAGCAGAAGGCGCCCTGCCTGTTCGTTCACATGGCGAACTGTCCAGCTTTCGCGCCAGGTGCCTTTGCAGACTACTGCGACCGCCTTCGCTTCGTCAGCGTTCTCGGCCTCACAGTTTTGAATCTGCGCTTCGATGACCTCCTTCCCGGAGTTCCCATCTCAGCTCAAGCGTACAGTCAGGTGCTCACCCTGAGCCCGTGGATTGCATTTCAGACTGTCTCACTTGGGGTCAACATCAGCATGTTCAATTTTCTGGCAGCCGCTTCGTCTCAATGTGGCTGCCCCGAACCGGAAGTCGGGAAGTATGAGTCGTCGTGGTCGCGGTCGTCACCGTGGTCGCGATAGGGCGCGGACGCAACGCCTTAGTTCTCGTAGCATTGGTCGCAACAGCCGCGAGTCGATGCACGGGGGCTCCCGAGCCGCAGTCCAGCGATCGGCCAGCTCCTCTGGATGTGTTCCGCGCACCAGCGCCGGCGACCGGCGGCGAGACGGCAATCGGACCTTCGTCGCAAGGTAGGCCTGAGTCGTTTGCATTCGAAGATGGACGCGACCTACCCGAGTTGATCAGCGATCGGGTTCCGGCCTTGTCGTCATTCTGTGCGCAACGTCCGGACCTCCCCTACTACTACTACCTCGGCGATATCAAGCTCGGACCGGATGCCCTCGAGCGCCGTCCGTATCAGCTCATGCGGCGGCTGCCCGGGAGTCAGACTTCCGAGTTCGTCCTGTCTGCAATCAGCGATCGAATCGCAAGCATTCCGTTCGTGGTCTGGGGGGACGTGACCTTGGGTGTCTTCAAGGATTGCCCAACGTGCACAGGGGGCACCACGATCGCTTTGGTCGACGTTTCCTCCACGGAGACTTTGGAAGACGCCTTCCCCGTGCGCGATCCGAGCACCATGGGAGTTGGTCCCGAGGGTCCCTCATTGACCGGACTTGGACTCTGTGCAACGGTGACCGTTCCCACCGGCAGCGCCCTTTGGTGTCGGATGCCGCAGAACCCGTGGACGCTAACGCGCGTCGTGCCGCATGTTTTCGATTTTTGTCCGACAGGCAACGACGTCATCGCAATCACGGGCCTGTCCCAGGCCCTCCTGTTGCGCCAGAGCCCCGAGGAGCCGGCGACTCTAACGAGTCCGGTGCCCTTGGTGAGCCAGTTTGGCACGCTCGAATTCAGGAGTTCTGGCGGCGGAGGGCGCCTGCTCGCGTTCGTTCCGGTTGCTTGGCACGACCACGGCACGGTCGTTCGCTGGGAGGTCCCGGACTGGGGGGGCGGCGATCCGGTTGCAGATGACGTCGTGGTGAATGTGTTTCCGAGCGTTTTTCCGAAACGCGTGGCCTTCGGAGTCGACGAGAGCGCCAATGAACTCATTGCTGTGCGTCGATCTCAGAAGGACCCCGCCGCGCAGAGACTGGTCGCGACTCCGCTCGGCGGCGGACACGAGCGAGTGCTTGCGACCGGCGTTTCCAAGTTTGGTTTCGAGCAAACGCCGAGCGAGGACGATGTGCTCTGGTTTGTCCGTCGCGACTTTCCCCCGTGCCACAACAGTTTGCTTGCGATGAGAATCGGCAAGGACAGCGAACCATGGCTGGTCAGCAGCAGCGTGGGTGAGTTCAACCTCCTCGTCCACCGCGATCGGGAATGGCTGTATTACATCGCGGGGGAGAATAGTTGCCTTGATCCTCAGTGGATCTGGCGAGCGAACCTTGCGACCAAGGAGTCCCAGGTCGTCCTGAGGGGCAGCCAATACGAGGAGGTTGAGATTGGTGGTGTTTTTGGTGATGTCGGCGGGAGGCGCGTGATGTTCACAACCGCCGCTGAAGACCGCCCTGCGAGGCTCTTCGACATTGATGCCAGTGGATTGAGCTTGCCGTCCCTTCGATTCGAGGATGGTCCGAGTCATTATTTCTTCGCGCTGGCGTGTGAACGGTGTGTGGAGTATTTTCAGTTTTCGACTGGAGTCGCCCTGCATCGGTACTGTTTCTAGTGCCCGATGCAAGTTACCACGCGCCGGGCGACGTGACGCGTCAAGCCGGCGGAATTGGGGGTAGTGATCAAGTTTGAAATCCGAACGCCAGCGCGGCTCTTTCGTTCTTGCGGAGTACCCCCGCTGACGGCATCCTCAAGCCATGCAAGACCGCTCAAGAACAAAACGACCGCGTGATGTGAACCAGCTCGCGAAGTTCATCGTGGACCTCGTGACGTCCGAGGACAAGCCAGACGAGGCGGTGCCGGACGCGCCATCCGAGAAGAACCCGAACGCGGTGGCGTTGGGGCGCCTCGGCGGTCTCAAGGGCGGGAAGGCGCGGGCGGAGAAGATGACGCCGGAGGAGCGCTCCGCGGTCGCGAAGAGGGCGGCGGCGAAGCGCTGGTCGAAAGCAACGTAGCGGCCGACCGGTAGTGTCCAAATTTGGTAGCCACAGGATTTAGGGCACCACGTGTGGTCAACCCATCAACCTTAGCTAATCATCCAACTCATCATTTATTGGGTTGACGCCAGGACTCGCGGCAAGTAGCCTCCCTCTTGACTGAGAGGAGGTGCCTGTGGCCTGGACTTCGGATGATGCTGAGCGTGAGTTGACGCGGATAGATGCTGAGGTGCTCCGGCTTCAGCGGGCGGCAGCCAGCATCCGGGATGTCATCCGGTACATGGCCTCTGTGGCTGCCCTCGCCACCGCTGCGCCCGCGCCTGTCAAGCGTGACGATCCCACGGATGACCCCCGTGACGCGGACAGCGCGGACGGAGAAGAGGCGCTCCCCGCGGAAGATGACGAGCCGTTGCGCGTGGCGGATCGCATCGTTCGTGCCCTGTCGGTCTCGATGGCACCAGAGTTGGTCACGCCGAGCGATGCGAAGGCGCTGCTCGATCAGCAGCCGGGCAAGCCCGTGCCACTCCAGACCGTCAACAACACGCTGGTTCGGCGAACCGATCTCTTCGTGCGCCTCGACAAGGGCCGCTATAAACTGCGGCCGACCCCAGCAGCGCCCGGCGATGATGTCGATGGGCCCGTCACGGATCGTACGGAGGGAGAGCCCCGCAGCCGCCGGATCCTAGCGTTCCTCGCGAGCAAGGGCGGCACTGGTAACGTAGGCGATCTGACGCAATCGCTAGCAGCGGGCGAAGGAATAGACCATGGAAATCAGCGCGACATGAGCGCCATGCGCCAGAAGATTCGGGGCTCACTCAGCAACCTAAAGACCGCTGGTTACGTTGTCGATCAGGGCGACAACTCGGGCGTGTGGCGCCTCACGGACAAGGCGGTGGACGCCATCACGGCGCCGACGGGTATTAGCCGTGCTTCGCGGGTAGATGCTGAACGGATGGGAAGTGAGTTGCCCCCGTGATCGGGGTGGAGACAGGCCTATGAGAAGAATAGCGAGCCGGCGCGCCCACGAAAGATAACCAGGGTGGCGCCCGGCAAAGACTGGCCCCGGATGGAAGCTCAACTTTGGTGGAAGGACTTCCATCCGGGGTGCCCTGGAAACATGAAGCCCCGGCGAAAGGCGTCGTGTTACAAGCACGACACGCACACCGGGAAGCCGAACGCGAAACGTACGTGGTGACGTGCGCCCGCCAGCTTCGATAGCGTAGCTATCGCACAGGCGCCCGTCAACATCCTTTCACACGCGTTCGGCACCACCCTGTTTGGCGAAAGCCAGGATGGAGGGCGCCATGCGCACCTGCACCAAGCCCGGTTGTTACTGCGGCAACCTGCGGTCGATCATCTTCCGGATGATCGACGGTCGTGTGACTCCAATCCACGTCTAGTGATCGGCGGGAGCGCTCCGGTTGAGAAATCGACCGGAGCGACTTATTTTCGTGTCGTTTATAGTTGCGCCATGCTTAGCGCTCAAGCATAATGCGAAGTATGAACTACCTCGACACCGCCCGCCGCGCCCAAGTCATCCGCTGCCTCATCGAGGGTTCGTCGGTCCGCGCCACGTCGCGCATGACGAACGTGTCCATCCCGACCGTGCTCAAGCTCCTCGTGGACGCCGGCACCGTGTGCAGCGAGTACCAGGACGGCGCCGTGCGCAACCTCACGAGCAAGCGCATTCAGGTCGACGAGGCGTGGTCCTACTGCTTCTCGAAGCAGAAGAACACGACCGAGGAGAAGAAGGCTGAAGGCCACGGCGACGTGTGGACGTGGATCGCTATCGACGCGGATTCAAAGCTCATCGCGACGTGGATGGTTGGCGGGCGCGGTGGGGAGTGCGCTCGCGAGTTCATGTGCGACCTCGCAGGTCGGCTCGCGAACCGGGTGCAACTCACGAGCGATGGCCACGCGGCTTACCTCGAAGCGGTCGAAGCGGCGTTCGGCTGTGACGTCGACTACGCGATGCTCATCAAGCACTTCGAAGGCGAAGGTGGGAAGTCAGCGGACGTGCGCTACTCGCCCGCGAAGGTCACGAGCATCGAGAAGCGCGTCATCACGGGCCAGCCCGACGCGAAGCACATCAGCACGAGCTACGTGGAGCGCCAGAACCTTACGATGCGGATGGGTATGCGTCGCTTCACCCGACTTACCAACGGGTTCTCGAAGAAGGCCGAGAACCACGCGCACGCCGTCGCGCTCCACGCGATGCACTACAACTTCTGCCGGGTTCATCAGACGCTCAAGGTCACGCCCGCGATGCAGGCCGGAATCGCCGATCACGTGTGGGAGATTGAGGAAGTCATCGCGCTCCTGGACGCGAAGGAGAAGGCGCTTGAGGCCGAGAAGGGTCCGCGCCGGACGCGGGGCGCGAAGGGCACGGCGGTTCAAACTTGATCACTACCGAATTGGGCCTCCCGCGGCGCCTTCGAGCCTTTGGTGCCCTGAGCGTTAGCCGGTGCACCGTCCGGCGGCGTCAGCGCACTGCGCGCTCAGGCACGTCAGGCACGACGGCGTGAATCCCTCGCGTGTGCACGTCTCGCTGCACCGGGCGCTCGCGCACGACCACGCCAGCTCCACGAGCGCGGCCGAGTCCTCGGCACGGGTCGCGAACCAGCAGGCGTGCGCCTCGACTCGGGAAGTGACGCGGCTCAGGCACGCGAGCGACTCGGCGCAGGTCGCCGTGCCGCCGAAGACCGGGCCCGAGTCCGCCGAGATCTCGCACGTCTCGCCGAAGGGCCGATCGATGGCCGGAAAGTACCCGCCCACGAACATGCACATCTCGTCGCCTGCCGCGTCTCCCTCGATGACGGCTTCGGTCCCCGTGTTGGCCCACGAGCACGTGAACTCGACGAGCTGACCGCGCTCGATCGGCACGCCTTCGGGGAAGGGCACCGGATCGGCATCCCACTGCGTCGTGTGGAGTAGCTCCCGCACGGGCGCTCCGTAGCGGTCGAGCAGGCGCGCTTCAAAGGCGACGCCGCGCTTGTGCATGTGCTGCGAGGCCCACATCAACGTCGCGTCGGATTGAATGCGGCAGCGCATTCGCGAGGTCACGACCGACTGCGGCGGTACGTAGACGAACCAATCGTAGAGCAGCAGCGTGCCTGCACGAATGGGCGTGGCGGTCGTCGGCGGGAGTGTGCGGACGGTGACGTGGCCGCTCGCGGGTTGCGTGCCGGGGTTGAGCACGTGCCATTCGATGAGTGTCACGTCCTGTGGACCGAGGCGCGCGGCCACGCCGTCGGGCCACTGGATGCGGCCATCGCCCGACGGCGGGGCATACAGGATCCCACGCTTGCGCAGATGCACTCCGCCATCGCACCGGAATGGACCGCGCTTGTTGGCCACCGAGGCCGGCGTCTCCGCCATCTGGTACCAGATGACGTGGTGCGTCGTGACGCCGCGCGTCTCGTGCTCCAGGCCCGCGACCCACAGGCCGTCGGGCGACACCTCGCCCGGCAGCACGTACTGGCACCACGTGACCTCGGCTCCGGGTTCTAGGTCGGCGTGCAGCGTGACGGTGGCGGTTGTGGCTGCGGCGGGGATGGCTTCCGGGGCGCATCCCGCGAGCGCCACCGTCGCGAGCAGGAGCCTCAATCCTGCACCGTGGCGCGCACGAGGCGCACGTCATACCGGTAGGCCGCACACCAGCCGGACTTGCCGTCGAAGTTCTCCTTGGTGCACGTGCTCTTCCACTCCGCCCAGTGGAGGTCCGCGCCGCGCCGCACGATGAGCTTCGGCTGCGACGGGGTGGGAAACGCGACGGTGGGTGGTCCGCCCTGGCGGTCCAACCGTTGGATGCCTTCGCCGTAGCTCTTGGCAGCATAGATGTAGCGTCCGCCCGGAGCCCAGGCCGAGAAACCCGACGCGTCGAGCATCGTGGGCTTTCCGCCCGCGGTTGCGACCTCGTGGAGCCGGCCTGCGGTGTCGAGCCAGATCAGCGCGTCGTCGCCCAATCCGAGCGATCCGCGCTTGACAGGGCCGGTGCCCGAGAGCGCCGGCACGAGGATGTCGGTGCGGGCCTCCTTGGTAGCGACCCGGCTCGAGCGATAGACGCGGCTGCTCGCGTCGTCATTGCCGCTCGCCCAGAACAGGTGCTCGGCGCCGAGCGTGAGCGCGGTGGCTCCGGCAGGACCCGCAGAGACGGCCTCAATCACGCCCCCAGCGAGCGGCGCGCGGAGCATGCCGTCTTTGCCCGTCCAGTAGACGTGCGTTCCCTCGATCGTGACGGCGCCGACGACGCCCCGTGCGACCTCCGTGATGGCGCCGCCGCTGGCGGGCATCCGCAGCAGGACGGAGCCTGTCTTCTCCTCCGCGATCCAGGCAACCACGCCGCCGCCTGCCGCCAGCCCGCGAATCGGTCGGCCGTCGTGCGTCAGCACCGTCGCCTTGGCCTTCGACTCGCTCGAGACGCGCCAGAGCGTGCCCGTCTCGGATATCCAAAAGAGGTCCTTCCCCCACGGCGCAAGAAAGGCCGGAAGGTCGTCGTCCTCCGTCAGCTCCAACGCCTGCAGCATGAGCGGTGCCGAAAGCGCTCCGGGCGTCGGCTCCGGCTCAGCCGATTTGGGTGTCAGGGTCCCTGCCGTGCCGTCGAGGCCGCAGCCGAGCAAGGTGATCATCGTTCCAGCGCTCAATCCCAAGGTGCATCGCATGTCGTGGCTCCCTCCAAGTGGTGCCGTGGCTCTCGCAAGGACGGTGCCAGCGTGGATCGGGGTGCTGCGCGTCCGTGATGATCTCGGCGATGTGAAGATCTTCACCACGACGTCGCGAAGATGCAGCGCGGCCGCTCTTGAATCCCGCGCTCCGTCCGGGCACGCTGAACTCATGTCCGACCGCGCCGCCGATGCCGAGCTTGCTTCTGTTCCGATCGCGCCGAGCGTCGAGGCCTGGGCCGCCATGTCGGAGGCCGAACGGGCGGCGGCCGTCGCGGCGTTGCCCTACGACGTTCAGGACCACTACCTCATCCAGGGCGAGCCTCACGCAGACGTGGTCACTCAGGCTGATGAGATGATACGCAACCACTTCGGCGATGGTGGGGCCGGCGGGCGTCAGCTCTTCATCGGCAAGTCGTTGATGGTGCACTACCCCGCAGAGGCCTGCTTCGCCCCCGACCTCTTCGTGGTCTTCGACCCCAAGCCGAGCCCACCCCGCTTGAGTTGGGTCGTCTCGGTCGAAGAGAAGGGGCTCGACTTTGCCATGGAGGTCATCTTCGACGGCGACCGCAACAAGGATCTGCGGCGCAACGTCGAGTGGTACGCTCGGCTCGGGATCCCCGAGTACTTCGTGCTCGATCGCAAGCGCATGGAGATCCATGGCTTTCGCCTCATTGAGGGCACGCGGCGCTATCGTCGCATCCTTCCGCAGTATGGAAAATACGAGTCGGTTGTGCTGGGCCTCAACATTGCACTTGAGGGCGACCACTTCCGGTTCTTCGTCGGTCACGCGCCACTCCCAACGGCTTTCGAGCTTCGGAGCGCGCTGCAGCTGGCCGTCGAAGCGGAGGCGGCGCGCGCGGAGACCGAGGCGGCGCGCGCGGAGACCGAGGCGGCGCGCGCGGAGACCGAGGCAGCCCGGGCCGATCTCGCCGAGGCGCGGCTGCGCGAGTTGGAAGAGCAGATCGCGACGTTGCGGAAACAAGAACCGGTCTAGGTGCGTAGCGAAAGTCGCACGGCGCTACGGAGCGGTGATGCGCAGGCGTACCGCTTCGATGAGCCCGCGTGCCTGTGCGATGCGCTCGGCGACCACCTCCGCGGTGAAGATCGCCGACGTGTCGTAGTCTGCGTCCTCTCGATCCTGTTCCGCGTGTGCGACCCAGCGATCGGTCGACAGATCGAGCTCTCCTGTCTTGACGAAGTGCGTGCTGAGCAGGTGGCGCGCGCCCCGATGACTACGGGGCTCCAGCCCGCGAGTCGCCAAGAGCGCACGCGTCGCATGAAACGCTGCGTAGTAGGCGCGCGACACGGCAGACCGCAAGAGGCCGAATTGAACCAGCTTCGCCGCGGCGTCGAGCGCTTCCTCGGCGACGGCCAGCTCGGCCTCGGCGTTGGTGCGCCGATTCTCTTCGGTCACAGGTCGATCCCGTCCCGCTCGATGTCGAGGGCGATCAGGCGCTCCCGGGCCAGCAGCTCAGCGTAGGCCCGGGGCTCTCGAACGAGCGGTGAGACGTCCACCCCCGTTTCCGACCAGACGTCGCAAGACCTGTCGATCACCTGGTCACGTTCCTTCGGTGTGACGGTGTCGATGAGTACGAGGACATCGAGATCGCTCTCTTCGTGCCCCTCGCCGCGCGAGCGGGAGCCAAAGAGCCTCACGCGACGCACACGGTCGCCGAAGTCGGCGCGCACGTCACGAACGAAGCGGTCGAGCGCCGCAAGCTCGAGGGCGGTCAGGTTCGTGCGTTGGTCGTCGAGCGTCACGGTTCAAGGCTACGCCATGCGCCCGGGTCGCTCAAGCCGAAGTGTTGCCACTCCAGACCGCGTAACACGCACGTCACCTGAAGTCCCGGCTCCCGGTCCCTTCAGCGCTCTCGCCGGCGGCCAGGTCCGGGAGCCACAGCGACTCGACGATGAGGTGCACGACCTCGTGCTCCCGCTGCACCTTGCCCGTCACACCCAAAAAATTGGCCGTGCGCGCGAGCACGGAGAAGCGCTCGAAGATCGGCTGCCACACGACGAGGTTGACCCAGCCGCTCTCGTCCTCGAGCGTCATGAACGTGACCCCTGACGCCGTTCCAGGCCGCTGCCGGCAGATGACCAGGCCCGCGTAGCGCGTGCGGCGGCCGTGCTTCAGCGCATTGAGCGCCTGCGCGTTGGGGAGCCCTTGCCGGAAGAGCCGCGGCCGCAGCGGCGCGAGCGGATGACCGCGCGGGGAGAGCCCGGTGCGGCGATAGTCCCACCGGATGGTGTCGAACAGCGAGAGCCCCTGGAACTCCGGCCGCGCCTCAGTCGCGTCCAGCAGCTTGGGCTCACACGCCTCGACAGGCGCCGCCTGCTCCGGATCGAGCGTGCCCCAAAAGGCCGTACGACGGCCGATGCCCAGGCTCTCGAACGCGCCCGCCTGCGCCAGCGCCTCCAGCGCGTCCTTGGGCAGCCGCGTTCGTCGTGCGAGCACCATCACGCTCGCGAAGGGCCCGTCGGCGCGCGCGGCGACGATCGCCTCCCCGTCAGACTGTGACAGTCCTTTCACATACCGCAGCCCGATGCGTACGGCGTGCCCCACGGCACAAACCTCCAGCGAACAGTCCCAGGTGCTCCACGACACGTCCACGGGGCGGATTTCGACGCCATGGCGCTTGGCGTCCTCGACGATGGTCGC
>SXOX01000162.1 GCA_005776585.1 Pseudomonadota bacterium | reverse complement strand
GCAGGCTTGCGCCGTCGTTCACCTCCTTCGCCGTACCACCAGTACGTCTCAGTCGGTGAATCCCGGCGCTTCGCGCCGCGACGGCTCAGCCGTGCGTTCGCGGCGTTGACATCGCGCCATTCATGCATAATGCGGGCTAGGAATGGGGCTCGGCTTCGGCCTCGGCATACCGGCCATCCTTACCGGAGTCCTGCTCGGTGTCCTCTTGCGAAATAGACGCACAGCGCATGTAGTCGACATCTGTCATGTTCTGAACAATCGTTCGAGTCTCGGGTTGACGTCTCCTCCGCCCCCGGCGTAACCTCGCCGTTGGGCCAAATTTGCCCCACCGACCACGATTGTTCGGCTGACCGTTGACGTTCGCGGCACGTGAACTGTGCTGGATTCGAAGGGAGACGACGTGGCAACGCGAGACCTGCTGGCCGCCAGCCCAGACAATCCCGTGCGCGTCGGGCAGTACGACGTAACGGGCCTCATCGGCACGGGCGGGATGGGCGACGTCTACCGCGCCCACAGCGAGCACAGCGGCAAAGTCGCGCTCAAGACGTTGAGCAACGTCGTCCCCGAGCGCGTCCTCCTGTTCAAGAACGAGTTCCGCTATGTGGCGGACCTCGCGCACCGGAACCTCGTGCCGCTCTACGAGCTGAATCGCGACGGCGAGCTGTGGTTCTTCACCATGGAGCTCGTCGAGGGCGTCACGCTCCGCGAGTGGCTCTCGGTCCCGAGCTCGACGGCCGTCCCGCTGCATGACCAGACGACCATCCTGCGCGCCGTCATCCCCACGCCTGCGCCGGCAGGGCGGGACATGTCGACCGTCACGGCGGTCGCCTGCGATCTCGGGCGCTTCGGCGCGGCGGTGGGGCAACTGCTCGACGCGCTCGAGTACCTCCACCAACACGGCATCGTTCACCTGGACCTCAAGCCCAACAACGTGCTGGTCCGGCCGGACGGCCTGATCCAGCTGCTGGACTTCGGCGTGGCGAGCCGGGTCGGTCAGAGCGTGGTCGGCTACGGCCCCAACACGGTCGTCGGGACGCCGGCCTACATGTCCCCCGAGCAGTGGCGAGGCTTGCCGGCGACGCCGGCGTCGGACCTCTACTCGCTCGGCTGCCTGCTGTTCGAGCTGCTGACGGGGCAGCTGCCCTTCGACGCCGCGTCGGCTCAGGGAAGTGCGGCGCCACGTGTGGATGACCGCGTCATCGGCGTGCCGCTCGCGCTCGCGGACGTCTGTCATCGGCTGTTGGCCCGCGCGCCGAGCGATCGCGCCTCCATCGCGGAGGTCCGTGCAGCTCTGGGCCTCGAGCCCGCTCGCGCTTCGGCGGACGTCCTCCCGACAGCGCGCTTCGTGGGCCGGGCCCAGGAGCGCGAGGCGCTGCTCGGGGCCCTACGCCGCATCCGGGAGGGCGCGAGCGTCGTCGTCCAGGTGACCGGGCTCTCCGGCATGGGCAAGTCGTCGCTCCTGCGCAACTTCTTCGGCGAGCTGCGCAACCAGGCCGACGTGCTCGTGCTGCGCGGACGCTGTTACGAGCGCGAGTCCGTCCCGTACAAGGCCTTCGACGGCATGCTCGAGGAGCTGGCCGCACGCCTCTCGGTCAGCTCCGATGCAGAAGTCACGTCGGTGCTCCCCGTGTGGACCGCCGAGCTTGCGCAGGTCTTCCCCGTGCTGGCGCAGGTCCCCGCGGTCGCGGCCAGGCTGGCCAACGCCGAGCCGGTCTCCCCAGTCGAGAAGCGCCGGCGGGCGCAGGCGGCGCTGCGGCAGCTCTTCGCGAACCTGGCGACTCAGCGCCCACTCGCGCTCGAGATCGACGACCTCCAGTGGGTCGACTCCGATAGCGCAGCGCTCCTCCTCAAGATGCTCGAGGCCCCGCCGCCCCGCTTGCTGCTCGCGCTGTCGTTTCGGCCCAAGGAAGCGGCGCTCAACGCGGCGCTGACCCAGGTCCTTCAGCAGGTGTCCGGGCTCCCGGCCGGGCGTGTCACCGCAATCGACGTCGGCCCGCTGGGCGAGGCCGAGACCGCAGAGCTTGCGCACCAGACCCTGCGCGCGTTGGACCTGCCACAAGACCTCGTCCCGAGGATCGCGGCGGAGTCGGCGGGGATCCCGTTCTTCGTCGAGGAGCTCGCGCACTTCGTCGCGCAGCAGCGCCACGGGGGCGCCGCGAGTGGGACCGCACCGGTCACGCTGGCAACCGTGCTGGCCGAGCGGGTCCGCTCCCTGGCGGAGGCCGACCGCGCGCTCGTCGAGGTGCTGTCGGTGGCGAACAGCCCCATCTCGCTGGCCGTGGCCTTCCAGGCCGCCCGAATCGCGGACGGTGCGCTGCACTGCGTCTTCGAGCTACGTCGCGGGCACTTCATCCACAGCTTCGGCGTGCGCGCCGAGGATCCGCTCGAGATCTATCACGATCGCACCCGCGAGTCCGTGATCGCCTACCTGTCCGAGCAGCGTATCCGCGAGCACCACCTGAGCCTTGGACGCGCTCTGTCCGACCGCAACGTGGGCGAGGTGCTGGGACCGTGGGTCTTCGACGCAGTGCGCCACCTCGGGGCGGCGTCGGCCCTCATCGACGATCCGGCGGAGCGCTTGGCCGCAGCACGACTGCATCTCGCCGCGGGACGCATGGCGCGCCAGTCGGCGGCGTACTCGCTGGCGTTTCGTTGCTTCGAGGGCGGCCTCGCGCTGCTCGCCTCCGACGGGTGGGACGCCGAGTACGAGCTCTCCCTTGGCCTGCATTGCGGCGCAGCCGAGGCGGCCTACCTCAGCGCGGAGTGGGCGTCGATGGAGCAGCGCATCGCCGAGGTCAAGGCTCACGGCCGCACGCTCGCCGATCAGCTCCTCGTGTGGGAGGTCCAGATCGACGCCTGCGCGGGCCGGCACGCGTACCTCGCCGCGATCGAGGCGGGCCTGCAGGTCCTCGGCCTGCTCGGTGTCCACCTGCCCAGCGAGCCCGGACCGGCAGAGATTGGCGTGGCCTTTCAACAGGCGCTGGCGGGCTTGACCCGTATCGGCCCCGAGGGGTTGGCCGCCATGCCCGACACGCAGGACCCGCAGGTGCTGGCGGCGATGCGGATCCAGGTTCGCCTCAGCCCCGCGGCCTACTTCGCGCGGCCCGCGCTGCTGCCGATCATCGCATGCAACCTGATCACGACCTCCATCGAGCGCGGCCTCTCGACCGCCACACCGAACGCGCTGTCGCTGTTCGGCATCATCCTCAATACGGTGGACATGTTCCCCGTCTCGCATGTCTGGGGACAGCTCGCGATCCGGCTCATCGACCGCTGGGAGGACCGCAGCCTCGAGGCCGCGACGCGTCACGTCGTCTACAACCTCGTTTGCACCTGGATGCAGCCGCTGGCGGCCGTCCTGCCGTTCTCACGCGAGGTCTTCGACATCGGACGTCGCGCGGGTGACTTCGAGTACGCATCCTACGCAGCACACACGTATGTCTACCTGTCGATGTACGTGGGGAGGCCGCTCGCGCCCTTGCTCGAGGAGGCGCTCGCCCTCGGTGAGCAGATGCGCACACTGGGACAGATCAACGCGATCCACGTCCACGCGCCGTTCGAGCAGCTGCTCCGATGTCTGACCGGCGCGACGGCCTCTCCAGCGTGTCTCGATGATGACGGGTTCCGCGAGCAGGAGGCGCTGGCGACGGCCGAGGCGGAGGGCTCGCGCAGCGGCATCTTCATCGTGCGCAAGGGGATGGGCATGGCGCGCTACTACTTCGGCGGCGCCAAGGACGCCTCCGCCAATCTCGAGATCGCGCGCGCCTACCTGGACGCGGCGCCGTCGTGCTGGCTCATCCCCGTCTTCCACCAGTTTGCCGCGCTCGCCGGCTGCGCAGCGTGGGCCGACCTCGACGACCCTGAGCGGGCGGCACTGCGCCCCAAGCTCGAGCTCAGCCTGGCCGAACTCCGCAAGCTGGCCGCGCACGCCCCGATGAACTTCGCGCATCGCGTTAGCCTCGTGTCGGCGGAGCTGCGCCGCATCGACGGCGATCTCGCAGGGGCTCTGGTGCTGGTCAATCAGGCCATCACCCAGGCCCAGGAGTGCGCCTGGGTGAGCGACATCGCGCTCGCACATGAACTCGCCGAGCGCTGCCTGAGCGCTCTGGGGCGGCCCGTGGAGGCCAACGAGCGCCGGAGGGCTGCGCGGGACCTCTACGCCCGCTGGGGCGCAAACGCCAAGGTGCACCAGCTCGACGCCAGCGTTCGCTAGGCCCGGCCTTCATAAACTCCAGCCGCGTGTGCTCGACGGAATCCGCCGCACCCTCGCAAGGTCGTTGACCCGCGCTCCTGTCCCCCCCTATTGTGCGAGCGGCATGAGCCGCCTTCCTCGCCTCGTCCTTGCATCCATCGCCCTGCTCTCCTGCGCCGGTGAGCCGCCGGCCGGCCTCGCGACCACCGAGCGACGCGGTGGGCCCCGCGTCAAGTGGGACGTCTTCGCAAAGCCATTGCCCGACATTCCGCTGCCGAACGATGCAGCCACGCGTCTCGATGCGTCGTCTCCCACGGGCCGGAGGCTCAACGTCAGCGTCTCGGCGACGACGCGCTTCGAGCAGCGCATGCGCGCCAAGTTCGACCGGCTCGACGGCTTCGGCACCTATGGTCCCATCATGGTCCAGTTTACGCGACCCCTCGATGTCAAGGCGCTATGGGCGCGGCACAACGGTGGACCGTGGCCGCAGGGGGGTGTCCACCGCGACGACTTTCGCGACGATGCGGTCTTCGTGCTCAACGTCGACCCGCGCTGCAAGCGCTTTGGCGAGGAGGTCGCGGTCGACGTCGGCCGTGGTCGCTTCCCGGTCATCCACGACCGCCACAGCACCTTCATCCCGGACAAGGAGGCGCCGGGTGGCCAGCGCCTCGACGAGGGCGGCAACATCGGGTTCGAGAACGATCCGCTGGGTCACCTCAACAACCTGATGTTCGAAGAGCGAGACGAGGACCTCAACCATAACGGCCAGCTCGACGCCGGAGAGGACACGGACTTCGATGGCCACCTCGACCGGCCCAACTTCATGGAGCCGGGGGCGTGCGCGTCCCTGACCCCGGGCTCGACCGACTACGACCGCTGCGTGGCCGACCAGCTGCTGACCTTCTATGACCGCGAGGATGACACGCTCATTCTGCGTCCCGTCTGGCCGCTCGAGGAGCGGTGCACCTACGCGGTCGTGCTCACGAAGCGGCTCGTGGGCGAGGACGGGCTGCCTGTCGAGTCCCCCTTCGAGGGCACGAACCACACGAGCCAGACGGTCGCGCTTGCGCCGCTCGCCGACCTGCTGCCGCGGTATGGGCTCACGACGGCAGACGTCGCGTTCGCCTGGACCTACACCACCGGCTCCATGACCGCGGACCTCCGGCGGCTCGAATCGGGCCTGCGCGGGACCGGGCCGTTCGCGCGCCTGGCGAGCGAGTTCCCCGTCGAGTCCCTGCGGTTCGAGAAGCTCTACGACACCGCCTCGAACGGCACGTCGATGGAGCCGGGCGGTTGCGCGGCGCTGACCATGACTACGGTGTGGTCGGTCGTCATCGACGAGTGGGACCCGAACATGTGCGCCATCGAGGCCGAGTACGCCTCCATCGGCGGCCTGTTCTGGGGCTCCTATCGTGCGCCGAACCTGATGGTCGACAAGAATGGCACGAAGACCGGCGCCTACGATGGCGACGACGACGAGAGCTGGGATCTCGACCCCGAGCGAGGTACGGCGACCTATGGCACGTCGAAGGTCACCTTCTGGTGCGCCGTCCCCAAGGCGCTCGACACGAGCTGTTCCTCCGGAAACCCGGAAGGGCGGCCGTTCTGTGCGCCGTTTCCGGTCATCGTCTACGCCCACGGCTACACCGGCAGCCGGGTCGGCATGCAGGACTTCATGGGCCGGACGACCGCGATGGGCTTTGCCGCGTGTGCCATTGACGCCTACGGCCACGGCAAGAACCGCGTGCTCGACGACGGACAGAGCGCCGCGCAGTACGAGGGTTTCCTCTCGGTGTTCGGTACCGAGAACATCCGCGACATGCTGATCGTGGGGCGCGATCGCGACCTGAACAACGATGGGCTCGCCGACCCCGGCGGTGACTTCTGGACCGCCGACCTCTTCCACACGCGCGACATGGTGCGCCAGTCAGCGCTCGAGCAGATGCAGTTTGCGCGCATCCTGCGCAGCCTCGATGGGCGCTCGGACGGGCGCGGTGGCGTGCTCGGCGACGCCAACGGCGACGGCAAGCCCGAGCTCGGCGGACCGCAGAACGCCATCTCCATGTGGGGCATCTCCCTTGGCGGCATCGTCGCCGGTGTCGCGAAGGGCGCCGTCACCGACTATGACGCCGTCTCCCCCAACGCCGGGAGCGCTGGGCTCACCGACGTCGGCGTGCGCTCGCGGCAGGCCGGCGTCCCGGAGGCGGTGCTTCTGCCGATCATGGGGCCGTTCATCTTCGGCCAGGTCGCGACCGACGATCATCAGCGCCCCAAGCCCCTGGGCGACACGGAGCTCTGGGTTCGGCCGAATGACGTCGGCGAGAGTCGCAAGCTCACCCTCGGCACCATTCGTGGCGTCCACCCGGGCGATCGCGTCGAGCTACACAACCTCGACAAGAACCTGACCGCCACCGTCGTCGTCAACGCGCGCGGGAGCTTTCGCGTGGCCGTCCCCGCCGACGCGCTCGGTCCTATCGAGCGCCGTCCACTGCTCGAGCTCGTCGGCGCCCAGGTCGGCCCGGTCGAGGCCAAGGATGTCACCAAGCTCGGCGACCGGCTCAAGCTCGTGTTCTACGAAGGCCAGAGCACGAGCGTTCGGCTCGTCGTCGAGAACTTCCCTCAAGCGCTCACGTTTCAGGGCACGACCTATCCCAAGGGCGCGCCGCTCGTGGCGCTCCAGGATGGCCTGGGCTATGGGCGGAACTCGCCCAAGCTGCGCCGCTTCATCGGCATCGCGCAGCACGCGCTCGACCCGGCCGATCCCGCCATCTGGTCGGCGGTCATCCACGAGGACCACCCCAATCGGTCACTGGTGATGCCCACGGCCGGCGACATGAACGTGCCGGTGAACACCGCCATCTCCGAGGGGCGCATCACGGGCGCGCTGGGCTCGTGGCGCAGAGATCCGAGCATCGGCGCCGAGTGGGGCTGGCGCAAGCTCTTCGAGCCGGACCCGCGGTACGGTCACTCGCAGGACCACGAGCTCGTCTCGCGCTACGTCTACGAGTCGATTGAGCGGCTGGAGCGCTACCGCACGACGCACCCCACGCTCCCGTACGCCAAGGTCCTCTACGATATCGACGATCTGTCCGATGGCGCCTCGTCCTGGTCGTGCATCAACGGCCGCGGCTCCGGCAAGGACGATGAGTGGGACAGCTTCGATTGTGCGCCAGAGCTATCGAAGAAGCCCGGCAAGGAGCACTTCTTCCCCGTCCCGAATGGCGGTCCTGGCAAGGGTCTTCGCGCGACCATCCAGCACGCGGACGGTACGCACGACGCGATGCGGATCCCCATGCTGCGTCCCCAGGGCCAGCACGGTATCTACAACGCCCAGCCGTTTCGGACCTTCGACATGGACGCCTGGGCGGTCAACTACACGCTCCGGTTCCTGGGCACGCGGGGCCGTTCTGCCAACGACGTCGCCGGGTGCGACTGCTCGACGCCCGCCGTCTCCAAATGGTCGCTCGCGGGCAGCGCGACCTTTCCCGGGCTCGGTCGCGAGTGCACGCCAGCGGACCTCAACGTCTGCTCGCCGGAGTGCGCGGCCGCGTGGGGGCTGCGGCTGTCGAGCGACGTCGTGAGCTGCCAGTAGCCATGGGGGGAGCGCCCATGCCCGTCGCGTTCACACGCATCACCGACCTGCTCTGGGTGCACCAGTGGCTCGATCACGCCGTAGAGCGCGTGTGCTGGGCGCTGCTCCTGGGAGACGTCGAGTCCGCGGAGGCGTGGCGCCAGCATCTCGACGCCGTGCTGCGATGGCACCTGCACGGCGAGAACCGCGTGCTGCTCCCCGAGTACGTCGCGCGGGTGACCTCGCCGCCTCCGTTTGGCGCGGCCGACATCATCTTTGACGAGCACTGTCGCTTCGAGGTCGCGCTCGACGGCCTCTGGAGCGGCGTGACCGAGCCCGTGGGCGCCCTCCGCCGCGTGCGCGCGCTCGCCGGAGCGCTCGAGCACCACGACGCGCGCGAGGCCCAGTCGCTCAAGCCCTTGCTCGAGCCGTGCCTCTCGCCGCGTGAGACGCGCGAGGTGCTGGACGCCATGACCGTCGGGTGGCCGGCGTCGCTCGACGCGCTCCCGACCGAGCCCGTCGCGACCGAGGTGGTGCCCATCGCGGCGCATCCCGCCCTGGCGACGGACTTTGCCGGCTGGATCGTGCAGCTCCAGAGCGCCGTCGTAGCGCGCGATGACGCCCAGGCGCTGCGCACGCTGGCGGCCTTCGATGCGACGCTGGCCGCCGCTGAGGCGTCGCTCCCGCCGGCGGATGCGCGCCTGCGCGAGGGGCAGCGGCGCAAGGTTTGCGCACTGGTGGAGGACGTCGCGGACCTCCTGACGCGTTCGGCTGACTTGACAGCGCGCGTTCGGGCCTTCGACCGGCTGGAGACGCTGCGTCGGCTCTGGTCGAATGTCCTCCGCGGGCCTTGAGGCCGCCTGCCGAGGGTCGCGCCGAAGACGCTCACCTTGTACTACGTGGCGTTCGTGGACCGACACGGCGCCCGAAGAATCATCAGCCTACGCAAGGCAACCCGCCGGGAGGCAATGCACTATGTCGAATCCAACTAGCCCAAAGAACATCACGCTTCCATCCAAAGACGAAGACGCTGCCATCGTGGCCGCCGCGAACGCTGACCCGGACGCGCAGCCCCTGACCGACCAGCAGCTGGCGGCGATGATTCCGATGCGCTCGCTTCGCGGTCGGCCGCGCTCGACCTCAAAGAAGTTGCTTGTATCGGTGCGCTTCAGCCCGGAGGTCATCGCGTGGTTCAGGTCGACGGGCGACGGCTGGCAGTCGCGCATGGACGGCGTCCTGAGAGAATATGTGGCAAGGCACTCGCACTGAACTCGGCAGCCATTCGACGGGCGCGTCACGGAACTGACACAATGGCGCGCGATGATCGCTACCTGGAGGTTCCATGCCTGAAGCACACGGGTTCGTCGAAACTTGCGACACCATCGAGACCCCCCACCTGCTGCGACCCGTGTCCCCGACCACGTCATGGCGCTCGTGCGCGCTCGTGCCGAGCAGCTTCGGGAGGCGCTAGAGTCGGCCCCGGCCGACGCCGTCGCAGTGCATCGAGCGCGCGTCGCTTGCCGGCGGCTTCGGGCCGTCTTCGGCGTGCTGTCCGAGCTCTCGGGGAAGCGCGCCCGAGAGTCGCAGACGGAGCCGCTGTCGATCATTCGGCGGCGCTTCGGGCGCATCCGAGAGCTCGACGTGCACCAGGCGGGACTGGAGCGGTTGCACGCGACCAGCGACACGCCGATCGAGCAGGCTGCAATCGAGCACGCGATGGAGTACGTCGCGCGGAGGCGGCGCGCCGCGGAGAGACGCGTGGGACGCCTCCAGTCGCCATCCGGTGCGCGGCTCGAGGCCGGGGCGCGCAAGGCGCTCGAGATCGCGTGGCGAGGAAAGAAAGCTGGCGAGCGCGCCCTGGCGGTCGTCGCGCGGCGTCTCGACGCGGTGGCGTCGCGGCTCCCGTGCCTGGCCGAGGAGGCGACCGTCGAGGCGGAGCTACACGCGCTTCGAATCGACGTGAAGCGGCTCCGCTACGCGCTCGAGCTGCTCGAGCCGGCCCTGGGTGGCACGTGGCCCGGGCTCATCGAGCACACGATCGCCCTGCAGGACGCCCTCGGGGACTGGCACGACCTAGCGCTGCTCGAGGCCCTCCTCCAGCGTCAGCTCGACCGCCTCACGCGCCGTCAGCGGGCCGTGCTCTCGGACGCGCTCGCCCAAGCCGTCGCCAGGGTCGGTGCCGCGCGTGTCGCCGCGAGGCGGCGTCTCGCCGCCGCCGCCAGCTCCGATGGCCCGTTCAGCACAGCGCCAGGCCAGACCGAGGCGAGCGTCGAGAGCCAGGCACCTGCGGAGGTCACGGCTGCTGCCGCGGACGCGCCGGTCGAGGCCCCGCCGGTCGCGCCGACGCGGAGACGGTCGCCGCGTCGTACCGTTGAGGAGGCACCCGAGGGCTCGGCCTGAGGCGCGCTGACGCGCGGACTGGCGGAACGCTTCCAGACGCCCCGCGCGGATCTTGCCGTACGTCGCGCTCACGACTCGCCACGCCGAGGAATTGGAGAGGCTGCATGGGCTCGCCGTCACGTCCGATGTCGACTCGGCCAGCGGGTATACGGTCGTCGACGTCGACTCGAGCGTGACGCTCTCATCGATTGCGATGCTGGCCTTCACTGACGACATTGCGACCGACCTGACGCTTCCGGGTGGCGCTGTGGTCACGGTCATTCCGACTGCGCTGCTCGCGCTTCTCGAGGTCGCCGAGGACCGCGAGGACGAGGCCCGCCTGCCGGCTGTGCTTGCGGAGATCGCGGCCGAGCGGGCTCGGGGCGTCGAACCCGTCCCATGGGATTCAGTCAAGGCCGAGCTCGGCATCCGGTAGTGGTCCCGGATGGCGTATTCCCTCGCGCACCACGCGGCGATGTCTACTCGTACACGACCACGCGCGCCGTGAACGCCCGGCCGCGATGGGTCCCCGAGAGCGGGACCACGCGCTGGGAGCCGTCGTTCGGCAGCCACCAGATGGGCCCGTAGTGCGTCCCCACGTAGAGGTCGCCGTTCTTCGCGCCGCCGACCGCGGCGACCGAGCCCGGGACCTCGGGTGACTCGCGAATCGTGGCGCCCGTCTCGTCGACGACGCGGACGAAGCCGCGAATGCGGTGGATGTCCGGGATCAGCACCGCGACCAGCGCGCGGCCGTCGCCGCCGCGCCGGAGGTCGATGGGCACGGCCTTTGGGGGCAGCGGGTCTTTGAGAAACGGCTCCGGCAGCGGCTGCTTGTCCTGCTCGCCGTGGCCGACGAGCCCGACGCGCCAGATCACCGGGTCCCTCATGGGCCGAGGGCGAACGAGGACCGCGGCCGACTCCGCGCCCGGGAGGGCGTACACCCCCATGCCCGCGAACGGGCAGCTCGCGTAGAAGCGGCGTTCTACGTCTGGCCGGCGGCGGAGGGTTACCAGAGGCTGGCTGCCCGTGGCCACGGCGGCGATGGTTGATCGCGACGTGCCGAAGAGACACCGATGGCACCCCTTGTTGACCGTCGTCGTGGTCCCCCCCTGCCCATCGTCGTCGGTCGTGGCTCGCACCTCCTCCACGTTCTTGGCACAGTCCAACCTGTCGCAGTCGGTATAGTGGCAGTAGCCATTATCAATGTACGGAAAGTCGATTTCCCATTCGCCATTCAACACACTCCTGCGTACGATACCCGCCACGCCATCAAACCAGACGGTGCACTCCGCGGTCGAGCACTCGAAGTCCGAGATGTAGTTGTTCGTATAGTGACGTGCGTTCTGCCAGCTCTCGTAGGTAATGAGGGGCTGGACGGCTCCATCGGGTGTCCGGATCACCGGCCCGTACTTGTCGGGCCACTCCTGGCCTGAGTGTCGTGTGCTCGCCCAGCGGGGCGCTGGCTCGCCCGGAGCCATGGGGAACGTGAGGATCAGGGTATGCTCGCCCTCCGGATTCTCTCCGAGCGTTGGCTCCGTCGGGCACGGCACGACCGGACCGAGATCCTCGGGTTCGGTTGGCGACTCCTTGCGGCACCCCGCGCCAACGGCCGCCAAGGCGACCAGCAGCGTCGCCCGCCTGAACAGGCCGATCATGGCCGTGCGCGCAGCACGCCGCGCGTGGGCGGATCGAGGATCACGACCCGAAAGCGCGCGTCGGGCGCGAAGTCCCCACCAGGTCCTGCCGCGATAGCGTCATCCAGGCGGATCGTCCGGCGCACGACATCGACGTTGAGCACCACCCGATGCCAGTGACCTGGGCCGAGCCCTGAGTTGGTGTTGTTCCCTTTGGCCGCGGCGACAGCACCGCTCATCGGCACGATGCACACATTGTCTCCAGGAGCGACGCGGCCCGATTGGTCGGCGTGCAGCGCCGCCCTCTGGTCTTCCGGGAATAGGGTCACCTCTGGCGAGAACACGCTGGGCAACGCCAACAGGTCGCGGCGGCCGCCGGTGCCCGGCTCGGCCCAGACGCAGCCGACCAGACTCGCAGCCACGAACTCCGTGCACCAGAAGCCATTGTTGCAGGCCGCCGCGGCGCTGATCTCCGCGGGTGGAAGCTTGGCCGGACGTGCGTGGACGTCCTCGACGATCTCGCTGCACGCGACCTGCTGTAGGACCCAGTGTTCAGGTAGGGCAGGGGTCTCGTTGAGGGGGAGCATCGGCTTTCCGGCTCCTTCCCGGTACCCGGCCGTGCGGACGATCGCCCGGTCGCCCTGTCGCCAACGCACGAACGAACTCGTCATCGAGCCAATGCTCTTTTCGATCGATGCGAGCTGGTTGCCGAGCAGGACCACCTGCTGAGTCCGATTCTCGTCGATAGCCGTCATCGCCGAGCCTCCCCGATCTCCCACCTGATCGTAGTCGCTGACCTGCTTCGGCACGTCGCCTGACTTGGGCCGGGAGACCGTCCGGGGACCCAGACCAGACACCATCACATCGTCGATCTCCAGGAGCCCAAGCTTGCCGACGTCCTTGGTCAGTGCTTCGCGAACCAGAACCGGTCGCTGGCTCGTTGCGACGCGGCCCGTGACGCCTCGCATGACGAGGGCAAGGTCTGCGCTCCAGAGTTCGACCTCCACGATGGTTGCGCTCGTGGCGTGCGTCTTGGGCGGGTCCTCGTCCTCCGGGACCGCGTGCCCCAGCCCATCGCGGACGGACAGCCAGGTCGTCACGTCCAGGTGGACGTCCTCGACGACCACGTTCATGGCCCCGGCCTCGTGGAGCCGCAGGAGCCCGGCACCGAAGAACTGGCTCGCTTCCGCGTACGGCCCGACAGCGACGTGGCCAGCGACCCAGGCCGGCAAGGCGCTGCTCCAGTGCAGTCCCACGAAGCTGGCCGGAAGCTCGCTCCCCCCGGGTCTCGGACGGCCCCCGCCAATCCGGGTCTCGGCCGACCTCAGTTCCAGTGGCCCGTGCCAGGTCGGCGGCTTCTCCGGCGAAATCGGCGCCAGCGTCGCCTCGGGCACCGGCCCCATGTCACCGCAGCTGATGCAGGACAACGGTCGCTCGTCGACCAGCGGCTGCCCCTCGCTGCCCGCGACGAGCGTAAACGCATAGCCGCCCACACCCACGATCGTGACGTCCTCGACGTGAAGGTTCGTTGCGCCGCGCAGGAACAACACGGCATCGGAGCGGCAGAGGCCAATCAAGCAGCGCTCCAGGCGAAAG
This sequence comes from Pseudomonadota bacterium, assembly GCA_005776585.1. Classification (GTDB taxonomy): domain Bacteria; phylum Myxococcota_A; class UBA9042; genus SXOX01. Next base: position 76,214 of record SXOX01000162.1, on the reverse strand, counting down.
CCGAGGTCGATTCCCGCGCGCCAGACCACCAGGTGACGCGCCATGTGCCAAGGACGGAACTCGGGCTCGTCGGTGCCCGGCTCTGGCCGGTCGCCGTAGATGCTCGTGTCGACGGCACTGCGCCGGACGAACCCCAGGAGCGCCAGGTCGGCGATGCCGCCGATGGACGCGTTCGGGGGCGGCTCGCCACCTCCAGTGAAGCGGGTGGCGATGAGGACGTCTTCGCCGCGTGCCGGCGGAGTTGGCCCGGGTCGTGCGTACACGAGGAACGTCGCCGCCGGGCCGTCGCCCACGAGGTGCACGCGCCCGTTCCAGCACAGCGCTCGAATAGGATAGGTCCCTGCGGGAATGTAGAGAGCGCAGGGATACTGCGCCTCTGCGCCGTTCACACGGCTCGTGAGGTCGTCCAGCGCCCGTTGAAAGGCCGGAGTCAGGTCCTGGTCGTAGGTCCCGTTTCGAATCGCGGAGTGCAACGCATCGTCGATGTAGCGCAACACGTTGACCATCACCACGTAGCCGAGCGTGTCGACGAAGCCCGTCACGGCCTCGACGCCATAGGTGTCCTCGATCACGTCGCGGTCTCGCAAATTTGGCACGCGGCCCTCCTTCCGTCAGGGGATCACATCCACGATCTTCGTGGCGTTGACGCACGCCAGATAGGTCACGCTGCCGTCGTCTTCGATGCGGTAGAGGCCTCTTTCTCGATGTGGGGGCGTACCGGCGACCCGTTCGCCAACGAGGAAACGGCGACCGTCGCTCACAACGGCTACGTCATTGACCCGATGCACGGTCGTCGAAGGCACCCTCCACAGCTTGTCGATGTCTCCAGGCTCCGTGATGCGGAGCAGCAGGAAGTCTCCGGAGGCGGACTCGTCGGCGAGAAGATGCGTATGTCCGTCCTTGGCGACGGCCAGCGCGTTCAGACGCACCCAGGTGTCCTTCGGGAGTGCGACGGGCGCAAGCTCCGTGAAGGTACACTGCTTGTCCACATCCCAGCGGCGCAACGCAGGGTAGCCCTTCAACGGCTCACCTGGCGGCGGCCTCGGCGCGTCGAAGCCAAAGTAGACGCGGGCAGTCAGGGTCAGAGGCTGGATCTCCATCCCAGAGAACCACGGGTAGGGCCACTGTGACTCCGACAGGACCGCAGGCAGGTCACAGTCGCGATCCGCAAATAGGTCGCGAGCATTGAAGTCGAAGCGAACCATGGTTATTCGGCTTGGCACACCCGTGCCGGCCGTCGTGAGCGGTGTGGTCGCGCACCACGTGCCCTGGATTGCCACGTCTCGCGCAAGTACCCAGTATGACTCATGGGGAATCGTACACGCTGGGCTCGGCTTCTGGTTCAGACCGAACGGCACCCCCGTCCAGGGTTGGCCACCCGGGAGCCCGATCCCTGGCCAAGTCATTGCCGAAGTGGAGGTTCTGTCGTCGCTTCCGACATAGAGATCGCCGAATGCCGTCCACAGCAAAAGCTCTCGCTTTGGTTCCCACAGCAGTGCCCCCGCCGAATAATCAATTCCAGTGTATATTGTTTGAGATTTTAGAGTCGACAATGAAACGACTGTGGTCGCTTGTTGATCATCACAGCAATAGAGTTCCTCGAGTCCGCTGCTGAACAGAAGCAGCGATGGTCCGTCGGAAGCTGGGCTGCTGCCCGATTGCAGTCCGCCGGACTGTGACCCGAGCGGGCTCGCTACCGGCCCGCGTGCGCGTGGCTCGAGCGCACACGAGGGCACAGACCACGGGACGGCGCACACTGTGAGCAACCACACCCACATGTTCGACCGCAAGGAATCATTACACGTTCGATGGCTAGAAAAGCACACGGAGCACCCGTGGCGCATTCATCGCGATCGACGGCATGAGTTTGGTTGGCGACACAAGATCCGATGTCACATGAATCCGCTCGGTGGGGCGCGCGGTGAGACTGAGTTGGCCAGGCTGTGTGAGTACATCGACAACGCACACCTCAATTTTCCCCGAAGCCGCCAGGAGCGCCATGCCCCCGAGTGTAACCAAGTCGCCAGGCGCCGGCGGCCATGGTGCGCCGCCATCAGAACCGGAGACGTTCATTGCAGTAACCGTGTCCGGCAAACCGAAGCGGACGAGGGTGACTGCGAGCGCCTTCGCGGGCTCAGGACTCTTGGTTTCCGACACGTGTAGGCTTGCGTTCGTACCGGCGACGGCGGAGATGGTCGGTCCGCTTCCCCCGGCCAGGTTCGGAAATGAGAAATTCCCATTCCGCTGGCCATCGACGGAAAGCAGCACTTCCGGGGGCTTGGGGTACTCCCAGCCGTTGGCCTTCGGGTCCTCGATAACCCAGGCAACCGGGTTGTTTGGGCCCTTCTTCCATGCCCACGGGTTCCAGAGCACGTCCATGTGTCGGACGCGTCGAAGACCTTTGGCGTCGTCCGCAGGACCTCCCATGTAGGTCTGCATCTGAGCCAGATCCGCCGACTGGAAGATGCGCCCCTGGAGCAACCACGGCCATTCATTCGGCGGTCCGCAGACGATGAAGCCGGCGCCATCGGCGGGGACGATGATAGCGGCGACGTCCGGGTCGGTCTTGGGTCCGGGCAAGGCGTCGGAGAGTGGCGTTGCCGCACCGGACGCGCCCATCGCACCCACAGGCCGACGCAGGGCGCCGCGGCGCAGTAGCGGCAGATTCTGCACCGCGAGATCGAAGCCGACGCACGTGGACCGCGACGTGCCCTCGGGCTCCGAACCGACCCAGGTCACGCAATCGAATCGGCTGACGCGGCCCGTGATGCCCTCGAGTCGGACAGACAGTGGGAAGTTGTGTCGCTGTGCGATGAGCTCGCCCGAGCCCGCGAGGCGCGTGGTGACGTCGAGCTGGGCGTGCCGCATGAAGACACTTGCGGTGCCGAGGTTCTGAAACTCGACCAGCCCCATCCCATGAAAGAGCGGAAGATTCCATTTCTTATCGTAGGCGAGTTGCTTCGAGAGCTCCTCCTCGGGATCGATTCGATGGAGCAGGTGTCCATAGTCGATTGACGTCAGGTCACTAAGTGCCGTGTGGTTGACGCGCCAGCTGAACGAGTCGAAGCGGACCCGGGCAGGCCGCGTGCCTGGTGACGTGCTGACGACGAACCCGCCGACGCCCTCGCATTCCACCGCGTCGAGTGCCACGGCCTCACAGCCGCCATCGAGCCGGACTGCGTGACTCGCCGCGTTGGCAAGCCAGCAGTCGGCGATGCGAAAGGCGCCTCGGCGCGCGCTGGTCACCCGCACCAGGTGGTCGGGCCGATTGGCGCCGGTGGCGCCAAGAAGCGACAGGTGACGCACGCCGCCCAGCGGCAGTGTCTCAAAGAGCTGTGCGTCGTCCAGTGCGTTGAAATCGCTCACGTTGGGCTCGTCCACCACAATCAAGCTGGAGCCAGGCGTTGTCGGCACGTAGTGGCGAAACTGGCTGCCGTCCGGCGGAATCCAGAGCAGGATCGTTCCGCGGCGACAGGCGCCCTCCAAGCGCACGACCCCGCGGGTGTTGAGCCCCCTCGTGCAGAACAAACCCTCGGGGGGCGCGACCGTGGGCGCCTCCGGGCGGCGTCCGCGACCGAGCAGCTGCGGAGATGTCGCGGCCTCCTCCCACGGGACCGAGGCCGCCGCGTCAATGGCCGCCTGCAGATACTCCGTCAGATCCTCGACGATGGCCTCCCCGCCGGCACACGCGGGCCACTGATACGTGAGAATCTGGGCCCACAACCGCTTGGGAATGAAGCGCATCCCGTTCAGGCGATTCGCTCGACGGTAGGCCCACGCCGGAAATATGTCTGGCGGCGGAGCGCCGGCGGATTGGAACGTCTCGGAGCTGAATGGTCCGGCCATCAGTCAACCTTGTCCAGGAACCAAGGCTTGGGCTTGATCGGCTGAATGGTGGCTGTGCCGTTGCCTCCAGGGATGGCCGCATCGAATTTCAGGCGGAGGCGGCCCGTCCTGCCACTGGCGGCGATGATGGTAGCCCGCAGCGGGGTGGCGCTGTCCCCCGGCAGGACATGGACTCGAAGTCCCGGATGCAGACGCCACATCGCCTGCCGGTGGTTCCCATCGACGTAGTACACATGAGTGGCGCCGCGCGGAAAGTAGAGGACGACCGTTGGTCCACCCAGGCGCAAACGAACTGCGGGCGGGAGCGCATCGAGCCCCGCAACCAGTTCATTTACGGCGGCCTGGACCGACCTGGCGACGGTGCCGCGGTCGGTCTGAGTGAAGTTCTGAAGGAAGCCGGACCTAACCTTGCCGCGCAGCGCCTGAGACTCGATCCACCGCATCACGTTGAACTTGTACCGCTTCAGCCGGGCTGTGGGAACCCCCGATGGCCCGGGCGTGTCCAGATCCGAATCTGTGTACAGCATTCTTGTGATCATCGAGTCGTTTCGTCTCCCCGTAGGGTCTGGATCCGTTGGTTGCTACGCCGGGTTCCTGGCGATCACGTGGGATTCGAAGTTCAGCCAGCACGAGGCAGCCGAGCTGCCGCCGGTGCCGGCGGTGAACTCGAACCACGGGATGACGTAGCGTGATGCGGGCGCGACCGCACCCTCTGGCGGCGAGTCGCTGAACCACAAGCCGCTGTTGGCCGTGGCCACGAGACGGTGATAGTGAGGCAGCTCCTGAGCCCCCGTCCCCTCGATGATGACGCCGCCGTCATCGAGATCCGTCACGGGACCATTGGAACTGCCGGTGACTGTGCCGTTGTTGAGCAGATTGAGCGACCCGTCGTCATTGAGCCGCAGCTGGTCCGTCGTACCGACCCGGTACCGAATCGTGACGTTCCCGATGCCGGTCACCGAGACGATGAGCGTCGTGAGGTCGACGGTCGCGTAGTTCAGAAGGTCCGGGATGCGCTCGGCAGGCGGCGCCCACCGATAGACCTCGCCCGCCGCGAGTGCCGGGACGTAGAGCTGAAAGCGCGCCGTGCTCCAGATGACCGTTGCTAGTGCCATGACTGCCTCTATTGTCGGCGACCCGCCAGGGCCGCGGTTGAAACGTCCACGGGGGCGCGCCTATCGCGCCACCAAGGTGATCTCGTGAGCCAGGTCGAAGCTGCCACCGCCCGCCGGAGGCGTGTACTCGATGAACGCGGCCACGATGCGCGAGACCGGCGGGACGCCTGACCCGGGCACTTGACTGCGCCAGTCCTTGGGCACGACGAACTCGCGCGTCGAGGTGACGCCTGTTGTGGCCGACGAGAACTCGTAGCGAAAGATCGACGTCCATGGCCCCTGGCCGGTGGTGTCGGTCGTGAGTCCGGTGATCAGCGCGCCGGCGGCGTCGTAGCGCAAGACGTCGGTGGTGATGACGCCGAGCGCCAGCTCCGCTCCCGTTCCCGTCGTGAACGCCATGCTCGCGATGCGGGTCATGAAGTCGAAGGTGCTAGCCTCGCCGACCTCGACGGCCTCGGCATCGAGCACCAGCCGGACCACGTCGCTCCCGACCGAGGTCTCAGTGATGCGTCTCATGTGCTTCAGCGTGTAAAATGCCATGGTCGGGTCCTCCCTGGTCCTGCCGTTGCGCGCGTGGTCAGCGGGCGATCACCGTGAGTTCGTGTGCCCAGCTGAACTCGTAGGTGCCCACCGTCGAGGGCGTCTCGATCAGGGCCCAGCCCGTCAGGTAGCGCGCCAGGGGCGGGTTGCCGGTCGGCGCGCTGCTGTCCTGGGTGTTGATGCTCCAGTCCCGCTGCACGCTCACGCGACGGTGGAAGACCGGAAACGTAGTGGGCACCGCGAACTGGCCGGCAGGCGGCGTCGAGAGGTCCACGTACTTGACCGAGAGCAGGTCCTCGACCGGGCCGTTGTGCAGGATGGGGTCCATCAGCTCGTCGCCCGACGCGTCGCGGCGGACCGTGTCAAAGGTCGAGGCGCCGAAGTGGATGGACGCGCCGGAGTTGGCCGAGGGACCGGTGATGCTGAGCGTGACGACGTGAAGCAACACGCTCGCAGAGCTCATGTTGAGCAGGTCGAGCAGTGGCTTGTCCGCGGCGGACGCGCCCGCGCCCAGGTCGATCCCGGTGTGGGTGTCCTCAGGCAGTTGATTTCTGACGACGCCTCTGCCGCATGCGATTTCGCTGAAGGCGTGGCGCTGGGCCCGCGCGGCCCGCCTCGTGTATGCTCGCGCCACCATGAAAGCCGCGTCCGCCTGCCTGCTCCTCCTCGCCCTCGCGTGCGCCCCGGCCTCGACGTCGACGCCTCCGCCGGTCACCTCGGACACCCAAGACGGCCTGGACCTGGTCACTGCCGCGGACCTCCCAATCACTCCCGAGACGCCCGACCACGGGCCCGACGTGGCGCCATTACCCAAGCCCATCGCGCCGCTCCACGAGCCCACACCGCGCGTCATCGCCACCTGGCGCGTCGCGACGCTCCCGTTTGCCGCGACGTCCGATCCGGTGCTCGACGCCATCGAGACGCTCGCCTTCACGTGGCCGGCCGACGCCGCGCACGGGCTCGCGTGGTCCGACGTCGCGCCCAAGGACACCGGCGAGATCAAGGGCCCGTTTGCCGGCGCGGCCTTGTGGGCGGTGACCCGGATTACGACCCCCGAGCCCACCAACCTGCTCGTTCGCGCGGACGCGGTGATGACGCTCTTCCTGAACGGCGCGCGCCAGCCGGGGGACGTGTATCAGTCGGGCAAGCACCGTCTGCCGCTGCGCACGCGGGCGGGCGAGAACCTCCTGATCGTGCGTGGCTATGGCAGCCAGCGGACGCCGAGCGTCGCGCTGTGGACGACGCCCGACGCGGTCGCCTTCAACTTCGCCGATGCGACCTTGCCTGACCTCGTCGCTGGCGACCTCGCCGACCAATGGATTGGCGTGCCCGTGCTTCACTTCGACGAGTCCGCGGCGCTCCCGGTGACCGCGACCGTCGTCGAGTCCACGGCCGCCGAAGCCACGACGACGACGCTCCCCGCCCTCCCTGGGGGCGCGGTGACCCAGGTCGCGTTTCGCATCCGACCGCGCCCCGGGCTGACGGCGGGAGGCACCGAGACGGTGACCCTGTACCTCGAGTCGCCCGCGTGGCCCGAGGCCTACGAGCGCACCGTCGACCTGCCCGTGCTCGAGCCCACCGCGGCGGGTCCGTTCCGGCGCACGTTCCGGTCGGACGTGGACGCCTCGGTGCAGTACTACGCCGTCCGTCCGCCGCCGAACGTGGACCCGACCAAGGCCTATGGCCTCGTGCTCTCGCTCCACGGCGCCGGGGTCGAGGGCTCGGGTCAAGCCGCCGCCTACGCGCAGCACGAGCGGTCCTATGTCGTCGCGGCCACGAACCGGCGCCCGTTCGGCTTCGACTGGGAGGTGTGGGGTCGCCTCGACGCGCTCGAGGTGCTCGATCGGGCCTCCGCGGCGTTGCCCATCGACCCGACGCGCGTCTATCTCGGCGGCCACTCCATGGGCGGACACGGCACGTGGCAGGTCGGCACGCTGTTCCCCGGTCGTTTTGCAGTCATCGGCCCGAGCGCGGGCTGGATCTCGTTTTACACCTATGGCGGTCAGACGAAGCCGGCGCCGACCTCGCCCTTCGGCTGGGCCGCGCGTTCGAGTGACACCCTGCGCTACGTGACCAACCTCAAGAAGCGCGGCGTCTACATCATCCACGGCGTTGCCGACGACAACGTCCCCGTGACCGAAGCGCGCAAGATGAAAGAGGTGCTCACGCCCATCGTGCCGGAGCTGCACTACCACGAGCAGCCCGGAGCCGGTCATTGGTGGGATGGGGAGGCTTCGCCCGGAGCCGACTGCGTCGATTGGCCGCCGTTCTTCGCGCTGATGGACGAGCGCACCCTCGATCCGTTCGAGCTCGACTTCACGTTCGTCTCGTCCTCGCCGTGGGTCAACCCGCGGCACTCCTATGTGACGATTCAGTCTCAGCTCGCGCCCAACGACGACGCGACGCTGACCTCGGTCGCAACGGGCGCGCAGGTCACCTTGACGACGACCAACGTGCGCAGCCTCACGCTGAACGGCAAGGCGCTGGCCGACAAGGGTGTGACCAGCGTCATCGTCGACGGCGCGACGCACGCGGTCGTCGCGTCGGACATGCCGGTCGGGCCCACGACGGGCAAGCGACCGGGCGTTCACGGACCGCTCGACGAGGTCTTCATGCGGCCGTTTTGCCTCGTCACTCCGGACGCGGGCGCGCCCGAGTACGCCCGCTACGCCGCGTGGCTGCTCTCGACGTTCATGCTCATCGGCAACGGTCACGGCTGTGCGCTGCCCGCGTCCGCCGTGACGCCGGCGGTGCGCGCGGAGCGCAACCTCATCTGGCTCGGCGCCTCGCGCGCGACGGCGGGCGTCCCCGACTCGATCCCGTTCATGTGGGACGACGCCTCCGTCACCGCCACGAAGGCGCAGCCAGGCGCGGCGCTCGCGTTCGTCTACCCCGCGGGAGAGCGCCTCAACGCCGTGTTGGTCACCGCGCGCACCTACGAGCGGCTGCTCTATCAAATCCAGCCCTTCCAGTCCCGCTTCCGCATCCCGGACTGGATGGTCTGGTCGGACTCGGGCGCGCTCGAGGCCGGCTTCTTCTCGCCCGCGTGGGAGGTACCCTAGGAGCGTGTTGCGCATAGAACCGAGTAGGGTCGCAGTTGCCCGCTCGTCCACGTGCTCGTGCTCGTCTACGTGCTCGTGCTCGATTCGTCCTACCGACACATGCGGCTGAGCATCGACACAATGCGCTCCAAAAGGACCTTCGCCTCGTTCGCGTCGCTCGGCGTGGCGGCTCCGAGGATGCGCGCGGCATCGATGATGGCGCCGCATTCCATTGCGGAGCCTCGTGCGATCGCCATGTAGCGCCGTCGGTCGGGACCGTCGGGTTTGCCCGAACCTTCGGCGATGTTGAGCGGAATCGATATGCTGGCGCGCTTGAGTTGGTCTGAGAGCACCGCCTGTCCCTTTGGCATGACGTTGAGCATGCGGGCAGCCACTGCGAGGTGTTCGATCGCGCGTTGGTAGACGTCAAGTCGTTCGTAATCAAGCATCTTGGAGTTCCCTTGTCCGTAGGTCGCGTTGGTGCTGCGACGTGCTGGTGACTTAGCGTTGCGACGGGGCGCCGTGCTTCACAGATCGACGCACAGAAAGGTCGCTGCCAGTGAAGGCCGGCGCGACATGAGACCGCTCGAATCGAGCACGAGCACGAGCACGTGGACGCGCACGAGGACGTTCACGGAGGCACCCGCGCCGAAGTCGCCCCGCGTGCACGACTCCGCACACGGCGCGTTATGACCCAAGTCCGAACTGAAGCTCACGCCATGCACCGTTGCGCTTTGGGCAACACGCTCCTAGCCCGCACGGCCCTTGAAACCGCGGGCGGTCCCGTCGACACTGGCGCCACCATGCTCACCACGTCGCGTATCCTGGCCTCTCTCGGCGCCCTGCTCGCCGTCTCCTCGTCCTGGGCTAAGCCGGCGGACCCCAAGGGCCTCGTCGAGGTGACGCTCAAGCCGACCGACGACACCTGGACCACGCACGACGACCCCGCCGTGCACGGGCTCGAGCCCATGCTCAAGGTCGGCATCGAGCGTCAGGCCTGCCTCTCGGACAAGGCTGACAACATCTGCACCAAGGGCGCGCCCAAGAAGGAGTGCTGCCCCGGTGTGGCAGAGACGCCCGCCTGGTGCGCTCCCCCTGGCGAGTGCGCGACGGCGACACCTGCGTGGGATGCCTATCGCAAGTTTCGGAGCTACCTGCGGTTCGATCTCGCCACGGTGCCCAAAGGCACGATCGTCAAGGCCACCCTGCGGATGCGCATCGGCGTCGTCACCGAGAAGCTCGGCGGGCCCGTCAAGGTCGTGGCCACACGGCTCAAGAAGATTGGCAGCCCCAACGCCGTGTGCGGCTGGAGCGAGGCCACCTTGAACGACACCGACGGCACGACCTGGAGCTCGCTGCCGCAGAACGTCGCGACCGAGCCCGACGGCAAGTCGCTGCTGTTCGACGTGACGAAGGCCGTGCGTGACTGGCTGACCGGCGATACCGACTATGCCGACCTGCCGCTGGCGGAGAACTGCGGCTTTCACCTCTACGACCCCGACTTCGGCAAGGCCGACACACCGTTGGAGCGCCAGATCACCTTCTCCGCCAAGGAGGGCGACTCCGCGCCGTCGCTCATCATCACGGTCGCGCAGGACCTCGACGCCGACGGCGTCACCGCGGACCTCGACTGCAACGAGTCGAGCAAGGCCGTGCACCCCGGCGCGGCCGATCTCTGTCAAGACGGCGTCGACTCGGATTGCAGCGGCAGCGACGGCGACGAGGTGTGTGACGGGCTCGACAACGACTGCGACGGCCAGGTCGACGAAGGCGACACGGGCGGCGTGGCGCCCTGCGGCCCCGGGCGTGTGTGCGCCAACCACAGCTGCGTCACGACCTGCAAAGACGCGTGCAGCGGGCCGTTCGATACTCAGTGCGTTTGGGACGCGGTCACGAGCGTGTGGGTCGTCCACGGCTGCACGCTCGTCGACGGCTGCCACGTGTTCATCCCGTACCAAGCGTGCAACGCGGGACAGATGTGCGAGTACGGCTCGTGCTCGTTCAACTGCCTCGACGACTGCGATGCCGTGGGGGCCAAGGGCTGCCAGAAGGACGCCGCGGGCATCTGGCACACGGTCGAGTGCGGCAACGTCGACGTCGACGCCTGCCTGGAATGGAAGGACCTCGGGGCGTGCAAGCCCGGGGCGACGTGCACGGTCGACGGTGGCTGCGGCGCGGGCGGCTGCAACGACGCCTGCCCGACCGCCGGTGAGGTCAGCTGCACGACCGTGCCCGGTGGCGCTCAGGCCGCAGCGCGCGTGTGCCTCGACTCCAACGGGGACGGCTGTCTGGACCTCGACCTCGTGACCGCGTGTGCCTCGGGCGAGTGCAAGGCGCCGCTCGGCTGCGTGCTGCCGGGCGCGACGCCACCACCGCCGGATGCGGGGCCCGAGAGCACCGACGTTGCTGAGTCCGCCGCTCCGGAGGCGGTCGTAATCGAGCCAGTCGTTGTCGAGATGATGGTCGCAGAGGTCGTTGCGCCGGCGGATCTCGGCAAGTCGAGCGAGCCCCTCACGTTCTCTGAGCCCATGGACTACCCACCCGACGCTGGCCGCGCCCCGGTCGATGCCGGAGGCGCCATCGAGACGGTCACAGGCGCCGAGGTGGGCCCGATCGGTATCGACGTGCGTGCGTCCTCCACAGCGACGTCCGGCTGCGCGTCGTCGCCCGGCGCGCCGGCAGTGAGATCAGCCTCGCTCCTCGCCCTCCTCGTGTCGTTGGCCGTGCTCGTACGCATGCGCGTTCGCGTCGCCTGAGCCCGCCTCAAGCAGCTGCCCACCACCCTTCGCTCAAAGGTTCATCCATGCTCACCCACCTCGCTTCGATCTCTGCGCGCCGCGCGCGCTTCGTACTGGGCCTATCGCTGCTCTGCGCCATTGCCGGTTGCGCCAAAGATGTGCCCGACGCCACGCCCGACACCCAGACCGCCATCGACGCGGGGCCCGAGCTCCTCGCTCCTGCGGACACCAGCTCGGCCAGCGAGGACACGCTCGTCGACGACGGCCCGCGGCCTGCGCCCTACGCCACCGACACCACCGGCCACGGCCTCGCCGGCGGCTGCTTCGCCATCGACGCCGCCGCCCCCGGCAAGAGCACTGGCCGGCTGCTCGTCGCAAGCACCGATGGCGCACGCTTCGCCTTCACCGGCACGACGCTGGACACCGCCGCGCGCCTCACGCTCGAACCCACGGACCTCGGCACCTTTCTCCTGCGGGACGCCGAAGGGCGCTTCCTCGCGGCGAACAAGGACGGCGCGCTCGAAAGGCTCGCCGCGCTCGAGTCGGATGTCACGCGCAACGAGGACGGCTACGTCTCGCCCGCCGTCTGGGCCCTGTCTCCCGCCTCGGCCGGCCGTTTTGGGCTGCGCAACGTTGCGACCGGTGCCTGGCTCGGGACGACGGGCACCGTCACCGATACGGCCAGCGCCGCGGCGATTGCGTTCTACCCCACGACCGGCTGCGTCCCGTTCCCGGAGCTGGCCCTCAACGCCACGGGCAGCATCGTGAAGACCACGTTCCCCGACGGCGACCTCTTCGGCTTCGTCGATGCCCACGAGCACCTGTTCACGAACCTCGCGTTCGGCGCCGGCGGCGTGTTCCACGGCGCACCGTTTCACCCGCTCGGCGTCGAGCACGCCCTCGGGAGCTGCGAGCCCTTCCACGGCAAAGACGGCCGGCGCGATCTCGTCGGCTACTTCATGGGCGGCGGCGCGTTCGACCCCGCGACGGCGGCCGCAGCGCTGTTGAGTGGCGACACGGGGGCGTTCAACCACCATACCGACGGCTACCCCGACTTCGTGCACTGGCCGGGTACCACCGCGCGCGCGACGCATCAGGGGCTCTACCATCGCTGGCTCGAGCGCGCGTGGATGGGCGGGCTGCGGCTCCTGGTGCAGCACGCGACGACCAACGAGGTCCTTTGCCAGATGAGCACCGGCCTCGGCCTCCAGAAGCCGCGGCTGTCGTGTAACGAGATGGTCGCCGTAGACCGCATCCTCGACGCGACGCGCGCCCTCGAGCGCTACATCGACGCGCACGCCGGCGGCCCCGGCAAGGGCTGGTTTCGCATCGTCACGACGCCCGCCGAGGCGCGCAAGATCATCCAGCAAGGCAAGCTCGCGGTGGTGCTCGGCATCGAGACCTCGACGCTGTTCGACTGCTACGTCACCGAGCGCCCCGGCTTCCCGAAGTGCACCTCGGAGCTGGTCAAGGCCAAGCTCGACACCTACCGGGAGCGCGGCGTGCGCGCGATCTTCCCGGTGCACAAGTTCGACAACGGCTTCTCGGCGGGGGACGGCCATCGCGGGTTCATCGAGATCGGGAACGTCGCCAACACCGGCTACTACGGCAACTTCACCAACGTCGCCTGTCCCGTACAGCCCGACGGCTACGACCACGGCGCCGTCACGTTCGGCGGCCTGAACCAGCCGCGCGCGACCTTCGACGGGCCGCCCCCGCTCGACGCCTCGACCTTTCCCAAGTCCCCCGTCGAGTTCCTGGCGCCGCTGCTCAGCAAGCTCACCGAGCCCAAGCTCGAAGGCGACTACTGCCAGCAGACGGGGCTCACGCCGTTGGGTGAGACGCTGATGCACGAGATGATGCTCCGGGGCCTCATCATCGAGATCGACCACATGCCGCGCCGGTCGCGGGTCCGCGCCTACGAGCTCCTGCACGCCGCCAACTATCCCGCCGCAGGGACGCACCAGGGCGACAACGACGGCGACCTCTACTCGCTCGGCGGGATCTCCAACACGAACCTCCCGCGCTGCCAGCGGCCCGACCAGCTCAACGTTGGCCACGACTTCGCGGCCCGCATCGCGCGCATCAAGGACCACGGCGGCTACCCGGCGCAGGGCGTGGCGCTCGACAACAACGGCTTCGCCCCGCAGGCCGGGCCGCGCTTCGGCAAGAACGCGGGGTGTACGGCACCGCAGACCAAGCCCATCGCCTACCCCTTCACGTCGTTTGCGGGCGACGTCACGTTCTCGTCGCCGGTGTCGGGGAAGCGCACGTTCGACTTCAACACCGAGGGCATGGCGCACGTGGGTCTGCTCCCCGAGCTCATTCAGGACGCGCGTGCCATGGGCATGACCGATGCCGAGCTCGAGCCGTTCGTCCGCTCGGCCGAGGGCTACATCCGCATGTGGGAGCGCGCCGAGTCGCGGGCCAAGGCGCTGAAGTAGGTCGGGTCGCGCGGGCTAGACTCACGCAGAACGATATACTACCCTCAAACGGAAATGAGGGTTACGTCCTGCTCCACAGGCCCAGACCTCATAAGGAGGCGACTGAGAAGATGAGAAACAGACGATGGAGTTACCCGGGCGTCAGCGCCGCGATCGCCATGGTGATCGGGTGCTCGGACGCTGCGCCGTCCGATGCGGTCGGCGGAAACGACGCCAAGGTCACGGCCGACGCAAGCAGCGATACGACGGGGCCGCTCGATGCGGTCGGCTCCGATGCGAGTCTCGACGCCAAGCCGGGCGTCGACGCGACCGACGCGGGGACCGACATCGGAACGCCCGGACCCGGCACCGACACGTGGAGTCCCGATGCGGCCACGACGTTGACCGGCAGCGGCCTGATCTCCGGCGCCAGCCGAGCGGGTAGCCCGAAGTACGTGCTTGTCAGCGTTCTCGGCGGACCGCTCGAAGCTCCGATGTCGGCCTCCAGCCCCAAGTACACCATGACCACCGGACTCCAGTCTCGCCAGGAGAGCAAGCCATGACGTTCCTCACACGATGCAGTGTCCTCCTCCTCGCCGCCGGCCTCGCCTCGGCGAGCGCCGCCGAGGTTCCCAAGACCCTGACCCACCAGGGCCGACTGACCGACCCGGGAGGTGTGCCCATCCACGACGACCTCGGCATGACGTTCGCCATCCACGATGCGGCGTCGGGCGGCACCGTGCTGTGGACTGAGGCGCGAACCGTCGAGGTGCGGCAGGGTTGGTTCGCCGTTGCGCTCGGCTCTACGGTGCCCTTCACCGACGGCGTCTTTGGTGGCATCGGGCCACGGTGGCTCGCCGTGACGATCGACGGCGACGCCGAGATGTCGCCGCGAACGCCCATCGGCAGCGTCCCTTACGCCGCGGTCGCCCTCGACGCCGTCGGTGACATCCACCCCAAGTCCATCACGGTGAACGGCATCCCGCTGATTGACGCCACGGGAGCCTGGATCGGGCCGAAGACGGGCCTTCAGGGCGAGACCGGGCCGGCGGGTCCGAGCGGTCCCACCGGCGCGACGGGGCCGCAGGGGCTGCCGGGCGAGGTCGGCGCGACCGGGCCGACGGGACCCACGGGACCCACGGGACCGATGGGACCCCCGGGTGCCACTGGTGACACCGGTCCCCAAGGAGAACCCGGCCTTCCGGGGACTCCTGCCGTGGTCGTCGCGGGCTCCTCGGTCCCTCAGGGCGACGTCGCCTGTCCGGGAGGGGGCGTCAAGCTCGTCGTCGGCGCCGATACGCACTATCTGTGCAATGGACTCGCCGGCTCGCCTGGACTTCCGGGCGCCAACGGCGTGTCCGTCAGTGTCGCGACGGCTCCCGTCACCGCGGCGTGCCCTGCCGGTGGCGTCGAGGTCATCGGCACCAACGGTAGTGAGGTGCTCTGCCATGGCATGCAGGGGGCGCCGGGGCTCCAGGGCGACCCGGGTGCGCCGGGGCCCAAGGGCGACACGGGTCCGAGCGGCCCGCAGGGGCCCCAGGGTGATCCCGGTGCGCCGGGGTCCAAGGGCGACGCGGGCGACACGGGTCCGAGCGGCCCGCAGGGGCCCCAGGGTGATCCCGGTGCGCCGGGGTCCCAGGGCGCGGTGGGCGACACGGGTCCGAGCGGCCCGCAGGGACCCAAGGGCGATCCCGGCGCTCCGGGGTCCCAGGGCGCGGTGGGCGACACGGGTCCGAGCGGCCCGCAGGGACCCAAGGGCGATCCCGGCGCTCCGGGGTCCCAGGGCGCGGTGGGCGACACGGGTCCGGCAGGCGTCTCAGTGACGTCGGAGACTCTGGCTATTGGCAACGCGACCTGCGCCCTCGGTGGCGTCAAGCTTACCTCGGCCTCGGGTTCGACGACCATCTGCAACGGCGCGACGGGGTCCGCCGGCGCCAATGGCTCCAATGGCAAGAACAGCCTGACCGCGATCGCGACGGAGGCCATCGGCGGCAACTGCGCGGCCGGCGGCGTCAAGCTCGAGATTGGTCTCGACGCCAACGGCAACGGGACGTTGGAGGCCGGCGAGGTCGTGGCCGCAGCCACGCGCTACGTCTGCAATGGTGTGGCTGGCCTCGCCGGGGCGGCCGGTGCCGCGGGCAAGAACGCGCTCACGAAGACCACCGCCGAGGCGGTCGGCGCCAACTGCGCGACCGGTGGGACCAAGCTCGAGACCGGGACTGACACCGATGGCGACAACGTCCTCGACGCTGGCGAGGTCATCGCGGCGAACACCCGGTTCATCTGCAATGGCGCAACCGGTACCGCGGGAGGTTCCGGGAGCCCGGGAGCCGATGGAAAGAACGCGTTGACGAAGTTGACCAACGAAGCGAGTGGAGCCAACTGCGCCGCGGGAGGCACCAAAGTGGAGGTCGGGCTGGACGCCAACGGCAACTCGACCTTGGACGCCGGTGAGGTCATCGCGGCCTCGACGCGCTACGTCTGCAACGGGGCTCAAGGCGCGCAAGGCCCGGCCGGCTCGGCGACCATCTTTGGCGACGGTTCGGCTGGCGCGCTCAATATTACGGCGGATACGGATTGGTCCACGGGCCTCCCCAACGGTGGCAACTTGCAGTTCACGACCTGCACCATCGCCTCCGGTGTGACGCTCACCGTCCCGAGCGGGCTCACGGTGCGGTGCACTGGCGCCTTCAACCTGGGCAACGGGGGCGCCGCGACCATCGTCGTGAAGTCATGGATTCCAGCGACGGGAAGCGTGGTCGATGCCAGCGGCGGGTCAGCGCCGGGCTTTGGCGTGTTCCTTCAGATGAGCGGCAATGCCGCCTCGACGGCGATCCCCGCGCCATCCCTCGGCAGTATTCAGGCGCTCATCAATCCTCCACGCGAAGGTGGCGGGTCATCAGTAGGGAGCGGGACCGGCCAAGGCGGTCTAGGCGGCGGGACCTTTGCGATCCGCGCAGGCAGTGGGGTCACTTTCGGGCCAGGCGCGTCGATTGTCGCCAACGGCACCAGCGGGACGAGCGGCGGTACGACAGGCGGTGGCGGCGGGGCCGGCGGCATCGTCCTCCTGACCTGGGGTAGCGGTTCGCTGACCATGGGCGCGGGCGCGACGATCCAGGCCAAAGGCGGCAATGGCGCGAACGGGACCACGCGCGACGCCGGTGGTGGCGGCGGCGGCATCATTCGCCTCATCGGGCCGGGCGCCTCCGGCACGGCGGGCACGACCTTCGTGGTGACTGGAGGCTCTCCGGGCAATACGGGCACCGGAGTCACGACCTCCGGTGGTGGCGCGGGCGGCAGCTGCGGCGGCGCCGGTGGGCTGAGTGGCCATGGCAACGGCACGATCCACATCAAGGCGACGGCCGGTGGCACCGGAGTCGTGTCGGCGACCGCAATCGCGTCGCCGAGCGGGCTCTACCTGTAGTCCTGACTAGCCGCGGCACGGAACGGCCGTGGCGACATCGAGCCCGACTCGGCCGCGGCTGCACTGTCTGCGACCGCAGCTGTCCGTCCTTCCAACCACCCGAAAGCCGGTCGCCTACGCGACCGCGCCCGTGGGCCCCGCCGGCGACGTGCGGCCCTTGCCGAGCCGCGCGACCACGAGGTCGAGGAAGGCCCGGATCGTGGGCGAGAGGTGCCGCGACGACGCGTAGACCGCGTGCAGCGGCGCCTCGGGCGGGGCCCAGGACTCGAGCAGGGGCACCAGGCGGCCCGTGTCCAGCGCGCAGCGGGCCAGGAACTCCGGCATGCGCCCGATGCCGAGGCCGCGGACGGTGAAGTCGCGCGCGCAGATGAAGTTGTTGACCACGACGCGCGGCACGGGTCGCACCGCGACGGTCTCGCTCCCCGCGCCGCCGCGGAAGTGCCACAGGCGCATCTCGGGGCGCGGCGCGAACAGCACCGCGTCGTGCCCGTCGAGCTCGCTCGGGTGCTGCGGCGTGCCCCGTGCCGCGAGGTATTCGGGCGTGGCGTAGAGGCCGATATGCGTCGCGAGCAGCTCGCGCGCCATGAGCGACGAGTCCATGAGGCGACCTGCGCGAATCGCGACGTCGAAGCCCTCGCCCACGAGGTCCACGATGCGGTCGGTGAGCTCCAGATCGAGGCGCACCTCGGGCCACTGGACCAGGAACTCCGTGCACAGGTCGGCGAGCACGAGGTGTCCGAAGTCGAGCGGTCCCGTCACCCGCAGGAGGCCGCGCGGCGTGGTGGCGAGCTGGCCCATGGCCCGCTGGCTCTGCTCGAGCGCTGCGACGGCCGGCGCCGCGTCACGGTGGAACACGGCGCCCGCCTCGGTGAGCGCGACCTGCCGCGTCGTGCGCTGCACGAGCCGCGTGCCGAGGTGGGCCTCGAGCTCGGCGAGCTTGCGACTGACGGTGGACTTGGGGACCCCGAGCGTGCGAGCGGCCGCCCGGAAGCTTCCGCTGTCGGCGACCGCGACGAAGACCCGCACGGCGTTGAGGTCGAGGTCGGAGTGAGGCACGGGCTAATCTTGCGGGGCGTCCAGCGCGGCGTCCAGCGCGTCGAGCTGCTCGGCCTGCGCCTTGCTCGCGGCCAGGAAGGCCTTGTCCTCGGTGAACCACGCGCGGTGAACGAAGAACCCGCCGGCCGCGCCAAGGAAGGCCGAGACCAGTGCGATGAGGGCGGTTGTCTTGGTTGGCGTCTTCATCGCGTTCACTTGGCCTGCGTGGCGGTGAGGTTCAGCCCGATCTCGAGCGTCTCGGCGACCTTCTTGCCGAGCATCTCGGGGACCTTGATGCCGAAGTCCGAGAGCGCGACCTTGAACGCCGCCTTGACGCGGATGAGGTCCGTCTCGACGCCGAAGTTCTTGAGCTCGGGCGACCACTTGTGAAAGCCCACCTCGACGGGGACCGTGACCGGCTTGGCTACGCCGTGGATGGTCAGCGTGCCCGACAGCGTCCCCGACACGCGCTTGCCGGCGACCAGCGCCCCCTTCAGCGAGACCTTGTCGAGCGCGAAGGTGGCCTTGGGGAACTTCTTGGCGTCGAGCCACTGCTCGCCGCGCAGATGCTCGTCGCGCAGGTCGATGCCCGTCTTGAGCGAGCCGATGTCCACCTCCACCTGCCCGCGCGCGCCGCGGTTGGGCGCGGCGAGGTCGACCTCGAGGCTGCCCGTGACGTGGCTGGTGTTGCCGATGATGGTCTCCAGCATGGCCTCCGACGAGAAGCTGACGCGGCTCATGCCCATCGAGTGGATGGTGAACTTGACCGGGTCGGCCGAGGCCAGGAGCGGGAACGCGAGCGAGATGAGGGCGACGGTGACTGGACGCATGGTGATCCTCCGAGAGTGTTGCGGCCTCGGACGTCGGGGCCGTGCTCGAAGGTTAGGGCTTGTCCTACCCAAGGGACAAGATGCGAAGATCGGCACTATCTGGACCGCCGGTGGGACAGTGAACGGGACCGTTGGGGCGGAGGCGGCGACGCAGTGCGACGGGCTCAGTCACGGCTCGCATCGAGCGCGTCGAGTATGGCCAGCGCAGCCTGCGGGTCTGCACGCGCGCTCATGGCCCGGTAGCGCGTCTCGACGTCGAACTCGACCAGCGCGACCGTGGCGAGCTCGTCGACGAGCTTGTTCACGCTCGTCGATCGGGCCTTGGCCAGCGCTTTGAGTCGAACAGCCTTGTCGTCGGTGAGTCGAATCGTCAGAGTCGTCATGGATACGTCTCCAGGCAAGAGAGCGGCGTCAGGACTCCAAGGTCCGGGAAGCGCAGCTCGCCTCTGGCCACGTCCCGGATATTGCGCGTGATGATGGCCTGCGCTTCAGCAAATTGCGATTGGCAGCCTGAGAGAGGCCCAAGCGCAAGGTCGCGCGAGTCGGCCCGGCGTGAGGTCCAGCGAACCCCGGACGGAATCCGCGTATCATCGGCACTCGCGCTCTGGCGGCGGGCCACGTCGATCCCAACACGTGCATCGAAGGTGCGGAGGACGCCATCGACTCGTGGGACTCCGCGAGCCGGAGGAAGTGCGCCTCGGACCGTCAGGGCCGGCGTACCTTTGCTGCGCGGTACCTGCTCGGCCTTCTCAACCCCTCCGACCCGGCCATCGTGTTCGCGTTCAACGAGGACGGCTGCAAGGTGGTCTGCAACGTCGAGGACGTCCTTGGACTGAAGGGCGTCACCGAGGACGACAAGCTGAAGCACTGCTACACGACCAATCGCGCCATCACGCTCGGGACGGACACGCTCATGCCCGGCATCGACCAGGACCTGGGTGAGAGCGGCGCGGGCCGGTCCAATCTCTGGAGCTGTGCGCAGCTCGCGTGGAGCTTCCTCGCGTCGCGGCCCGAGACGGTGCGGCACCTTGTCGTCCTCGCCGACGGTCCGGATACGTGCGCCAAAGACGGCAACGAGCACTTCCAGCACTGCTTCAAGGTCGGCGAGCAGGACCGCGTCGTGGTGGAGGGCAAGGCCCAGCCGGCCTGCGAAAACGCCGTGAGCTACGGCGCGTTCCGAAAGCGCGTCACCGACGTTGCCGACCTCGGACGTCACGACCAGCACGCGAGCTTCGTGCAGCTTCAGTCGAGGGCGCATCCGCTGCCTGACGCGCGCATGCAGGAGCTGGCGTGCTTGACCGGCGGGCACTATCGCTTTCTGAACTTCGACGCCATCGCGCAGGAGACGCCCGAGCGGCAGACGGCCCTGCTCGGCGCAGTGGACACCTTGCGCACCATGCTCGGCGGCTACTGGAGTGTGATCGCGAGCGTGCCGTCGCTGCTCGGTCCGGTCGTCGAAGGCGTGGGTCCGCGCCTCGGCGCCGTGCAAGCGG
This sequence comes from Pseudomonadota bacterium, assembly GCA_005776585.1. Taxonomy (GTDB): domain Bacteria; phylum Myxococcota_A; class UBA9042; genus SXOX01. The sequence goes on along the minus strand of SXOX01000162.1, from coordinate 55,729 downwards.
TGAGGGGCACGCTGACCGTCGGTCCCGGGAACGCGCTGCTCTCGGCCGCACACACGCCGCTGTCGACGCATCTCAGGATTGGCCCGGAGCCAAACGGCGGTCTCAGCAACCTCGACGATCGCCTGCGCATCCGACGGCCCTGCACGGCCCATAGCGACTGTGGACCCGATACGGCGCCTCCGTGCGGCGTGCGCTGCAACCCGGAGACGCTCGTGTGTGACGCGCCGGCGTCCGGGTCGTCGTGCGCGACTCCGGAGGGCGCTGGCGTGTGCTGTGTCGGGTCGTGTCTTCTCGGCGCGACGCTCTGCGACGACGCCGCGGATCCGAAGAGTTGCCCGTAGCTATCCTCGCCGACATGAACGAGTTCGCCGACCGCATCCGCACGACGACCCGCCGCGCGACCGGCGAGGAAATGGCCGAGCCCGTCGTTCCGGACCCCGTCGCGTAGGCGTCCGCCTCCCCCTTGACCTACAACCCCACGCCCGTGAGCGCGCCGGCGAGCGCGCCGCCGGGGACCGCCGTCACCGTCAGCGCGGCCGCAGAGGCGGCCTTCGTCGTCGGCGCGAACGTCACGGCGACCGTGCAGCTCGCGCCGCCGGGGAGCGACGCGCCGGGCACGCAGGTCCCGCCGCCGATCGCGTACTGGCTGGCCCCGGTGCCCGTCATCGCCAGCGCGAGCGGCCCGGTGGGTGCGGCGCCGACGCCGTTGGTCACCGTGAACAGCGCGCTGCTGGTCGCGCCGATGGCCGTGGGCGGGACGTCGTGCTTGCCTGGCAGCAGGGTGAGCGCGGCGGCGACCTGGACGGTGCCGACGACGGCGGCCGTGGCGACGCCGCCCGTCGCGGCGATGGCCGTGAGCACCGCGGTCCGCACCCCGGGCAGCGCGGCGGCGCCGGGGGAGAACCGGACGACGGCCGTGCACGTGGCGCCCGGAGCGAGCGTCGTGACGCCGCTGTTGCACGTGCCGCCCGTGAGCTGGAAGTCGGCGGCGTCGGGTCCGTCGAGCGAGAGCGTGACCGCCGTGGTGGGGGCCGTGCCGGTGTTGCCGACCTGGAATGGCGCGTCCGGGCTGCTACCGCCGCCGATGAGCACGCCGAAGTCGTGCGGGCTCGGGCTGAGCGTGAGCCCGGCGTCGGTCACCGTGGTCGAGAGTGTCGCGACCGCCGTGCCGCCCAGGGTCGCCGAGACGGTGAGGCTCGCGGTCGCTGGACCGAGCGCCGACCCCGCCAGCGGCGCCGCAGTGACCGCGATTGAGCAGCTCGCACCGGCGTCGAGGATGGCGCCTCCGGCCCCGCAGGTGCCGCCGGTCACGCTGAAGACCGCGACATTGGGCCCTCCGAGGGCGATGGCCAGGGGTGAGGACTTGGCCTTGCCGACGTTCGTCACGGTGAAGGCGGCGGCCGCCGACGTCTGGCCCACGGCGGTGCTCCCGAACGACGCCGAGGCTGGGGCGACGTCGAGCTGCGCCAAAGCGAAGCAGTCCTTGGGCAGCGACACCACCGCGGTGAGTGGCGTCGGAGGGTCGAGCTCTTTCCAGGTGACCCCGTCGCCGCTGCCAAAGCTCCGATACACGTACCTGGGGTTGGCGCGCGTGTCGTAGATGAACTGGTACTGCCGATGCACGGCCTGGTCGGTGTAGGTGTAGCTCCCGGCGCTGATGTTGAACATCCACTCGAAGGCGCCGGTCGTGGGGTCGTTCCATACCGCGATCAGGTTGGACCTGCCCGACCGATTGACGGGACGGCCGAGGATCCACTCCGGGAAGCCCTTGACGCCGTGCAGGAGAGCGGGGTCGCCAAACGTGAACACTTTCGCGTCCGCCGGCACCTTGCTGCTCTGGTCGCCGACTTCGGGCTTGACGATGACTGTCGGGTAGAAGGCGATGCCGCCCTTGACCTCCGTCACGTTCGTCACCGTCATCAGGCTCGGCGCGTACGACGGCGTCCCGGGGATGGCGACGGTCATGCCCTCGAAGCAGTCGGCGCCGAGCCCCAGCCCGCCGCCAGCGTCGATGGGGCCGAGATCGATGACGGGTACGCCCGGGTCGGTGACTACGGCGACGTCGACGGGCAGCGGCGCGTCGACGGGCAGCGGGACATCGGGCGTCGAGACGACGTCGGCGCCCATGGGCCGGCAGAACCCCCAGCACTGCTCGCGCGTGATGTCGGCGAACGTGAGCTCCTTCTTGGGGACCTTGAGGTCCTTGAGGATCTTCTCGAACCAGGGCGCGGCGATCGAGACCTCACCGCCGAGCTCGTACTTGTACGCCACACAGAACCGCTCGCCGTTCAGCGAGACGAAGTCGGCGACCCAGTCAGACGCACAGACGGCCGGCGACGGGGACGGCGGGAGGCCCTTCTTGCCCTTGACCTCGCCGCTGACCGAAAAGACCGGCGCGAGATACGGCCCCACGAGCCCTTGGAGCAGGATCTCGAGCTTGGGGATGACCGAGACCTTGGCGACGAGGCCGGCCGACCACTCCTTGGAGCCCGGGGTGGCGATGAGCTCCGGCGAGACGTCGAAGGTGAACGCGTTCGGGTTCTGATGATTGTAGTTGGCCTTGAGCGGCACGTTGACCTCGATGGCCGCTCCGAACTTGAAGTCCGCCTGAGCCTTCACGTCCACGACGAGGGCGATGACGACCGCGATCGGTGGCAAGGCGCTCAGCGGGATGGTGCCCAGCACGATGGGCCCGATCGACAGCGCGGGGTCGAGCTTGAAGAGGTTGGCCAGGAGGTTGAACTCGTACTTGATGCTCGGGTTGATGTCGACCTCGAGCCGCTTGAGCTCGAAGACGCCGATCTCGAGGATGACCTTGTTCACCTTGATACCGACGAACAGCGTGTGCTCGAAGTCCTGTGCGCTCCCGACCGGCAGCTTCGTCTTGAGGCCGGCCGAGCCCTTCTTCACCTCGAACTCGAGCGCCCCGTCCCGCACGGCGTGCGGCTTGCTCGCGGGGAGCGGCTCGAAGACGGCGCCCTCACAGGAGGCCGCGATGCAGCGCGCGTCACCCATCGGCGGCGCCACGTCCCGCGCTCCGACGAAGGCGTCCTGAACGGCCGCAGTCAGCGGGATGGCCTCGCCGTCGATGGCGAGCGTCGCACCCGAGGCGACGGCGACGGCGACCTTCATGTACCAGGTCTGGCCCCAGACGATCGTGCCGGGCACCAGCACCGGCACCTGGGACGGATCGGCGAAGGTGAGCACGACGTGCGGCGGCACTCGGCCGACGTCGCTCGCTTGGGGCCAGGACGCTTCTTGCGCGACGTAGCCTGGGAGCCGCGCCGGCTCGATCACGCCCGGGGCGAGGGTGATGAAGTTCGCGAAGATGGAGGTGCTGGCCTCGGCCGTGCGCACGCCATCGGTGACCACGAGTCGGGGCCGGTGCTCGCCGGTCTTCGTGTACGTCGTGGTCGCGCCGTCTCCGGCGCCCGTGGACAGCGTCTCGGCACGGCAGTCCGCGAGCGTGCGATCGATGACGCCGTCGCCCTCCCAGTCGAGCTGGCACGTCAGCGGCCCATCCGTGCCCCGAATGGACCAACCGAAGGTCAACGTCACCGGCGCGTCGCCCCACGGGCGGCCGACGACGTCGAACGCGAGGATTTCGAGCGACGCCGACGCCGGAGCCGGAGCCTGTGTCGCTTCTTCTCTTCCCGAACATCCGGCAGACAGGAGCAGGACCATCACAGACAGCAGGGGAGGGCGTTGGACCGTGTGCATCGGGTGACTCTACGCGATCCGTTGCGCCGATGCGCCCCATGTGAGGGCGGAGCGGGTCATTCGCCCCTGTCGGCCCCGAGTCGCCGCGTGACCTCGTCGCGCAACCGCGGGTACGGCGCTTCGGGCACGCGGAAGACCAGCCGCCCCTCGGGGTCCACCAGAACCGCGTAAGGCATCCCCGTCACGCCATACGCCGCCGGTGAGACTCCCTTGGGATCGCGGAGCACCGGCAGGGTCACGCCGTGCTCGGCGACCCAGCGGCGCACGGGCGCGTCCTCCTCGTCGACGGACACGGTGAGCACCACGAGGCGCTTCGGCCACGCGGCGGCGAGGCGGGCGTGCTCCGCCATGGCCTCGCGGCACGGCTCGCACCACGTGGCCCAGAAGTCGATGACCACCCACGCGCCGCGGTGTGCGCTCAACCGCACGACGCGGCCGGAGAGATCGGGCAGGGCCAGCTCCGGCGCCATGGGCGGCGGCCCGTCGGCAGCAGCGCTGGACACGGCCAAGAGCGCAGTGAGCCGGCCCAAGGTCGCGATGGCGCTCATCGGGCCCCGCCGTCGGCCCAAAGCGTTGCGTCGGCGTCGGCAAACCCGCCCTGTCCGAGCGTGACCGTCACGGTGGCAGCGACCCAGCACGTCCCGGTCGAGGCCTCCAGCGTGATCGTGGCCGGCTGGCCGTAGAGCTCCGCCAGCGGGACGTCGTTGAAGAACACCAGCAGGGGCACCGTGGCCAGGTTGGATCCGCCCGACGTCAGCCGCACGCGCGCGTACGTGGCGCTCGTGCTCATCTTGCCGGGCACGGTCACCCGCGTACGGACCGTCGTGGGGCTCGACAGCGCGACCGGAGCGCGGAGGCCGAGCTGCGCAAACTGGAAGCCCTGAAAGCCGAGCGTGACGGGAAGCGTGCCTCCCGTGCTGGGAAGATCGCCGGACGGATTGACCGAGGTGATCACACCGGTCTCGGAGCAGGCGGGCAACACCGGTGCGACGGTGTCGGTGGGCGCCTGCCCCAGGGTCGACTCCGGCGCGGGGCACGCGAGCGTCAGGGCGGCGCAGGTCAACGACCCTGCCCAGCGGGTGAGGTTGGCCATGCTCAGTGCTCCCAGGTGAGGTCGAACGTGGTGATGAACGCCGTGCGGCGCGAGGCGTAGGCGTAGTCGAGGTAGCCGAGGATGTAGGCGTCCGCACCCGCACCCACGCGCAGCACGTGGCCTTGGCCCAGGCGCGCGGTGTACTCGAGCTGCAGGCCGGCGAGCGTGGTCCAGAGCGGCGACAGCTCCTTGTCGGCGGTGCGCCACTCTGGGATGCGCGCGTCAGCGCCGGTGACGGACTCGTAGCGTGCGCGGTAGAAGGTCGCGGCGGACTGGTGGGTGAAGCGGCCCTCGACGGCGATCGTGAGCGCGTCGTCGAGCAGGCCGAGCGCCAGCCGCAGCGTGCCGGTGTGGCCCACGACGCCCCACGAGTCGCCGTAGAACCGGTAGTCGCCAATGAGGAACAGGTGCGGCACGAGCCGCGCTCGAACGCGGGCGGTGGCCGTGTGGCGCAGCCGCAGGTCCGGCACGGCCTCGGCCACGGCCGTCGTGTGCGTGGCACCCGCGGGAGCGCCCGGCGCGTAGAGCCGCACGAAGCGGTAGGGGCTCTGCTGGGCGCCGTCGAGGATGGTCAGGCCGTAGGCCACATCCAGCGTGACCGCCCGGTGCAGCACGTGGGTCCAGCCGACATCGACGCGATGGGTGAGCCGGGCCTGCCAGTCGTCCAGGGCGTCGACGTGCCCGTAGCGCGAGTGGCCGAACCCGTAGCCCAGTGAGAGCGTGGCGAGGCGGTCGAGCAGGTCGAGCGAGGTGCCGACCGCGAGCTGGTGTGTGCGGAAGTCGGGCTCCTGCGAGGTCGTGTAGCCGAGCGACACCAGCCGACGTCCCCCGCCTTGCGTGAGGTCCCAGGCGACTCCGGCGCCCGCCTCGGTGCGCACCTCGCGGTAGCCCCGCGGCGACGCCGCGGTCACCAGGTCGACCGATGCCGCCGAGATGATGTCGAGGGTCACGTGCGCTCCGAGCTCCACGGGGCCGACCGTGACCTGTCCGGCGGTCGTGGGCGAAAAGACGAGCACGTGGTCGCTGTCGCCGTAGACCATCAGCGAGGCGTTGGCGCGATCCCCGGCTCGGGCGGTCCCCCCCACAAGCAGCAGGCACACGACGACACACGGGCGCGCCTTGAACCCCGCGTCAGTCACAGCCGCACCCACCGCCGTCGTGGCCGTGTCCCCCCTGGACGCCCTCCCGCACCGCGAACACGTGTTCGCGTGCCGTGGACCGCTCGGGGCACGGCGCCCACCGGAGGAGGCGGTCGGCCAAGGCGCCGCGCTCCCAGGGCCGAACGGTCGCGCACGATGCGCACATCAGGGCGAGGCCAACGAGGGCGGCTTGAAGGAGCGAGTGCGGGCGAGAGGCAGACACGGCGGGCACCTCACAGGGTCCGGAGGAACTGTTCGAGGTCATCGAGGTCGGCCGGGCGCAGGTGGCTCGTGCCGCCATGGGTGTCGAAGACGCCGCCGCGCTCGTTGCGCCCGACCTCGCCCTTGCGCAGTCCAGGATGACCCGGCGTGGCGAGCACCTCGCGCAGCGAGCGGGCGCGGCCGTCGTGCAGCAGCCGTGACGCGGGGCGGTCCCAGAGACCTCGCAGCGGCGTGGCACCGAGATGCAGCCCCGCGGGTCCCTGCACCGTGAGCGGAAAGGTGCTCAGGAAGCCGGCTGTGACGCGCGACGCGTCGACGCCTTCGGGCGTGAGCGAGGGCGTGACCACCGGCGGGAAGCGAATGGGCATCCCGAACGGCGAAAACGGCTCGGGTAGCGTGGCGGTCGTCGTGAGCGGCAGGGGGTGACACGTCGCGCAGCCAACGCTCGGGTCCTCGAACACCGCGCGGCCCCGCTGCGCGCTCGGGAGGGCCAGCGCTGCGTTCGGGTTGGGCAACAGGCGCGAGGTTCGCAGCATGAAGAGGCCCACGGCGCGCGTCAGGCCATCGAAGTCGAGCGCCATTGGTGCGCGGCTCCCGTCGGCGCGTGTCGTCACGAGGACGTCGCCAAAGGTCGTGTCGCGACCGAACAGGCGTCGTGCGGCCTGCTTGATGAGCTCGGCGCGCTTCAGCGGTGCGCCCTCAGCGTAGGGGCGCGCGGCGCACTCGGGCGGCGGGTGGTTTGCGCAATCGAGCACGTGCACGCAACCCGGTGTCGTAGGGGCCTGGGCGCACGTCCCAGCCGAGGGGTACTGGCTCCACACCGTCGGGTCGAGCTGCTCGCAGCAGAAGTTCTCCTTGCGCGCGAACTCGTTGAGCACAGGGAAGAAGTTCTCCTCGGTCATGGCCGACTCGAAAAACCACGGCCGCGTCTCGAAGAGGCCGCGCTGCGCCATGACGTTGCGCGCGCCATGCAAGCGGCTCTGCTGAAGCGGCATGATGATCGGCCGCGCGATGGCGCCATTGTCGCGGTGGCAGTGCACGCAGGTCTGGTCGCCGTCGATGGTGAAGGCCGCCGTCATCTCGTTGATGGCCTCGCCGAGCTCCGCGTCGGTCGCTGGGAAGGCGCCCCGAGCCAGGTCGCCGACGACGACGGTCATCACACGCGTATCGGCCGGCGGCGTCGTTCCTGCGGGGGCGAGCGCGCTGGGCGGGGCCACCCACGGCACCGTCGGATCGAGGATGGTGAGGCTCTCGCCGAGCCGATCGACGGTCAAGAGCCGCCCGTCGGCACCGACGGCGAGCGCCTTGGGATTCATGCCGGTGGCGAGCGTCGGGCCCGGACGCGGCGTGAGCGCGCCGTCAGCGCCGATGGTGAAGCCCTCGACCTCGTTCGAGCCTGCGTAGGCGACCCAGAGAGTGTCGGCGTCGACTGTCATGGCCTCGGGCAGCGCGCCGCGCACGATCCAAGTGCTTCGCGGGGGCAGGTATGCCACGACGTCGGGCTTCCAGGTGTCGGGCGCCGGCAGCCGGGTGCCGCGGTCGGGAGCGTCCGGATCGACGTCGCGAAAGTCGCGGCAGCAGGTCGTGTCCGACGTATACCGGTGGACCTCGGCCAGCGTGCGGACGTCGATGACGGCGAGCTCGTTCTGCAGGTCCTGGAAGATGACGTTGGCAGTGCCGTCGCCGGGCGCGCCATCGCCGTCGAGGTCGTTGCCCTGTGTCGGGTGCTGGCCGAGACCCGGGCCCATGTCACTGACGAACACGTAGTCGCCCTTGGCCGCGAGCCCACCGACGGGCGAGCGCAGGTCGCGCTGCCCGACGCGTGCAAGCGTGTGGGCATCGAGCACGGTGAGGTTGCAGCCTGCGACGGCGCCGACGAACAGGCGGCTGCCATCGGCCGAGAGCACCATCGGACCCGGGTTCTCGCCCACCGGTGCGCCCATGGGGTCTTCGGGGCGCAGGTCGGGGCCGTCGTAGTTGGTGCCGGTCACCACGAAGTCGGGGCCCGCGGCCAGATCCCAGACGAGCACGGAGTCCTTCCAGCGGTTGGCGAGGACCACACGGCGCCCGTCGGCCGAGAACAGCGCGCTCTCGGTGTAGGAGGGCGTGGGCACCCACGCCGCGACCGCCTCGGCGGCGACGTCCAGCACGGCGGCGTGGTCGGACGTGCGCAGGGTGACCACCAGCCAGCGGCCCGCGGGATCGAGGGCGCAGCCGTAGGGTGAGGTGCCCACGGGGATGCGGCGCGTGACACGGCCTTGGACCAGGTCCACGACCGCCACCGCCGTGCCCGGGTCGTCCTCGACGCCGGCGAGCAAGACGAACGCGCGCCGGCCGTCAGGCGTGAGGCACAGGGCGCGCGGTCGGTCGCGATGCGGCGCAGGCGACCAGAGCGGATCGCTCTGCGGGATGGGGTTCACCGGCGGGGCCAGCATGCCCACGACCCGCGGCGTCGCGGCGTCGGAGCAGGCCAGGGCCCCTGTGGCGAGCACCCATGCAACGAGCGCCCACGTGGCGCGGTGGGACGTCATGGCGGGCCCTCGAGCCACTCGCGCAAGGCGCGGCAGCCGGGGTCGCTCGGCGCCTCGAACACCACGGTGTGGCCCGCGTACCCGAGCGGCCGGCGCACCAGCGTCGTGTCCAACGCTGAGGCCGCGTCCAGGAACCCGCGCACCGCGTCGTAGTTGGCGCGTACCTCGGCCGGCGTGAGCGGGGTCTTGTCGTAGCGCGCCGCGGGGTCCAGCCGCCGTTGTCGGGGCGCGTAGAGCGCGAGCGGACGCTGCGCGTCCCCGTGACAGCTCACCGAGGCGCACGAGGTCTCGAGCACCGGTGCGACCAGTGTCTCGAACCGGGCCACGTCGGGGCTCGCGAGCGTCGTGCTGCCGCCGGTGTCACCGCAGGCGGCACACGCGAGCATCAATGCAGCGAGCGGTCGCCTCATGGTCGCCCTCGGTAGGGCGCGCCGAGCTCGATCCAGCGCACGAGGATGCGGCGCGCGTCCTCGGGCAGCGGAGCCTCGGGCGGGCAGCGGCCCGTCACCGTGCGCGGAGCGTCGAGCTCCTGGCCCAGCAGCCGCTCGACCAGTGCCGAACGGCGGGCGCGATGCGTTGCGGCGTCGACCCATCGATAGCCGCCCGTGGAGCCAATGCCCGGAGTCAGCAGTGACTCATACGCGTCGACGTAGTGCGTCGTCGGTGTCGCGGTGAGCGAGAGACCGCCGGCGGGCGCGCTTCCGCTGTGGCAGTGAATGCAGTGCCGTTCGAGGAGCGGCAGGACGTCCTGCCTGAAGTCGGCGAAGCGAAAGGCGTCGGCCGTCACGTTCGGCGGTGCGCGGGGCCGCCAGCGGTTGGCGTCGACGTGAGTGGCGCGCGTGACCGAGGCCTGCGTGAGAAAGTCGACCGGAGGCCCGAGCACCTCGCCGCGTGCGCCCGACATCGAGCCGTGACAGCCCGCGCACCGGGCCTCGAACGACGTGCGCTGGACTCCGACCGGGAAGCGCTCGCCGGGCAACAGCGCGTACCAGTGCGGCTGCAGCGCGCCCGTGGCCATGCCAGAGGCGTCGAGCGTCACCACCCTCACGGACACCCGCGGTGGCACGGTGGCCGAGAGGCTCATGTCGCTCTCGAGCGCCGCCTCCGCAGCCGCAAACAAGGGCATGTGGCCCGAGACCGAGAGCGTCGTCGCCCCCGGGTGGCCGTCGCGTGTCTCAGCGGCAGGCACAGGGATGGGGTCGAGCGACGCGATCGCGTGCAGCGGCGCGACGAGCCGAAGGGCCGCGAGGTCGGTGCGCACGGTGCGCGGCCCTACCGGCGGGAGCTGGGCCAGGAGCGCCTCGACCACATCGACGCCGCTGTGCACGATGAGGGCCGGCGTGTCGTCGTTGGTCCACGCACGCTCGTGGGCGTCGTCCTCGAGCGGTCGCGGCACGAGCGGCACGGGCTGCGACCAGGCGCGGTCGCCGCTCAGCCAGGTGGTCTGGGTGTCGAGCACGGGGCGCTGCGTGGCGCGCTCGTGGCGCAGCGTGATCTTCACGAGGTCGGTGCGCAGGTCGGCAGGCGGCGCGTTGAGGTCGACGGGCCCTGGCGCATGCGCAGCCAGGATAGCGCCGTCGGGCAGCGGCACCGGATCGCGCCACAGGCCCCCGGGGCTCAGGCCGTCGCGGGTCACGTGGGGCGTCAGGTTCGTGAGCGCGTGGCGGAAGCCGGGCAGGGTGGCGGTCGCCTCGGCGCCCTCGGGCACCTCGACGGCGAACTGCCGATCGAGCACGGCGAGCTGACCCCCGAGCGTGCGGTTCGCGGCGTCGAGCAGGGTCATCACGCCACGACCATCGGGCAGCTCGCGCAGCCCGAAAAACACCTGCGGCGGCTCGGACATGCCGAAGTGCGGGTGCGCCTCGGGCTGGAGGTGCCGGGTGCGGTCGTGGTCGATGGGGAAGCGAAACAGCACGCCTTTCGGTCCCGCGTCGAATGCGCGCTTGATGGTGTAGGCCACGGTGCCGTGAAATTCGCCCACCGCCAGGAAGGTGGGAGCCACCTCCGGGACGACCGTCCAGGTCAGCCGCTCGGGGTGACCGCCGTCGGTGTCCATGACGTAGAGATCGCTGTTGGCCACCGACGCTGCATCACCGACGTCGCCCCGGAACGATACGAAGTAGAGGCGCCCGGCGGTGCCTCGCCCGCCGCTCGGGCCGAACGTGGGGGACATGTTGGCCGGCACGTGGGCGATGCGCCCCGCGACCGGGACATCTCGCGTCAGCTGGCGCAGTCCGGTGCCGTCGACGCCGAGCGTGTAGACGTTGAGCGCGTCGTCCTTGCCGCGTCGTGCCGAGAACGCGAGCATGCGGCCGTCATGCGACACGGCCGGGTCGCGCACCTCGGCCTCGGTGCCGAGCGCGGCGGTCGTGAGATCGGTGACCGTGCCGCCGGGGAGCGGACCGTCCACGCGGTAGAGCGCCGTCGGGCCCACGTACGGCCGTGGCTCGAACACCGCCCCGGTCGAGAGCGGACCGCCGACTGCGACCACGCCCGCCAGTGCGCCCGCCGCCGGGGCGTCGCCACCCAACGCCTCGGCGCGAACCGCAGCTTGCCAGCCCAGGAGCGCTCGGACCTCGTCCGAGTCACGCGGGTCGAGACCGGCCTCGGCAGCCGCGGCCAGGAACACATCGTTGCCGCCCTTGTGCGGGATGCCGCCCTGCTCGAGCGGCAGAATCTTGCGCACGAGTCGCGCCTGCAGCGGGTGCGCCCAGAGCGTCAGGTTCGTGCGCGCCTCGGTCGACGCGTGGCGCAGCTCTGAGCGCGACAGTACCGGGCGGCTCAGATCGCGTGGCGGAGGGAACACCGCGCCACCGAAGTTGAGCGTGCCGTGGCATGTGGCCACGACGCACCCGCGGCGTACGAGCACGGGGTAGACCTCGTCCTGGAAGCGCCGCTCGAGGGTCGTGAGCGGCGGCTCGGAGGCGTCCTCTCGCCCGGCGGTAGCGCGCGCGAAGTCCTCGAGCGCCACATGCGCGGCGTGGGCACGTGACGGGAACACCGCGCCGCCGAAGTGGGCGAGGCCTCCTTGAGCTACGGGCAACGTCCGGCGCAGCAGCGTGGACAAGGCCGGATCGTCGGCGTTGACGCGCGCGACGGCTTGCCGGTAGGCGTCGTCGTGATCGGAGAGGTGGCCGTGGTCATCCAACGCGAGGGCGAACCACCGCGGATCGACCGACACGCCGTCGAGGCCGGCGGGGACCCCGTGACATGTCGAGGCGGCGCATCGGCTCTCCAACACAGGCACGACGCGTTCTTCGAACAGCGCGCGGTCGTCGTCGAGGCAGCCGACTGCGGCGAGGCTCGAGAGGAGCCAAGTGAGCGTGGCCCGCGGCCGGCGCCGGCTCGGGCCGGCCTGGACACGACACCCGTGGCGCTCGGGGCGAACCATGGGGGCTCGCGTTGCATCGGGCGTTCCAAGCGCTCCCTCACCCAACCAGCGCTCGTTCGGGGCACGGGGCGAGAACGGTGTGGCGCGTCAGGACGATCGATCCCGTCGCAACGGGACTCAGATGGGTCAATACTTCCGTCGACCTCGGCGGACTGCAGCGCTCCGCCCCCGATCTCCATCCCGTCCGGGCAGGTCGCCTGCTATGGCGGCGCCATGGACGCGAGCTGGTGCGGCGTGTTCGGGTCACCCCCGCAGTGGAACTGGGCCGGCAGCGGGTCGTGCGTCACCTGGATGTCGGGGCTATCGGCCTCCGATGCGACCTACCTGGAGGCCAAACACCGCGGCGATGGCTCCGGGAGCACCGCGTACAACCTCGGCGTCTGCTGCAAGTTCCAGCCGTAGCCCAGCGCCTCCCCTGAAGCTCGCTCGCGCCGCGTCGCGAGTCCGGCTATTCTGCGCGCAGCGCCACAGGAGCTGGGAGGCCGCGCGATGAAGCTCTGGAACACGAACTCGAAGTTTGGCGCGGCGCTGCGCTGGAAGCCGCTGCTGACCGCCGCTGGCGGTACGGGCATCCTCATCGTGGGCATGGCGTCGTCCTGCAACACGACGGGCAACCCCCTGCCTCCGGCCTCGGACTCCGTACAGACGGACGGCAAGACGACCGACTTCGGTGTGAGCGGCAACCTGCTGCCCCCCGACGCCGGCCCGGTCCCCACCGACACCACGCCCGACGTTCCGGAGGCCATCTCGTCGGGTAATCTGCTGCCACCAGACACCGATGTCATCACTCCGCCGCCGGATACGGGACCGGATGTCCCCGACGAGGGCCCACCGGCCGGAAACCTGCTGCCGCCCGACACGGACGTCGTGACGCCGCCCCCGGACACCGGACCCGACGTCCCCGACGAAGGGCCCCCGGTCGGGAACCTGCTGCCACCCGAGACTGACGTCATCGCACCGCCGCCCGATGCCGGGTGAGCCATGAGCGCACCACTTACGCTGGCCGACGTCCCCGACTCCTTCGAGCGCTTCGAGCTCGGGCTGCTCGGCGGCGCGCTCGAGCGCCAGTACCGCCGGATGCGCCCCGAGGTGGAGCGACTGCCCTGGGGCTCGCTGGCGGCAGAGGTCGCCACAGAGGCGCCGTCGGTCGTCGAAAAGGCCCGCCGCATCTGGACGATGGCCGCGTTTCAGGAGTACCGCACGGGGGCCTCCTGCACGACTGCCCTACGGCTGCTGCTGGAGGCCTCTGCGCCGCTCGATCTCGTGGCCGTCGCTACGCGCTTCCCCCTCGACGAGATCGTCCACGTGGAGCTGTGCGCGCGGCTTCTGGCCGAGCTCGGCGGCGCCGCACCGCTGCTGTATGAGCCCGACCGGCTGGGCGTGACCGGACGCGAGTCAGCGCGACCGCTGCTGCGCAGCGCCGAGGTCGTGATGCGTGTCTTTTGCGTCGGCGAGGCGGTCAGCATCCCCATCCTCCGGGCGAGCGCTCGTCACGCGCGCCAGCCGCTCATCCGGGCCGTGCTGCAGCGCATCGTCAAGGACGAGGCCGCCCACGGGCGCTTCGGGTGGTATTTCCTGGACTGGGCCGGAGAGCTGCTGACGGAGGCCGAGCGGCAGCGCTTGCGGTGGGTGGCGCGCGACGAGATCGACAAGCTCCTGGGCGCCTGGCAGCGGTTCGCCGAGCCGTCGGAGGCCGACATGCACCAGAGCACGCTGGGCTGGATGGATCCCAAGACCTACTTTCGCACGGCGCACGCCGCGCTGGACTCTGCCGTCCTTGGGCCCCTCGCGGCCCGCGGCCTCGATCCGCGCGACGTGAGCCCGATCGCGCGGCACTGAGGGCTGCATGGCTACCGACCGCGAACACATCGCCGCTCTCGAGGCGCGCGTCGCGGAGCTGGAGGGCCAACTCGCGGGCTCCCGCCGCCACCGCCGCCCGCTTGGCCGCCGCGGCGTCGTGGTGCTGGTCACGAGCCTCCTCATCCTGTTCTCGGGCATGGGCGTGCTCTTCTATTTCCTGTTCTCGTCGAGCGTCGAGGGCCGTGTACTTGTGACGCTCCCCGACGGCGTGCGCATCGAGTCCCACGAGCTGGGCTGTCGCGCGGGCACCGGCTGGGTCCCGCCCTTTCTGGGCGTCGAGCTCGTGCCGACGGTTGCGTCAGGGACGCGCATCCGCGTTCAGGGCAGCTACGCGAAGGGCGGCTCGGTCCTCGTCCTCGATGCGCAAGACCGCGTCCTGGCGACGTTTCCAGCCGGTGCGTGTCCGGAGCTGACGTGGTCCACGGACACGACCAGTACTCGGATCAACGGCGTGCGCGCTCTGGACGCCACACTCTCCGGCCGCTGCACCACGGCCGGCGCGACGCTCGAGGCCGAGGTCGTCGCAAAGACGTGCCACTGAGCGCGGCCCCAAGGGTCCGGGCTATGGTCGCGCGGGCAGCGGCTCGAGCGTGCGGCCGTCGAAGCACTCCAGCGGATCGCGCCGCATGCGGCGGCCGACTCGCTCGGGGACGGTCGAGACCCACGTCCGGTCGACGCAGACGACGCCAGAGCGGTCGCTCGGACGGAGCCCTGCGCGCAGGTAGGCGGTGAGCCCCCGCGTGCGTCGCGGGCCGACCACGTCGAGGCCGAGTTGCCATTGGAGGCCGAGGTGCCGTTGCCCGTCGACGCCCGCGAGGCGCAGCGGGACGACCGCGCGCTGCCCCTCCGGGCCACGCCGTGTCACCTCGAGGAGCGGCATCGCCTCGCCAACCATCCTCGCGAAGGTCGGATAGCAGGCGAACGGCCATCCCGCCGTCTGCTCGCGCGCGCCGGCGAGTCCAATCCCGGCGACCAGGAGCGCCCCGCCCCAGGCGGTCGCGCGCGTCGGCGCCGGGCTCGGCAGCATCTTCGCCAATGTCCTCGACCTACCGAGCCAGCCATCGACGCGCCGAAGTACGTCGGTCCACGGCCAGAGGCCGAGCGCGCAGAGCCAGAGGCTCTGGAATGGGATGAGCATCACCTGCTCGATGGCGATGTGAAACGCGACGCAGCCGAGGACGAGCGGGATGCGCCATCGGGTGAGCACCGCGAGCGGCAGGAACCCGAGCTCGAATGCGACGGTGAGCCCCGCGCCTACCTGGCAGAGCAGGGGCCACTGGTCCACCCGCAGCGCGGGCACCCGACCCATCTGGGCCCACTTCCAATGCATCTGGTGGATGAACTGGTCCGAGGCGACCCACGCCCAGCCGCCGTGAACGAGCTTCCAGAGCCCGGGAAAGAAGTAGACTAGCCCTAGCACGACGAATCCGAGCCGCAGTGGGACTCCATAGCGCGGGGTGGCCTCGTCGTCGGCCACGGCCTCGCCGCGCCGCGCTCGAAAGTGGCGGTCGAGCGAGACGGCGTCGCCACAGGGACTGCACGCGATCAGCGCGAGGAACCAGACGAGGTGGTGCGTGTGTCGCACGGTCCCCACGAGTTGCGGGAGCGCCAGCAGGTAGACGGCCGAGAGTGTCGCGAGCGTCGCCGAGGCGCGCGTCCAGAGGCCCACCAGGAGGAGCGTCGTTGCGGCCATCAGGAGGACCGTGGCCGTCAGCGGCAGCCACTCGGGTCCCGGCAGCGCCGGCGCGACCCAGCCGAGGCCCCACGGCACGGCGCGCAGGTCGACCGACCACGTGGCCGCGAGGCGCGCTGCGCGCACGTCCGGGCTCGTGAGCACGACGGCCGCGACCGCGATGCGCAATGCGGCGAGGTCCAGCGCGAACGCGCGCGGCACCACGGATTCGCTCAGCCTGGAGGCGAGCGCTGTGGTCGCCGCGCGGAGCGCCGGAGGTGGAGGAGCCCCACCGTCGCAAGCAACAGCGCTCCTGCGACTCCCGTCGGCCCGCCGCGCGTCCCGGGGGCGCAGCTGCGTGTGCCAGTCCCTGGCCCGGGACCGAGGTCCGTGGGAGTCCCTGCGTCGGCGTGCGGCACCGAGGCCGCCGCCGCGCCGGCATCCGCAGGCTCCGCAGGGCCGACGTCGGCGCCGTCTGGGGGCGTCGTCGAGGCGTCGGGCGGTTCGAGCACGAGGTCCCCGGGACCCTCGATCTCCGTCGGGTCCGTCGGCTTCGCTTCAACCGCGGGGGTCACCGTGACCGTGACGTCTTGCCACGGCTTCGGGCAGGCGAAGCGGCCCTCACCCTGGTGGAGGAGCGTGAACGTCTCCATGATCGGTACAGAGATCGTCGAGTCCGTGAGGCACGTCGAACAGGCGTCAGCCAATGGCGGGCCGCGAAGCATGAAGTCGAACGTGACGCTCGCCCCCGGTGCCACCGGCGACTTGAGGATCGCCGCTGTCGAGAGACCCGGCCACGAGTCGTGACGCAGCCACGAGGCCTGACCGTCGACCTGGCCCTTCGCTCGCAGTACCACCGTGCCCGGCTGCCAGGTCTCGGAGCCCACGTTTCTCCAGGTCATCGACGCCGGCAACGATTGCCCCGTGATGACCTGGGCCGGAAGCTGCGAGGCGACGAGCTCCGCGCCCCACGGTGGCGGCGTCGTTCCCATGGCGGGGAGGTCCTCGTCGCTCACCCCGTCACAGTCGTTGTCGAGCCCGTCACAGACCTCGGGCTGCGACGTGAAGCTCCCGACGCACGCGACGGTGCCACTCAGGCACTTCAAGAAGCCCGGCGCGCACTGTCCCGCCAACGTCGTGTCACACGCCTGCGTTCCGCCCTGCGGATCGAGCCAGACGCACTTGCCGAATTCGCCCCACGCGCATTGCGCCGAGCACGTCCGCTCCTTGTAGCCGCACTCGCCACACGCGAGCGTCGAGGTCGTGCCGGACCCGCACTCCCCCTGTCCGGTGCACTCGCCGAAGTCTCCCCAGAAGCACGAGCCCGTGCACGTGCGCTGATGCGTGCCGCAGTTGCCGCAGCCACCCGAGCTCTGCTCGCCCGGAGAGCAGACGCCTTCGCCGTTGCAGCCGCTCCAGCCGCCCCAATGGCAGCCATCGCAGCCCCGCGTCTGGGTGCCGCAGCGGCCGCAACCCTTGGACTGCGACTGCCCGGCGCTACACTCACAGTTTCCGCAGTTTGTGCCCTTCTTGCAGATGAATCCCTGCGCGTAGCCGGCCTTGTGGCAGGCGTTGTACTTGCCGTATTGGCCCCAGCACGACATCTCGGTCGCGCAGAAGCCCCCCGAGGCGTCGACCGACGTGATGAAGCCGACGTGCCCATACTGCCCCACGGTGCGCACGAAGACCGAGCCGACGAGCGGCGTCGTCCCTGTGGGCCAACCCGCGGCCTGGGCCTCATTCAGCCAGTCGTTGGCGTTGCCGTACGTGGGCAGCGGCGGTGCACCCCAGCTACAGCAGGCGCCTTCCCACGCCCACCAGGTGCAGTTGCCTCCGTTGTCGCAGCATGGGAACGGGTTGTTCTTGCCGCAGGTGCACGTGTCCTTTTGGTTGCCGCATTGGTAGACGGCGTGAGTCGCGGTCCCGGTCAGCATGGCGAGCACGAACGCGCAGGCCGCGATGGCGCTTCGGAGTGAGAAGGCTCGCGCCGCCGTCATGGGCTCACTCATGGGTCGGCCCTCCCGTGGTGGATGTGCGGGCGCCACGAGCGTGCGCGTCAGGCATGAAGGTGTCCACCAGTCGACCAAACGCGCTGGCGGAGGTGTCGCCCTCACCGTTGACGTACATCAGGCGAAAGACGTAGGTGCTGGCGGCCACGAAGACCACGGTCTTCTCCGAGGCCTGTCCGCGCGGCACTGACCAGCGACGTCCAGCGAGGCGCCCACCGCCGACGGAGACGGTGCCCTCGTCCCGCGAACCCGAGTACATGACGACGTGGCCTACGCGCCCGAGCCACGCGTCGAGGCCGGCCGCGGTGGGATCGTGCCACACGTCCACGACCAGGTCTCCGCGCGCGGTGCCCCGCCAGGTGACGCGCCGCCGGATGACCTCCGGTCCGCCGTCCGCGTTGTCGAACGTGACCTCAGGCTCGAAGTCCGCCAGCGACTCGACCGACCAACCGAAGCGTGGGTCCGTGTAGCGCTCCGGCGTGGGCGCAGCCGGTACTGCACTCAGCGCCGCCGACGTCACGGTCGTCGCTGCAGGCGCAGCAGCCTGCGAGGACGAGGTGGACGGCCTCGCCGAGTCCGAGCACGCCACGATCCCAAACAATAGGAGCGATGAGGAGATGCGACCCACGTGACCTCCGCGCCAGCGCACTCAGGCAGGTACGCCGGGCACGACCAGGTGTCAACGGTCACGACGTCGACCAGAGAAACCCGAGTGCGCCGTTGGCACGACCTCCGCTGAGGCGGTGACGTGGCCTCAGAAACCGACGTCGATGCGGCGACGGCGCCCCTGTTCCTCAGCGTGCCGCAGACCGACGCCTCCACAGGAGCGCCACGATCAGTCCCAAGAGGACCCACGCGCTGCCCGGAGCCGCGCCCGCGCCAACGCCGCAGCCTCCCGTCACCGGCGAGGCCACGGTCACGACCCGCTCGGCGAGTACGGTCACGATGCTCGTCGCGTGCGCGCCCAACGCGTCGGTCACGGTGACGACCGCCGAGCCCACGGCGACACCCGTGGCCGTGCCGGCGCTCACGGTCGCAACGGCCGCGTCGTCGACCGTCCACGCATACGGAGCCTGGCCGCCATACGGCTGAAGCGTCACGGTCTGTCGCACGGCGATGGTGACCTTCGTCGGGCCGAGCCCCAGGGCGGGCGCCACGGCCTTGGGCGTGCTCACGGTGACCTCGGCCGTCGCGCTCCGACCATTCGCCGCGGTTGCCGTGAGCGTCGCCTGTCCGACCGCCACAGCGGCGATCCGACCGGTCGCCGCCTCCACCGTCGCGATGTCCGGTCGGCTCGACACGTAGCCACTGGGCGCCACGCCGCCCTGAGCCGAGAATTAGGCCGCGTCTCCCACAACGAGCGCGAGCGACTTCGGAACCAGGCTCATCGTCGACCCGGAGACCGTCACGCCGAGGCGGACGACGGTGCCCTTCGGGTCGACGCCCACGAGGTCCGCGGTTCCCTCCCGGAGACATGTGGCCTGGGCGGGCTGCATCGGGCCCTGCGCGTCCTCTTGCGCGACAGAGAGCTCCAGCACCACACCGGCCGCAGACTCGACTGACAGCGACGCGTACGGCCCGACCCCGCCAAGGAGCGCCAGACCGAACGACTCGCCCTCGGCGCAACTGGCCTGCGCCGGCGCAAACGCCAGCGGAAGCGTCGGGGCCACACTCGCGCCGTCGCCCGGATCCTCGGGATCGAGGCCGTGCTCGACCTCGAACTCGTCCGAGAGCCCGTCGTCGTCCGTGTCACCCTTGGTCGCCGACTGCGTCTCGTCGGTCTGTCCATCGCAGTCGTTGTCGACGCCGTCGCTCAGCTCGGTCGCCGTCGGGTGTACGGCCGGCTTCGCGTCGTCGCAGTCGCCGTGCGTCTCGGAGTAGTAGGTGAGCATGACCCCCTCGTCGATGGCGACGTTGCAGTTGTCGTCCTGCCCGTTGCAGGCCTCAGGCGACGCCGGGCTCTTGAGCGGGTTGGTGTCGTCGCAATCGCCCGCGACCTTGACGAAGCCCAGCGGCAGCGTGCACCCGAGCACGGCTCCGGCGGTTGCGCCAAAGCCATCACCGTCACCATCGGGGTAGTAGGTCGTCTCGACACCCTCATCGGTGAGTCCGTTGCAGTCGTTGTCCTTGAGGTCGCAGGCCTCGCCGTGTACGGGGCGGCGAGTCGCGTCGCCGTCGTCGCCGTCGCCCGGCGTTTCCGTGTACCCAGCCGGCGCGCTGCGCCCGGTCACCGTCTTGGTGGCCAGGCTCACGCCGTCGCCGTCGTTGTCGAAGTAGAACGTACTGAGCTTGCCCTCGTCGATCTTGCCGTTGCAGTTCTGGTCCTTGCCGTCGCAGACCGCCTTGACCCCGGGGTGGACCGAGGGGTTCCCGTCGTTGCAATCGCCCGCGGCCGGATCGTAGCCATCGTTATCCTTATCGGTATACGGATCATCGATCGTGCCGTTGCAGTCGTTGTCCTTCGAGTCCTTGAGCTCGACCGCGTTCGGATAGATGGACGGGTCCGTGTCATTGCAGTCACCGCCCGAAGCCGTGATGCCGTCACCATCCTTGTCGAGCTCCGGTCCGCCCGAGCCGCCATACGCGCCGATGTCGGAGCGCGTGCCGTCCAGGTCCAGGATCGCCGGGTCGCCCGCGTCGATGAGCGCGCTACTGCTCGCCAGGTGGAAGTCGTCGTTGGCGAAGTCGCCGTCGTCCGAGAACGCGACGAACGTGGGCGCGACCGCGACCGTGCCGAGGCACCCGATGGGATCGGGGAGGTTCTTCACTGCTCCTTGGTAGTTGCCAGCGATTGCGCTGTGCGTGATCAGCGCTCGGCTCGAGCTGCTCGTGCCATAGAGGCCCTCGCCGTTCGTCGAGTCGGCGACGATGCACTGCGTCAGGAGGACGTCGCTCGTCTCCCGCAGGAACAGGCCGCCGCCGCGGGGCGCCTCGTTTCGGTAGAGCGTGTCGTTGATGAAGGCCACGCGGGCCGACGTGCTGACGTAGACGCCGCCACCGTCCTCGACGGCCGTGTTGTCCACGACGAGCGAGTCGGCGACGGTGGCGGAGCCGACGCCGACGAAGTACAGCGCGCCGCGACGCCGTGCCGTGTTGGCGAAGAACTTGGAGCCCCGCACGAGGACACGTTAGGGGGCCGCCGCATCCAGGAACAGCGCGCTGCCGTAGTCGACGATGGCATTGCCCGAGAACGTCGAGTCGGAGACAGTCAGGTTGGCACCCGAGACATAGATCGCCCCGCCGTACGTCGTTCCAGAGTTGCCCGTAAAGGTCGATCGGCGGACCTCGACGGTCGCGCCGTAGACGATCGTGATGGCCCCGCCGTTCGCCGAGACGTTGTGTGTGAGCGTGGAGTCCTCGATGACGACGCTCGTGGCCACATCACCGATGTAGAATGCATGCGTCGCCTTATTCTTCGTCACCGTGAGGTTCCGCGGCAGCGGCGTACCGCCCTCGCGTACCGTCAGGCCGTAGGTTCCCGTCGCGTTTTTGAACGTACACCCCTGGAGCACCGGGCTGGCGCGGCCCACGTAGATCCCGGTGCCGCTGCTGGTGATCGTGAAGCCCTCGATGACCGTGTCCGACGTCTCGTCCTGGCTCACGGTCACGACCGTGCCGCTGCCCTGGAGCGTCGTGACGGCCGGGCCTTGCTGCGAGTGGAGCCAGAGGGACTTCCCCTTGAAGTCGATGGTCCCGAGGTAGGTCCCCGGAAAGACGAGGCTCTCGTCCTTGTTGCTCGAGGCGTCGATGGCGGCCTGGATCGTCGTGTAGCCCGCGCCCGCTGCGCCCGCCGTGCGCGTCGTGGCGTGCGGCGAGGTCGCGCACAGGACCACGCACGGCGCGAGAAGAGTACGTGCGAGCGCGGTCATGGCGAGGCCCTCCCTTCGTGCGTTTCCGCCATCCTCGGTGAGGTCCACGGCGAGAATCAAGCGCACCCGCAGAGGCACCCAGCGCGTCGAACATCGGCGGACTCCGGGTTGCCGAGAGCCGGCCAAACGAGGTATCATGCCGTCGCGTCGCTCGTTTGAGCGCCGCGCCTCGGTCGCCTTCCGCAGCATGGAGCCGTCATGAGTAGTCAGCCTCAACGGGCCCTCGCCAGCCAAGTTCCCGCCAATCAGCCGGCTGCCGCGATCGCGGACGCCCCGGCGGCACCGAGCCGCACACAGCAGCTCGTGGGCGGTCTCGACGGCTACGCCGCGCAGCAGGCCGCGCTCTCGCCGAGGGGAGCGGCGGCCAAGGCGCCGGATGCGACGAACACCACGACGACCGCGCAACCGACTGACGCCGGCGCCCCGGACACCGCCGCGCTTGCGGGACCAGAGGCGTTGAGCCCCCTGCGCCAAGCGCTGCTCCAGCAGTTCCAGGCCCTCAACGGCAAGGGTGTCGGCGACGCGGAGTTCGAGGCCATCTGTGGCGAACAGTGGTGGAAGGACCGGCAGAAGAGCGAGGCCGACGCCAAGGTCTACAACAAGGACGTCTGGCCCGGCGAGGTCGCCAAGTGGGAGCAGGAGTGCAAGGCCAACCCCGAGTATGCCAAGACTCACAAGAAGCCGCCGCGGAAGGACGACTCGCACTTCACCACGTGCATCGCGACCCAGACCAAGCTGCTCGAGGCCGCGTTCAAAGCCACACAGCAGCACGTCAAACAGACGGACGCCGCCAAGTTCGACATGTTCACCTACGGCACGCTCGGACGGCTCGAGGCCACCAAACGGGGGGCATGGGTCGAGGCCAAGCCGGGCATGCCCAATCGCCCACAGCCGGGGGACATCCTCGTCCTCGAGATGCGTGGCAGCGCCGACAAGGTGCAGGGAGACATCGACGGCGAGAACTCGCAGTACTCGATGTATTCGCAGAACGTGAAGTCCATCGAGAAGAAGCTCGCTGAGGCTCGGGCCGCGTCGCAGAGCGCGACTGAGGCCATCTCCAAGGCGGGACAGGCCAAGGTGCCGCAGCTCGAGGCCCGGCTCCAGGAGCTCAAGGCCGCGCACGACAAGCGGCTCCAAGAGCTCGACGCCAAGCTCGCCGAGGCGCGCGCCAAGACGGCAGCCACGGCCGGCACCGAGAAGGCCCTCAAGGGTGGCAATCGCATGGGCGGGCTCGAGTTCTCGCACGTGGGCTTCTTCAACGGCCTGCGACCGGAGACCGACGCCGACGGCAAGCCTACCGGGCGGGAGCTCTGGACGACCTTCGACGGCGGCGCTCACGTCCCGGGGAAGGTCGACAACCAGGGCGCCAAGAGCGGGCTGCGCATCTACGATCCGCGCACCAATGAGATCATGGGTGCCTCGCAGGGCAAAGGCGGGGCGGTCACGCAGGACGGCAAAACACGCTGGCTCGGCGGCTGGACGAACGTCGACGCGCTCGTGGACGCCTCGCGACCGCCGCCTGCACCGAAATAGCGTGGTCGCGCGATTGGCGCCGACGGCGATCGGGTGGGTGTGACGTCCATGCATCGACGCGAGCTGCTGCGCCGCGTGGCCTGCTCGTCACTGCTTGGCCTCGCCGGTGCGGCGCGTTGCGGAGGCGGCGTGACGACCCAAGCGGTCGCCCAGGGATCGCCGCGGACGTCCACGCCGTGGGCGCAGATCCCCGCCCCGTTCGAGGCCGTGCGGCTCCCCGCCGAACGGCAGCCGTTCAACCTGCTCGAGTTGTTTCTCTACGGCGGCTTGTCGCCCTGGGAGAGCTTCTACGTCGTTCCAGAGTACGGAGATCCGGCCAACAACCCGAAGCCGTACCGCATCGAGCACGGGATCGAGCTCGGCAAGACGTACACGGGCGGAAGCCAGTGGTGGACGTTCCAGTCGGGTGTCGCGCGCACCATTGGCTCGGAGTTTGCGCGCTGTGGCGGAGCGGATCGCCCGCTGCTCGCGCCGTGGCGAACCGACGCCCTCGGCAAGACCGTCAATCTCGGCCCGTTCATCGCTCCCTTGCGAGAGCGTCCGGATCTCCTGGCGCGCATGCGCGTCTGGACGATGCGGCACGATGTCTTCGACCACGTCGGCGCGGTGCCGTTCAGCTTGACCGGGCTGCGACGCGGGAGCAGCCGCGGTGCGGCTCTGGGGACGCACTTGGAGCGCTTCTTCCGCGACCGCGTGCCCGTCGAGGTGATTCAGCCCTTCTCCTACACGCTGTATCAGCGCGCGGCGGATCTCGTCACCAACACCGACGCCGCTGCGGCGATTGGACTCCATCGTGCGGCGTCTCGGCCCCTCAGTCTGCGCCTTGGACCACAGTCGCGGGAGTTCCTCCAACGACTGGAGCGGCGCGTCATCGGCGATCGCCACGCCCAGGTCGATGCGCTGGCGGCCGCCTACCTGGCGGACTACCGCCAGCGACTCGGGGCCGACATGCGCGCACCTGCGCTGGCCGACCTCGAGCACGGCCACACCTCCGTGGAAGGCTTTCGCCTCCTGCAGCAGATCTTCGCGGGCGCCGATCTGACGCCCTCGGATGCGCAGACGTGCGAGAAGGAGCCCAGTCCGGACGATACGGCCGCATCCATCGCCCTCGGCGTCAAGCTTGCCAACCATCCGCTCCATCCGGCGCGCTATGTGTGCGTGATCGAAGGCGGATTGTACCCCGATCGGCTGGGGGCCGGCTACGACACGCACTTCGACCACGTGCGTTGGACTGCGAGCAACACGCTTCACTCCATGAAGCACCTCGTCAGTCGAATCAATGAGCCTGGAGAGCGCGATCCGACCAAGATCGACCTCGACAGGACGATGGTCCTGTTGAACACGGAGTTTGGCCGATCGCCATATCCGCAGCGCATGGGTCCCGACGGTGAGCTCGAGAACTGGGGAACCGATCACTGGCCGTACGGTTACGTCGTCGTCGGGCTCGGGGGCCCCATCGACGAAGAGCGCTCTGGGATCGTCGGGGCCCTCGACGAGAACGCGATCGCCAGCTCGGGCTCCATCTCGCCGACCCAACACCGCGCGGCCATGCTGCTGATGATGGGCGCCTGGCCATTCACTCCGGAGTCGTTCGCCGTCGGCGATCTCCCGGACATCGGCACGGAGGTCGAGGGCGCGGCCTGGCTGCGCGAAATGGTCCTGGGGTACCCCCTGTGACCGTGGTCGTCATCGCGGCCTTCGCGCTGGCGATGGCGTCCGACGACGGGGAAGCCCCTTCGGAGGCGTCGCGACCGGTCGTGGCGGTCGAGGTCGACCCCGCGGCGGTGTGCGATGCTGGCGACGAGGCCTTCATCAAGCGCATCGTGCCGATTCTCTGGGGGAGGAGGCCCGTCTCCATCCGCGAGGTCGACGTCCTGCTGCAGGTGCTTCGCCGGACCGACCGGGCCACCTTGGTCCGCGCCATGTCGCGCTCCGACGAGTTCGCGACGCGCCAGTGGTCGCTCTTCAAAGACGGGCTCGAGGTCAACCGCGCTGGGCCGAGGGCTCCTCCGGCGTGCTACGGCGCACCCATGCGCACCGAGACCGGTACCGAGCTGGCAACGTGGGTCCGAGACCACGCGCCCGAGTCCGCGCCACCCATTACCGATTGGAACCTGACCGACCTGTTTCGCTCGGCGCTTCAGCTGGACGACGTGTCGGTCGTGTTGAAGGCGCACCTCGTCATGATCCCCGCAACGCCGGTCGCGCCCACCGAGGATGCCGAGCAGAGGTCGGTGTGGTCTCAGACGTTTCAGCGCACGTACTTGAATCGAAGTCAGGAGTGCATGGTCTGTCACAATTCTGAGTACAACGTACTGTTCGACCCGGATCCGCGCTATTCGCGCGCGTGGTCCGTGCCGGGTCACTTCGAGAAGGCGCTCTACGGCAACAGCGGTGGTCCGGGCCCGACGGGTACCGCGGTTCACACGCTGTTTCGACAGGGCGGGGTACTGGTCCCCGTCGATGGCGGTCGCCACGGTCCGCCCCGTCCCGCGGTACCGAGCTTCCAGCCGTGGGGCGCGAGCGCCCAGTGTGGGACCTTCGTTCGACCGGAGGCCATCGGGCCGAACGGTAGCAAGGAGGTCGGCTTCTTCATCGAGAGTACGGGCACCGTTGGCTCCGTTTTCGATCTTCAGCGCCATCTGAGCGCTGGCCTGGCCAAGCTGCGCCTCGCCCCGCTCGTCCTCGGGCCCGAGCTCTCGATGGATCCCGAGGTGGGCTTTGCGTACCTCACATCGCTCTCCATCGCGAACATGGTCTGGCGCGAGGTCACCGGTCGGTCGCTGACGACCGCGAACCACTTCCCACGCAACCGCTTCCAGCGCGATCTGATGGTCGATCTCGCGGAGCGGTTCATCGGTAGCGGCTTCTCTCTCCGGGAGCTGCTGGTCGCCATCGTGACCCACCCGACCTACAACCAGGCGAATCCGCCCGCGTGCGACGCGCCTGGCTCGCCGTATCACCTCCCGCCCATCTTCGATCCGTGGACGGTCAGCGACGAGCTCCCCGAGCGCCGCCGCAACGGCGTGGGCGATGCGCTCCGGCCTCTGGACCCACGGCTCGCGTACGGGGCTGTCGCGTACGCCTTGGGATGGCCTGCTCCCCGGGAGTTCATCACGGAGAAGGAGCCCGACGCGGCGACGGTTCAGCTGCCGATCGAGGGCCGCTTCCAACGCGACATCGGCGTCTACCTCACCGACTCGGAGCGCGGCTTCCGCGGCGCGAGCCTGCTGTCGATGCTCTCGTGGGAGGCGGGCGTCGGAGCGTGCGTCGACCCGATGGAGTTCGCCAGCTCGACCTACTGGCTCGATCCGCGCCCAGACGACTTCATCGACCGACTGGTGCGCTCCGCGGGCCCGGACACGCGTCTCGAAGACATCATTGGCGCTCTCCAGGATCGCCTGATCTCCGATCCCAAGGTCGAGAGCCCCGCCGTCCGAGCGGCATTCGAGCGGCTCTTCGGCGCCTCGCTCGGCACGCCCGTCGCCGAGGTCGTTGGACTCGAAGGCAACCTTCGGCTGGCGTGCGGTGTCATCCTCGGGTCTCCGCAGTTCCTCATGGCGGGTGACCCGGGCCCGGATCGGGTCGGCTCGACGATGCCCATCATCGTGGAGGGCACGTCGTTTCTATCGCTCTGTCAGAGGCTCGCTCCCGTGCTGTTTCCTGACGGTCACATGCGGTGCTCGGAGTCTGGAGTCGAGCTCAAGGACCCATAGCGTCCCACGTTTCTCGCGGGCACGGTGCCTTGGCGCGGGGCCATGGGCCTGCCGCAAGGACCTCAGTTGACCAGCGCCGGTCCGAGGGTGCAGTTGGCAGCGAGCAGGCACGCCTTGACGTCCGCACATGGCGCCGAGGCGCAGGCTTCGACCTGCGCGATGGCCGCCGAGGTAAACGCCGTCGAGAACGTGAAGCACATCTCCGCCGCCGCGGAGCCCGTGTTGATGGCGCACGACTGAAGCTGCGCGTTCAGCGCATCGCACGTCGTCTTGGCGGCGGCCGGTGCCGTGTAGCCGAGCTTCGGCAGCTGCATGAGGCAGCTCTGGAAGAGTTCGAACGCGTTCGTGTAACCGCAGGGGGCCGACTGGATGCACCCCAACAGCTTCGCCCCGGCGCTCGGCTCGAGGTACGACGTGACGAGCGCGCAGCCGCTCTCGCACTCCGTGTCGACGGCGCACTTCTTCGCCGCGGCGCAGAACGCCGCGCAGTCGATGCCCATGGGCGCGCCGGCCGGCTTCCAGCATTCGCCCGCAGGGATCGAGGTATCGAAACCGCCCCCGTCCTTCGGCGGGGGCTTGTGCACATCGTCTGTCGGACCTCCGTCCGGGAGGACCGGGCCATCGGCGAGGTCGTCCCCCGGCCCGGGATCGCTGCTGCCCTGGTCCTGCGACGGTCCCGAGTCCGAGTCGGGCTTGTTCGGGGACAGGTCGTTTGCCTGCACGCCATCCTTGGCCGGCGTGGTGTCCTGCTTGCCACCGACGTCGACTTCACTCTTGCTCGATTGCAGCGCGTCGCTTGCGTCCGCGGGACCGACCGTCACGTAGACCGTCGTCTCCTTCGTGGTGCAGCCGCTCAAGCACAGGGAGAACAAAAGGGACCGGGTAACTCGTGCAGGCATCGTTCCTCGTCCTCGAGGGGAGCGTTCACGCGACGCAAGCGCGCGCATCCGTCGCGCGTTCGCTCGTGCTCCGTCAGGTGAGCGTAGCCAAGGGCCACCCCGACTGCAACTCATCGGTCACGTCGCGCCTCTCGTTCTTCGAAGGGCGTTGACCTCGCGCTGCACAATGCGTACCGTCTTCGCAGTGGCCGCGCTGAGCCACGCGCCGCACCGCAGGAGGCCCCGCGTGCTCCGCCCCTTCCCTCTTCCCCTCCCCCTCATCGCCGTCTTCGTGGGTGTCCTCGGGTGCCGATCGACCGCCATCGACGAGGTCGTGGACGCGGCTGCCCCGGGGGCTCAGGTCGAGCCCGCGCCGTGGGAGCCGCACCTGCCCGGGTCGGACGTCTTGTGCTGGACGCCCAAGATGGGCCGCCGGACACGCGAGTCCGCGCTGCCGCCGTGCACACCGTCGCGCGAGCCATGCAATTTCCTCGACGACGACGGTGACGGCATCACCGACCCGTCCTGCAAGACGATGCCGTGCCACTCGCACGCGGACTGCACCTACCACGGCGCGCACCTCGGCGACGACTGCGACTGGCCCGCCGGCGGCGTCTGCAACACGATCCACGCGCCCGAGCCGGGCGTCTCGAACGATCTCTGCGCCGGTGTCGCGTGCCCTCCGGCGATGCAGTGCGTCGCTGGCGCCTGCTCTCGGGGTGGCGCGACCTTGCCGGGGGAGCCGTGCTTCGGCGGCGCAGAGTGCGCACTGAGCGCGGGGTGCATTCCATGGGCCGAGGGCACGAACGCGCACCCTTCGGACAAGCGGTGTGTCGCGTTCTGTCACGACTACGACTGCCCGGCCGGCTTCGTCTGCTCTCGGGAGAGCTACATTGACGGACCGCAGGGGCAGCCCGAGGGGGACTACTGTCGTAACGCGGCGCTGTGCCTTTCGGCGCGCAAGCAGTGCACGGCCGACATCAAGGCGTGCTTTGCCGACGCGGTCTGCGTGCAGGGGCTCGCCATCACCAGTCAGTGCCTGTTGGGGCAACTCAAGGCCATCGCCGACCAGTCTCGAAACGGAGACGGCGGTCCGTCACCGACGTTCGCGCGGTCCGAGGCCCTGCGCCACTGCATCGCGTGGTTGCCGCGCGACCTCCGGTCGGGTTCGCTCGAGCGCTGGGCGTCGTGTAACGACGCCGCGTGTGAAGGGGACTTCACTCAGCTCGAGGTGTTCTGACCGCGTAGACCGGCCTCGGTGGGTCAGAGGCGTCCGCGTCGCTGCGGGTCATTGCGGCTGCCCTGCCGCGACCCACGCATCGAGGATCGCGACATGCTCTTCGTCGACGAGGATCGGTCCGCCGCGATCGAGCAACAGCGGGCCGCTGCCCGTCTGAGTCGACGTGATCGTGTCGCGAATGCGGCGCAGCGTGCAGTGGGCGAGGGTCGTTCCCGGCACGACCGAGGCCTTCCCTCCGCAGGTCGCAAAGCCGTTACCCTCGGAGCAGCACCCGGGCTGAGCGAGCAGGTCCGCCCTGCCGACGAAGCACGTGGCGCCGTCGCAGCGGCCCTCGGTCTCATCCGCCGTGTGGCAGCCGCCGCAATAGTGCGCGTAGATCGGTCGCGCGTGCTTCGCGTGGGTGTACGGCGGCCCAGGGGGCAGGCTCAGCGGCGTCCGTACCGGCGCCTCCGGGTCGGCGTCGTCTATGGCGTCGTCGCTCTCGGTGTCTGGCATGGGCCCCGCATCCGTTGGCGCAGTCGGGGGGTGGCCCGGCGCGAATGAGCAGCGCGCCATTCCGGTCAGCAGGGTGGAGACGACCAAGAAGCGACGGAGCATGCCATTCCTTCACGTCCTCACGGACCCCGTCAACAACTACACGCCCGCCTGCTCGACCGCAAGGCGCGGGGTGCGCAGCGGCGCCGTCGCCCGTGGCTGGCGCGCGACGACGGTCATCGTGGCGCTTGACGGTCGACGGCGGGCAAACGTAGGTTGCGCGACGTGGCAGCACTTGCGGATGGAACGGCTTGGAAGACAGCGTAGTGCCAGCCAGTAGTCGCGCGGCGCGCATCGCCTACGTGGGCGCGCTCGTCGCGCTGCTCGCCTGGTTCATCTGGACGTACGGCGTCACTTTCGCTGGTCGACTCGACGGGTGTCCCGATACCACCCGGGATCTCCTGCGCGTCCACGCGCTCGTACACTACGGAGTCCTCCCCGACTACGG
Source organism: Pseudomonadota bacterium (assembly GCA_005776585.1). Lineage (GTDB taxonomy): Bacteria > Myxococcota_A > UBA9042 > SXOX01. Next base: position 25,874 of record SXOX01000162.1, on the reverse strand, counting down.
TCCAGGGGTCTTTCCGACCAATGTCAGTCTCGGCCCCGGCTACTACTACGTCGCGGCCCTGGCCCAGGCCATTGCGCCGGGCCCGCTCAGCGTCCACTGGCTGCACGTCGTCACCTCCGCGCTCGGCCTTCTGGCGTTGGCCGACGTGCTTCGCCGGCTCTCCTCACGCACGCTAGCCGTGGCCCTGACCGCGATTCTTGTCAGCGGTACCTACTTCGAGCGCATCTTTGTCCCTGTCTGGCACAACGGACTCATGCCGGGGCTCGTCATGGCCTGGTTCTGGCTGGTGTGGGGAGGGCTTCAACGCATCACGCCACCGGCGCGCGGCTGGACGCTCGTGTGCGCCTGGCTGGTACAGACGCTCATGCTCCATACGCACGCCTCGGCGGCTCCTTTTGCCGTCGCGCTCGGCCTCACACAGATCGTTCATTGGTGGCGCGATGGGTGGCGGGCCGCGCCCGGGGCGGAGGGGCTCGCGGCTGCCGTGAGCGCCTGGCTGACCATCGACCACGTCCTTCTACTGGCCTCGCTCGACACACAGACGCTCCCTCCGCTGGGGTCGTCCGAGGCTCACCGCGTCGACCTGCTGGGCACGTTGCGCGGAGTCGTCGAGTTGCTCTCGATCAACGACGGGGCGTCCGGTCCGAGCGCCGTGACGGGGACCCTCGTCCTCTTCGCAGCACTCGGCGCCCTGCGCCGCGGCCGTTCGGCCTTCCGTGACCATGGCGCCTATACCGTCGTCGTCGCCGCGATGCTCGCCGCATGCGTGGCCACGGCGACGATCTTCAACGCGTGGTGCTTCGACGCGCGCTACATGACGGGACTGGTCATCGTCACCGTGCTGGTGATGGGAATCGGGTTGCACGACGCGGTTGCGTGGCTCCAGCGCCGGGCCCGCTCTCGGCCCCGGGTGGCGGCGAGCATCGCCGTCAGCGCCATCGTCGCGTGGGGGCTCCTGGCCAGCCTCGGCCCCCATGCCCCCGACGAGTCGGAAGCGAGCGACGCCGGTGACCAGGGTCATCACCATCACCTGCCCGGCTCGCTCGTGCTGCTTCAGCCGCTCCAGTCCGCGTTTAGTGTCCTCGCAGAGTCGCGGCCGTGGAGCGCGACCGATCTCCTCACGCGGGTCCATGGACCGGTCTTCTCGAGCAACTTCCCCGTCCGCTACTGGAGCCGAAGCCTGGGCTTTCGCGGTGATGGAGCGCCGGGCATTCACCTCGCCATCTTCCCTCCAGAGTTCCCGCGACCCGCGACGACCCGCCTGGAGCGCCTCTTCGCCGTCCCGCAGGACGACACCAGCAGTCTGGAGGTGCTCTCCTTTCGTCCGCGCCTCGACTACGCAGCGATTCAGGCGCGCTCTAGAGGGCGGCATTGCCCCGTCACGCTGCCGTATCTTCGGGCGCGCTACGCCACAGCGCTGGACGCCGTCGGGCTCGCAGCACCCCCCGAACCGGAGGCTTGCGGGCCGCCGGGAGAGCCGCTCACGCTGCACCTCCCGCGCGTCGAGGGCGACGCCCCACTCACGCTCATCGCCAGCTTCGACAACCCCGAACCCAAGGGCTCCCCTGACCAGATGTTCGACATCCGCGTGGCTGCCACCGACGCCTCCGGTCGCCCCGTCCCGGTTCTGCGCCTCCCCCATGACTCCTTCTATGTGGTCTACTCCATCGACGTGACGCGCCAGCCCCTCGTGGTGACCGTCAGTCCCGTGGTGCCGCTCGGCCACCTCGACATCTACTGAAGGACGTGAGACGCGTGGGCACGAGCCTTCGCGAGACGACGCCCTGACTCGGGAGCACCGACCCATGACCCAGCCCCTTCCGACCCTCGCGAGTGCATTCGCGCTCGCCGTGACACTGCTGGGGTGTCCCGCCTCGGATGCGCCCGCGACCACGGTTGCCGCCGACACCGCCGCCGACACCGCCGCCGACACCAGCCAAGTGCCGGATTCCGTCGACGCCGGCGCTCCGCTCGACGCGCCGGACACGAGCCTCGAGGTCACCGCGGACGTGGCCACCGTGGCCGACGCCGACGCTGACGCCGATAGCGCCGTGGACGTGACGCCGTTCCGCGCGCTCTTTCTCGGCAACAGCTACACGTACGTCAACGACCTTCCCGGCAAGGTCGCGGCCTTTGCGACCAACGGCGGCGCAGTGATCGAGACGGACTCGGTGACGCAGGGCGGCGTGACCCTCTCCGGGCTCGCCTCTTGGTCCAAGGTCACCCAAGCGCTCGACAAAGGCGGCTGGACGCACGTCGTCCTCCAAGGGCAGTCGCTGGAGCCCGTCGACAGCCCCGAGAGCTTCGCGATGGGCGCCAAAGCGCTCGCCGACAAGGTGCCGAAGTCGGCGACGCGCGCGTTCTACACGACGTGGCCGCGCAAGGTGGGCAGCAGCGAGTACCAGAACCCGGTCTTCGGCGGGACCCCCGCAGCGTTTGCGGCCAAGCTGCAGGTGGCCTACCAGGCGGCAGCCGACGCCCATGGCGGCGTGCGGGTCAAGGTCGGCGACGCGTGGATGTCCGCCATTGCAGCCCATCCGGCCATCGACCTCTATCAGGCCGACGGCTCGCATCCCTCTGAGAACGGCACCTACCTTACGGCTTGCGTCTTTGCGGCCACGCTGTTCGCTGTCGAGCCCGCGACCGTCACGTGGCGCCCGGAGGCCGTCACCGAGGGCGACGCGGCCGCCTTGCGCGACATCTGTCGCAAGGTCGTCATGAACGGCCGCTAGCCGGGTCTGTTGCGTCGCGTTGCAGCAGGTCTGGGACGTGAGCGACGCCACGCGCCCGCGCTTCGACCGCTACATCCCGACCCAGGGTTGGGTCTACGACATCGCGACCTCCGGGAACGACGTGTGGCTCCCGACGGGCCGGTACGGCCTCGTTCACGCGACGCTCGACGCGCTCCCGTAGTCCCGCGAGGGGGCTGGACTGGCGGTGGTTCCCCGACTTCTAGCGCTCGCTGTCGAGCATCCGCATCTGCCGCTCGTCGTAGCGGGTGCCTGCGACAGCGGTCGCGGGGACGGCCTCCATACGCACAGCGATGCACGAGACTTCACATCACGGCATCGACAGGCACATCGCCACCGCCGGACACGCCGGAGCCTGTCGCACGCAGCGCGACCAGTCGGGTGTCGGCGGATCACTCGCGCACTCGTCGCGGCACTCGGCCACGGACTTCGGGACGCGCTCAGAGCCCAGCGCGCTGGCGCAGGAGAGGAGCTGCGCGCAGACCGCCGCGCACTCGGTCGTTCGGTCGCTCACCTCGCTCGGACAGACGGGCTCGGGTCCCTCGCACGCGGCCATCGTCGCCATGCAGCAGCTCCCGCCCTCGCGCTTGAGCCGATGGTGGCCAACAGGAGATCCAGGTCGCCGTCGCCGTCGATGTCGCCGGCCGCGGCGCCATTGGCCAACGGGATGTCGTTGAACCCCGACTCGACCGATTCATCGACCAACGTCACCCCGCCGCGATGGCGAACGAGCCGACACGGCCGCTACATCACGGCGAAGAAGAGGTCGAGGTCCCCGTCGTCGTCCATGTCGAACCAGACCGGGGCCGCGGTCGCGACCAGGTTGGGCAGGACCAGCCCAGCGCGCTGCGTGTCGGGCTCGAACGTCCCGTTGCGTCGGTTTCGCAGCAGCACCGGACCGCTGAGGGCGCCGAGCGTGAGATCCGGCCAGCCGTCGACGTCATAGTCGACGGTCGACACGCCGTTGACGCGCTCCACGTCTGGCGGAAAACGTCCAGTGAGGTCGTCGAGCGCCAGCGGTCGCTCCCCATTGAGCGAGCCCGGGGGGGCATCGTCAACGGTGTCCATTCGAGTGGCCTGAGGCGCGCTCTCCTCGCCGCGGCAGCCGCTCGCGGTCCCTGCGGACGTGATTAGGGCGATGGTGCCAATCGCCGCGACCGCGCGACGCCGAACGAGTCGCCACGGCGTTCCGGCATCCGATCTCCTCATTCGCTACACTCGGGCTCTCCCAGGTTGCCGCACACCGTCAGCTTTCCGCCGATGGTCCCGAGCGCGGTGACTAGGGCGGTGACCTGCGCTGCCGGCAGGTTCTTGTTGTCGCGAATGACCACGTCTCCCGTGACGCCGGCGAGGGGCCCGGCGGAGAAGCGGGGGGCGAGATCCAGGGTGGACCCGCGGTAGGTGAAGGAGGTGAGGGTTGCGCCTGGCGGGAGGTCGAACGTCTCGACCGAGCCGACGGCGTAGATGCCGCCGCTCGTCAGCTTGGGGAACGCCGCGCGACCGCCGTGCAGGAGCGCTGGAAACGTCCCGAGGTCCTGAAGCACTGGAAAGGACAAGTACTCGAAGTTCACGCCCTCCACGCCCGGAGGGAAGGCGCCGTTCTGGTAGTCGGGGAGGAACTTGCCCACGGACGTGAGCGCCACGAAGTCGAGGCCGTTGTCCCCGCCGTGAAACAGTGTGAGTGCTCCCGTCACGCGCGTGATGCGGGCGACCAGCGCGGGCTCCAGGTCCGCGGTCGTGGCGTCGCCCTCGATCTCGAGACACGTATCGCTCTCCGGCAGCGCGTTTCCCAAGCCGTCGGTCGGGCTCCCGCCCAAACCGAGGAGCCCCTTGACGACCGTCTTCCCCTCGCAGGCGCGTGCGATCGTTGCGGCAGCGATGGCGCCCGCACCTTCGGGCTCGCAAGTGACGACCACACGATGGAGGTTGACGACGGTCACGTCGACCTTGCCTTGGGTTCCTGTCCCCGCCGCCGTACCGTCGACCGCCACGCCGCAGCTCGTCGCACCTGTCGCGGTCCACGCGAGGGTGACGGTCGCGCCTTTGGCCGCGGTCGTCCCGGGCGGTTCGAGCCGTACCAGCGCTGGCGTGGACATGGCTGAGGTCGCATCGGAGTCGCCGGCCACGTCCTTCGGCTCCACAAGCTCGGTCGTCGCGGGCGTGTCCGAGGCGTCTCCGAGCGCGGTGTCTCCGAGCACGGCGTCTCCGGGCTCGGTGGCGTCGGGACCGAGGTCTGCGCTGGCGAGCTCGCTCGCCTCTCGGGTGTCGGCGCTCGCGTCGCTCGGCGCCAACGGGAGCTCCCGTTGGACGTCGCTTAGCGAGAGCGTCTCAGCGAGAGCTCCTCCGTCCGCCGCCGCCACGTCTCCGGTGGTTGCCACGCCTCCGCTGGTGCCCGTATCGGTCGTGCAGCCCAGAATGAGCCCCGTCGTGATGACTCCTGCCAGTATGGGTGCTCGCATCTGCGCATCTTGCGTGGCCACACGTCGCGACGCAATCGCGCGGAGCGTCGGGCCACGACGGCCTGTGAATGCCCTTCCGGCCGACCTACTTCCAGTCAAATTTGCTGTATATTGTCTGGTTGCACGAACCTTCGCCGCCCTGGGGCGTTCGGGCGACGGTGCCCGCGGCGCTGATCGACAGGACCAGCGAGTCAGCCAAGGGCGCGTCCGTCTTCGGCGGAACGGTCATGGTCACGGTCGTGTCGGTGGCCTTGACTTGCTTGCTGGAGAGCAGCCCGAGGCCGACCACCGGTCCGAACGAGAGGACCGCGACGCTGCACGAGCTCTCGGCCAGCGTGTCGCCCGAGTTCGCGGCGACGCCGTCAAGAGGCGACCAGGCGACCTGCACGGGACGGCTGGCGATGGGGCCCGTCGGCGCGGTGAGCTCCGGGCGCTTGGGGCACCGCATCGTGAGCTCGGTGCTCTGTCCTGCGACGCTGAGCTTCAACACATGGTCTTGGTTGGGGCGCAGCTTCGCCACGATGGAGGCCTCGATCGCCGGCGCCATGGCGACACCTGTGGAGCCGAGATCCGACACCTTGCCAATGGACTCGCCGTTGATCAGCACCTCCGCGGTGGCGCAATCCGCCACGGGGCAACCCTTCCAGCCGAACATGATGGTGAGCGGTCGCTTCTTGAGCTCATCGGGCGCGCTGATGAGGTTGATGTGAACGTCGTTCAAAGAAAATGCGCCGCCCGTCGAGCCCCCGCCGGTGCTGCCATCCGCGCCCGAGCCAGTGCCGGAGCCGGAGTCGCTGCCGGTCCCGGTGCCGCCGGAGTCACTCGGGGGCGGCGTCTCACTGCGACACGAGGCGATGGCCAGCGCTGCCAACAGCACGCTCGGGGACTTCGCGAATCTTGGGTCCATGGCAAATTCTCCGTTCGTTGCTTTACGTTCGTGTCCCCGACTGCGTCGAGGGCCCAAGGCCGTACCTACCATCGATTGGCGGCGCTTCCAGAAGCTCGACGGGGTCGCCACCGCTCGTGCGGGTGGGCGATTCGAGCGCGAAACTTGACGCACCGGGAGGGCGCCGCGACCATCGCGCGGTGACTCGGGTCACGGAGTGAGCGTGCTGATCCCCCGCCGAGATTTCCTCAACCAGCTCTTCGTCGCGCCTTTCCTCGCCAAGCTCATGGCCGGCAGCGCGCGGAGGGTCCCCACGCTGCTTCGCGGCGGGCGCGTCTTCATCGGCCGGTCCCTGCAACCGCGCGACGTGGGCATCAACGAGGCCGGTCGCATCGTGCTCGATGCCACCGAAGGCGATGAGGTCGTGGACGCCACCGGGAAGATCATCAGCCCGGGGTTCATCGACATCCTCGCCGACAACTCCCGCGGCGTCCTGTCGACCTTTCAGAAGTACAAGATCTCCGACGGAGTCTCGACGGCGCTCGAGCTGCATGGAGGTACCGGCAACGCGCGCTGGTACTACGCCGCGTTGGCGCAGCGGCGCCAGCTCGTCAACTACGGCGCCTCGACCAAGCTCATGCTCATCCGTGGCCGCCACTACAGCCTCTCCGGACGCGTGCGGGAGGCGCGCGCCTGCCTCGAGGCCGGTGCCTTGGCGGTGTCGCACAGCATCGAGTATCAGCCGACGCCATTCGAGGAGCTCGTCGCCTACGCGCAGCTCGCCCGCGAGTACGACCGGCCCTTCTTCCTGCACCTGCGACACAGCGACCGGGCGCGAGAGCTCGACGGCGTCACCGAGGCCATCGCCCTCGCGCGACAGACGCGGGCGCGAGTGCACATCTCCCACCTCCACTCCACCGGTGGCACATTTGCCATGGAGAAGGCGCTGGACCTGATTCGCGCCGCGCGAGCCGAGGGGCTCGAGATCACGTGCTGCGTCTACCCGTACTCGCGCTGGGCGACCTACTTGGCGTCGACGCGCTTCGCGCGTGGGTGGCAGGAGCGCTACGGCCTCGACTACGATGACCTGACGGTCGTCGGTACGGGAGAGCGACTCACCGCGGCCAAGTTTGCCAGGTACCGTGGCCGCCATGGGCTCCTGGTCGCCGTCCCCGAGGGCTCGATGCCGCTCGATCGCACGGTCGATCTGGCGCTCAAGGAGGAGTTTTGCCTCGTCGGAAGCGATGGCGGCATCGAGTACGCCCGGCACGCCAATAGCCATCCCCGCGGCGCCGGCTGCTTCGCGACGGCACTCCAGCGGGCGCAACGCACGGGGCTCGGCCTCGAGGCGATGCTGTGGAAGCTGACGGAGGGGCCGTGCGCCTTGCTGCGCCCGAATCTCGACGGGCGGGGTCGCATCGAAGACGGCGCGTGGGCGGATCTGACCGTCTTCGACCCGGCCAAGGTGTCGAGTCCCGCGACCGTCGAGAACCCGAACCAGTACTCTCAGGGGATTGACGCGGTCTACGTCAACGGCAGGATGGCGTACAAGGATCAGCGCTTCATGGAGAGCGCGGGCCGCGCGATCCGCGCCGTCCGCACCAGCACCTGATAACAGCGCCACCGATCGTCATCGCGTCGGACGCTGGCGACGCGCGAACCATGCGCGATAGGCCGCCATCTTCACCTGTTGATCGCGTGGTGCGCGGCGTTTGCACGTCGCGAGCTCGGCCGAGCCCGCGGGTGCACCCCAGCGGACCTCGGGGCAGTCGTTGGGGTTGTACGCGACCTCCAGCGCCTTCTGCCGCGCAATGACGTCGGCGACCGTCAGCGTCTGTGCGCTACCGTCCGAGCGCGTGTAGGCAAACGTGCGACGCGCTGCGTTGGCCGCGATGAGCGCCTCGATGGCGCTGGCTGCTGCCTCGGGGGACGTCCCCGGCGCGAGCTGAAAGCGCTGCGGCTGCCGCCGAACTCGATTGGGAAAGTCCAAGACGACCGTGAGCGCGATCAGCAGGCGCAGGTCGCGCGACGGCGAGGCGTAGTCCTCCCACGGCCCGGCGGTCTGAAAGATCGCGGCGCCCACCGGCATGGTCGCGGTCGCGCGCGGGTTCTTGCGCTTCCACTCCTCGCCATTGTCGACGGCCGACACCCGTCGCTGCACCTCCGCGGTCAACGCGTCCATCAGTGCCACGAGCGCACGCTCGGGTGGACGTACTCCGGGGTTGATGAGCGCGTCCATCGTGTCATAGAAGCCCTGCTTGCCAAGCTTGCCCTGGTCGAGTGAGAAGTCGCCATAGTCCGCGTGGGTCGCGAGCTCCCGGTTGCTCAGCGCCCGAAAGCGGTTCGGTCCCATGGCCCGAATGGGCCGGAAGCGCTTGAAACCTGCGCCGGCGACCGCGCCGTCCTCGGGAAACAGGAACGAGCCTGCCCAGAACCGACGTCGACCGACGGTCTGATCCGGCTGAGCGTCCACGGCAAACAGGATCCCCGGGCGATCCGCCGACGGAGGCACCCACTGGCTCAGCATGAGCACATGACCGTACGGGTCGGCGTAGATGGTCCCCGGGCGCAGGCTCGCCTGCGTCAGCGCCACCGGGTAGTAATCTGAGTGGTCGGTCTCCAGCGCCGTCCTGCCGCTCCCCGAGTGGGCCTCGCGCGCGACCTCTCCGCGCACATAGGTCTCGAACTCCCGAATCGCGGACCGCCGATGATTGGGCAGCCGTATGCCGTTGAGCTCGCCGCACGTCGGCGAGCGGCTCGCGTTGCCACGCGTGCAGGTCCGATAGCCGAACGGGAGTCCGAGCTTCCATGCGAAGTACGCCCGTAGCTCATAGGACAGATCTGCACAGTCGGGCCGGAGCACGAGCCGCGCGTCCTCGTCGAGGCCAAGGTGACCGAAGAGCAGGTTGCGCTTGTCGTCTCGAAGCACGTCATGCAGCGGCCGCCAGCTGACGTCGACGTCTTCGGGCGCAGCGAAGAGGTGCTCGATCCACAGACTGTACAGATTCTCGGTGTCCCGCGCCCAGAGCGCACGCTTCACGCTGGGGAGTCTGACTCCGACGTGCACCGTGCGGCAGGCGATGGCGCGAGGTGCCTGCGTCGTGGCGCTGGCGAGCTCCATGCGCCACGGACCCGCGGTGGCCGTCGTTGTCTCCGCGACGAATCCGAAGGGGCCGACGCCGTAGCGTCGTGGCGTGACCGTCTGTGACCTGCCGTCGGGGGAGGTCGCCACGATGACCGGCGCGCTCTGCGCCCCGTCGCTCGTGACGAGGACTCGGAGGCGCTGCCCCGGCTGCGGTGCGCGCGGCGAGACGAAGATGCGCACGCCGGGGCTGTCCACGCACGCGCCGTCCGAAGCCCGTACGGCGGTTGCCAACAACATCGAGCCCAGCACGGCCGCGACCAGGAGAGCGAGTGCAGCGCGAGGCATGGCGGGACCGTAGCGGCAACGCGACGGCCTCGCAACCGGTCGGGCGTTCGTTCCCGCCGTCACGAGGGGTGCTCGTTCGATGCCGGTCGGGTTGACGTCGGCCAGGCCGCCCACGTACCTTCCGAAAATGCCCATTCCTCGGCACTTCTGCGCCTCCCCTCGATCTGCACGTCGTCTCCTCGGGTGCCTGTGGGTCGCCGCGACGACGGCCTGTGGTCTAGCGTGCAGCTCCGCCGCGCCCGACGTCACCCCGGCACAGGTGGACGGCACTGCCGGTGACGTTGCGGCGGACGCTGCGACGGACGCTGCGACCGTCTCGGATGCGGGCGGTACGTCTGGGGCGGACGCCGACGTGGGACCTGGCATGACCGATACGCTCACCGAGGACGTGACACCGCCGCTTGATTCGGGGCACTCGCCCAACGACGTCGACGCGACGGCTCCACTCGACACGCTCGGGGGCGACGCCGTGGACGCGGCGCCCGAGGTCGAGTCTCTGCTGGATGCGGCCGGTGACCTGTCCGCTCCCGACGCCGACTCGGGCTGTGTGCCCGCCTGCGCCAACAAGGGCTGCGGCGCCGACGGCTGTGGCGGTGCGTGCGGCACGTGCGCGGTGGGGCAGGCCTGTACCGACGCGGGTCAGTGCGTCGCCACCGTTGGCCCCGATAGCTGCGTCGACCACTGCGGCGCGTATGATGCGGCGGCGCCGTGCCAGTGCGACGTCGACTGCGCGACAGAGGGCGACTGCTGCGACGACATCTGCACTGCCTGCCCAGCGCAGGCCCCCGCAGCCTGCATCGCGACGGGGGCGCAGTCGTGCGCGCTGCGCTGTGGCGACCTCGACGTGGCGGACGCCTGCCAGTGCGACGACGCGTGCGTCACGCGCAAAGACTGCTGCGCCGACCGCTGCGCGGTGTGCGCCGACTCCGCCCAGGGCTGCGTCTGCGCTCCCCAGTGCGATGGGAGCGCCTGCCTCGACGACGGCTGCGGCGGCCTGTGCTCCTGTCCGTCCGGGACATCGTGCGGGCCGGACGGAGACTGCATCTCAGACACGTGCGCAGAGCGCGGCTGCGGCGACTATGACGCGGCGGCCGCCTGCCAGTGCGACGCCGAGTGCGTGGCGACGAGCGACTGCTGCGCCGACTTTGCGGCGCTGTGCGCGTGCAAGCCGCAGTGCGACGGCACGGCCTGTGGAGACGACGGCTGCGGCGCCCCCTGCGACTGCGGTCCCGGGACCGCCTGCGGTGCCGATGAGCTCTGCCTCTCCACGTCCTGCGCGGTGCGCGGCTGCGGCACGACCCTCGCGGGCGCGACCTGCCAATGCGACGCCGCCTGTGGCCCGACCGGCGACTGTTGCGTGGACTACGCGGAGACCTGCGGCTGCAAGCCGAACTGTGACGGCAAGAGCTGCGGCGACGACGGCTGCGGAGCGACCTGCGACTGCGCCGCCGGGACCGCGTGCGGAGCCAACGGCGCGTGCGTCTCGACCTCGTGCGTCGTGCGCGGCTGCGCCGACCTCACGGTGGACGCGAGCTGCCAGTGCGACGCGGCGTGCGTCGATCGCGGCGACTGCTGCGCCGACCACGCGACGGCTTGCCCCTGTGTGCCCGCCTGCGACGGCGCGAAGTGCGGCGACGACGGCTGCGGTACAGCCTGCGCGTGCGCCGCCGGCCTGTCTTGCTCGGCAGCCGAGCTCTGCGTCGCGACCACCTGTGCGCTGCGCGGCTGCGGCGACTTCACGAGCGGCGCGAGCTGCCAGTGTGACCCCGAGTGCCTCACGAATGGCGACTGCTGCGCCGACTTCGACGCCACCTGCAAGTGCGCGCTCGCCTGCGGTGGCCTCACGTGCGGAGGCGACGGCTGTGGCGGGACCTGCGCGTGCGCCGCCTCGCTCGACTGCGCGACCGACGGCCTCTGTCGCTCGCAGAGCTGCCTCGACCGCGGCTGTACCGACCTCGCGGCCGGCGCGACCTGTCAATGCGACGCCGAGTGCGTCACGCGCGGCGACTGCTGCGCCGATCACCAGGAGGTGTGCCCATGAGCTCCCAGTCTCGCAATTGGGCGCGGGTGGCGCTCAGTGTCATCGTCGTCAGCGCCGGTCTCACGCCGTCGCTCGCCCGTGCCGAGAGCTGCACGAGCAACGCCGACTGCGCCGACGGCAACGCCTGCACGCAAGACGTCTGCTCGGGAGGCCAGTGCACCCATCCGCACGCCACCGGCGCGTGCAACGACGGGAACGCCTGTACCCGCAGCGATCGGTGCCAGAGCGGGCTCTGCGTCGGGCAGCCCAAGTCGTGCGACGACAAGAACGCGTGCACCACTGAGCTTGGCTGTGACCCGCTCACCGGCTGTCTTCGCGCCAATGTGGTCTGTGACGACCAGAACCCATGCACGGAGAACCTCTGCCGCGCGAAGACCGGTTGCGCCTTTCGGGCCCAGTCCGGCACCTGCTCCGACGGCGACGCGTGCACCCTCGACGATGCGTGCGCTCGCGGTAAGTGCAAAGGCAAGCCCAAGGACTGTGGCGACGGCAACCCGTGCACCGACGACGTGTGCGGCGGCGCCGGGAACTGCACTCATCCGGCCAAGAGCGGTGGATGCGATGATGGGGATGTGTGTACTCAGAACGACACCTGCCAGAACAAGGTCTGCGTGCCCGGCACGCCGAAGCCCTGCAACGACGGTAACTCGTGTACTGCGGACTCGTGCACGCCATTTATGGGCTGCCGCCACGACGCGGCCCCGGGGTCGTGCAACGATGGCAATGTGTGCACTACGAACGACGCCTGCGAGGGCGGTGCATGCGTTGGCGCCTCGCGTGACTGTGACGACGGGGAGCCCTGTACGGACGACGGCTGCGCGCCGGGAACCGGGTGCACGCACGCCGACAACGCCGCGCCTTGCGACGATGGTGACGATTGTACGACCAGCGACGCCTGCGTCGGCGGCGCGTGCGCCGGCACGTTCGCGCTCGACGGCACCCCCTGCGACGACGGCGCGCTGTGTACGCCTCAGTCCAACTGCCAAGGGGGCGTGTGTCGTGGCTTTGCGCCAGGCACCGCGGTCGTGCCATCGATTACGACGGCGCAGCTGGCACTGAGAAGCAAAGACACGGTCGCAGATTATCTCAGTTCGTCGTTTGTAAGCCTTCGAGCGCTGGGTCGGTGGGGGAAGCTGAGTGAGCTTTATCTCTACACCGAGTTTGGCGGTACGGGATCGACAAAGCTCTATGGGCTGGCGACGTCACCTGGTTTCGGGGGATTCGCGGTCGATGAGGTCGCCATCAGCCTGACGCACGGCCTGTACCGCCTCAAGCCTGACTTCACGATTTCCTTGCTCGCGACCATTGCCAACGCCGGATATGTGACCTTCGATCAGGTTGGACTATTCGGTCACCGCCTCATCGTCGTCACCAGGGATCCCGTCTCGCCCACGGTCTGGGCCGTGGATGCCAATGGTACGGCGACGGTCATCGGGTCGCTCGGTCAGGCCCCGGGGAACACGGTGCCGGCTGGGCGTCCGGCGGTCGCCCCGCAGTCGTTCGGGAGCCACGGTGGCCACGTCATTGTCGAGTGGGCGAGTAAGCTCTACGCGATGAACGAGTCGGGCCAGGTGAGCCTGGTCATGACGATGAGCGCCTCTACAGGGTCCGCAAGGACCATGTTTACCATCCCGGATGCACCGTGCGGCGGCGGCGGCATCGACGCTGCCTACGTACGACGACTGCGTAACTATAATCAGCTCGAGTACCGGCCCGCGCGCGACTTCGCGGACCTCGGCGGACGCATCCTCGTCGTCAGAGGTGGCGGCCTCTCGCTCGCGGTGCTCGAGGCTCAGGGCGCGTCCATCGCTCTCCGGTCGCTCGGGATCCAGAGCGGGGACCTCTACGGTGACTATGCGGCGTTCACCGTCCACGGCGGCTGCGCGAGCTCCGACGCGATCGTCTGTCAGCCACTGAATGCCTGCTACCAATCTGGCGTCTGTGACCCGGGAACAGGTGTGTGCCAGACCACGGCTCTGGGCGATGGCTCTGGCTGCGACGATGGCAACCCGTGCACTACTGGCGAGACGTGTTCTGGCGGCGTATGTGGGCAGGGCGTCACGAACGTCTGTGGCACGGACCCCTGTCTGAGTTACTCCTGCTTGTCCAACAAGGGCGGCTGTCAAACTCCGACGTACCGTCCCGACGGCCTGTCATGCGTCGATGGTGACGGCTGTACCATCACGTCGCACTGTCAGCAGGGGCAGTGTGTGGTAAATCTTCCACGCGTGTGCACCGCGGCGGACGAGTGCCACACTGCCGGCAGTTGCACGAACGGCGCGTGCCAGCTTGGGCCTGCCATCGTCTGCGACGATCAGGACCCGTGCACGGCCGACTCCTGCAACCCTGCGACCGGCTGTGTGTTCACGCCGAGCTGCTCGTGCGTCGACGGCATCAAGAACCAGGGCGAGCTCGACGTCGACTGTGGTGGCCCCTGCGGTGCCTGCCAGCTCGGAAGCCTGGTGAGCCCGGCCACGAGCTGTCGCGCGATCCTCGCGTCGGGCTCCGCGAAAGGAGACGGCGTCTACTGGCTGAAAGAAGGAGACGGCGCGCCCTACTCCGTCTACTGCGACATGACGACCGATGGGGGAGGGTGGACCTCGGTCTTCATCGGCAAGAACGGCAGCGCCAACTTCGTCGAGAGCCTGGATGCGGGCTCCTACACTGGCACGCAGACCGATCCCTTGAGTTCGTTCGTCCGTCGCATGCCGGCGGCCGCGGCCCAGGGGGAGTTCGAGATGGCCTTCACCTGTGGATCCACCAAGGTCGCTTTCGCGGTCACCAACGCCGCACGCGCCCACCTCACGAACGGCGCCGCTGCCGGCTGGATTGCGCTGCCCAACCCGAGGGTGCTCGAGGGCTCCGTCGCCCTGCCGCCGAACACGCTCTGGACCGGCACTGCCAGTGAGTCCGGCTTCATTCTCAGCCAAGGTCAGCTTGCCGGGAACAAGGTCTTCGCGTCGTCTTCCACTAAGGCCAACTACAACTCCTGCAACGGCGTTCTGGACACGACCTCCGTCGTCCGGTGGTACTACCGTGAGCCGGCTTCGGAGTCTCCCAAGAACCTCAGCTCGCAGGCGAAGCCCACGTGTCGCAGGATTCAGGAGGCGGGCCTTGCCGCCGGGAGCGGGCTCTACTGGCTGGGCGACGGCGTCGCAGCGCCCGCGCTGACGTATTGCGACATGACGACCGCCGGGGGCGGCTGGACCCGGCTCATCACGACGCGCAACGGGTCATTGAACGCCCCGGCGCAACTCGACGCGGCCGACTTCGCCGAGACCTGCCCCGATCCAGCGACGCGCTGTCTTCGGCGGGCGCCGCCGGTCGTCGACGAGCGCGCCACCGAGGTGCTCGTCAGCTGTGGCGCCGCGAGCGTCGTGTTCCCGATGACCGAGGCCGTGCGCCAGTGGGCTCAGACCGGCACGCGGTCCGACTGGGTGCCCATCTCCGCGACCGTCGTCCAGGGCGAGGTCGCGCTGCTCCCGACGATGTTCTTTACCGGCAATGCAACGACTCGCAGCTTCATTCTCAGCAAGGACAAGTCTGCGTCGAGCTATGTCTTCGCGTCGGGTTCCAGCAGCGGGGGGAGCTGGGACTACTGCAACGGCGTTGCTGACCAGAGCAGCACGCTGACGTTGGCCTTCCGCGAATCGGCGACACCGGTCGCGCTGAACACGGCCGCTGGCGCGCTCGCGAGCTGCCGCGCGATCCGCGACGCTGGCAGCGCGCTCGGCGATGGCGTCTATTGGATTCAACCCGCGCCGGGCACCGTGGTTCAGGCCTACTGTGACATGACCACCGATGGTGGCGGCTGGACTGCGCTCGTCTCGCATCAGAACGGCAGCCAGGGCGCGTTCGGGCACCTCGATACGGACCTGTACACCGAACGCTGCGCCGACCCCGCAGGTCGGTGTCTGCGGCGGGCGCCTACGTCGCTGAAGCAAGGCCTCGTGGATCTCGCCGTCTCGTGTGGCAGCGCCATGGTGCGCTTTCCGCTGACTAACCGGGTGCGCGACTGGCTCGAGCTCGGAACGACCGCGGGCCTTGTGCCCGTGACGGCGACCGCTATCGCAGGCACGGTCGGGAAGCTGCCCAATCGGCTGTGGACGGGGGACGTCACGGTTCCGAGCTACGCGCTGTCCCAGAACGGCAATGGTGGCATCTACACGTTCGCGTCGAGTCAAGGCAACACCGGCTTCGATTTCTGCAATGGCGTCAGCGATCGCGTCTCCTTCGCCCGCATCTACTATCGCGAGCGACCCATCGCCGCTCCGCTCAACGACGCCGGCACGACTGCACGAACCTGCCGCGAGCTGCTCGACGCCGGAGCCGCGACCACGAGCGGCACGTATTGGATCCGTCCCGATCCGCTCGCTGCGCCCCTTCAGGTTGCGTGCGACATGACGACCGACGGCGGCGGCTGGACCCGACTCCTGGCGGGGCGGAACGGCAGCGAGTCGATCGGCGATCACTTCGACGCCGGGCTCTATGCCGGTACGTGCAGCGATCCCGCCACCAACTGCGTCCGCCGCGCCCCGGCCCTTCTCGGCGACTCTGCCGCGGAGATCGGCGTCTCGTGTGGCAACGCCATGGTCCGTTTTCCGCTCGGTACGGCCGTGCGCGAGTGGCTCACGACCGGCAAGGCGGCCGGCTGGGTCCCGGTCACAGCGACCACCATCGCGGGCACCGTCAGCCTCCTCCCGAATCGGCTGTTTACGGGGGATGTCGCCACTGCGAGCTTCGCGCTCACCCAAAATCAGTTCAGCGGTATCTATACGTTTGCGTCCTCAATGAAAGAGGCGAGCTTCGATCACTGCGTCGGCGTCTTCGACCGAGACTCGCTCCATGGCCTCTACTTTCGAGAGGCCGCCGCCGTCGCGCCAAAGAACCTGCCCACGTCGCCCTACGCTTCGTGCCGCGCGATCCTCGACGCAGGCGCCTCGCTTGGCAGCGGCGCCTATTGGCTCAGCGACCCAGGCGGCGCCACCGTGGCGTCGTGCGACATGACGACCGACGGCGGGGGCTGGACCTTCCTCTTCCGGGGACGGAACGGGTCTCCCGATCGTTTCGACCACTTCGACGCGCCACAGTACCAGGGGCTCTGTCCCCACGCCGAGACGCGCTGCCTCCGCCGTGGCGGCATACCAATGACTGGGTCGACTGGCGACCTCCTGGTCAGCTGCGGCAGTGCGAGCGTGAGCTTCCCGATGTCGCGACCCGTCGAACAGTTGTTGGCAGCGGGCGTGTCGTCAAAGTGGGTCCCCGTGGCCTCGACGGTGCTGTCGGGCACCGTGAGCCAGGTCCCTGACTCGCTCTGGACTGGCGACGGCGCGAGCCCGAGCTTCGCGCTGGCCAAGTCGAGCTTCAGCGGTATCTACACCTTCGCGTCGACGCTCTCCGACGCCGCCTACGACTTCTGCAACGGTGTCACCAGCGTCGAGGCGATGGCTGGCCTGGCCTACCGCGAGCGGGCCACCCTCAGCGCGATCGGCGCCCCAGCGGACGCCAAGGCCTCATGCTTGGCGCACCTCCAGGCCGGCGCGACGCAAGACGGGGTGTACTGGCTCAGCGACGGTCAACAGACGCCGTATGAGGCGTACTGCAACATGACGGACGGGGGTGGTGGCTGGACCCGGATCTTCGCCGGCCGAAATGGAGGCATGTTCGACTTCGACCACTTCGACAGCGGCCGTCACGCCGGAGACTGCCCCGATCCCGTCACTCGCTGCGTGCGTCGTATCCCAATCCCGCTGGGCGCGCAGCCCGCAACGGAGAACGCGCTGGCCGTCGAGTGTGGCAGCGCCATGATCACGCTCCCGCTCATCCCAGCGGTCGCCGCCTACTTCGGCCAGGGGACGCCGGGCGATTGGGTGAACATCAGCAGCACGGTCGTCAAGGGGACGGTCGCGTCCGTCCCCAACACGGTCTTCCTCGGAACGGCCACCCACACGGGGCCGATCTTTGCGCTGAGCAAGAACCCATTGGCCAGCACGTTTGCGAGCGCCTATTCGAACAACGCCTGGAAGGACGGGACCGCCGCTTACGTCGGAGCGAGTTTCGACTACTGCAATGGGCAGAACGACCAGTACAAGGGCAGCCGACTGGCGATCTACGTGAGGTAGCGTCACCCGCAGCGCGATGAACGACCCTAGCGTCGTCGAACGGCGATGACGGTCCTCCCAAGCGCCCAGCCAGCGGCGGCGAGCAGCACGAGCGGCAGGACGTGCCCCGTGAGCAGGTGCGCCGGGTGGGCGACCGGGCACCACAGATCGACGAGCGACCACGCGCAAGCACCTGCGGCGACACCAAGGGCGAGACCGAGCGCCTCGGGGTGGACGGGGTCACTGCGCCGCCGCGAGAAGGCGAATGCCGCAAGCGGCGTAACGCCCATCGCCAGACTCAAGCCCAAGCAGCGGAGGCCCGGTCGGCCCGGCCACCACTCGACGAGTTCGAAGCGCGTGCTCCAACCGAGCTTCCAGGCGAAGAGCATCGCCGGAATCGTGAGCGACAGTGCGACTAGACGCCACGTCGATCGACCGAGCATCGATCGCCCGCGCCCGAAGGCCCCCCAGACCGCCGCGAGCGCCAGTACGATGGCGCCGGCTGCCGTCGTCGCGAACAGCAGGGTCGGTCGAGGTCCAGGGCGGACGCCGCCCGCGATGGCAAACACAGTCAGCAAGCCACCGAAGCCGAGGAACAGCACGATCATCGACTGCCGCGCCACCTCACCTCGCGTGGGCGCACGTTCACGTTGCGCCTCCTGGAGGACGCGCGAGCGCAGGTCGGAAGGCGGCGAGAAGGGGTTCTCCATCGATTCAGGTACGCCGGGGTGCGGGGCGAGTTTCGGCGCGTTCGTCGATAATGACGCGGAGCGCCTCGTACGCCCGGTGTGCGCGCAGCTTTACGGCGGTCTCCGTCGTTCCAAGAACCGCTGCCGCTTCGCAGAGCGACAGGCCGTCCTGCTTGAGCAGCTCGAAGGCGACGCGCTGATTCTCCGGCAGCTTGGCCAGAGTCTCGCGCAGTCGCCCCGCCAGCTCGACCGCCCGGAGTTGCGCCTCCGGACCGGCGTCGTCGGCGACGGCCGCGAGCAGCGCGGTATCGTCCTGGCAGCAGGGGACCTCACGGCGATCGCGCCGATACGTGTCGATGATGAGCCGCCGAGCGATGGCGAGAACCCACGGCAGCACCGAGGCGCCGGCGATGAAGCTGCCTCGGCCGCGATGGAGCTGAAGGAGCGTCTGTTGCACGAGGTCCTCCGCGCTACTGGGACTCCCGGTCCGGCGGAGCACGTAGCCGTACAGCCGAGGCGCCAGCGCGTCGTACAGCTGGCCAAAGGCGGCGTCGTCACCGGCGGCGTATCGCTCCATCGCCGAGTCGGCCTCGATGTCGGTGAAAGCGCGTGCGTTCAAGGATCACACGGTAGCATGGTGTCACCGGAACGTCACGATAAAAGCCTTTATCTAGTAACGTTGCTTAGGCCCTGCGATCGCATGTTGACCTGCACGTGCTGTCATGTTTCCGTCGGGACGTTCGTTCTTTGATAGCGGGCTGAGCCCCAAGGTGCCCCGTCCGTCAATCGACTCCTCCGCACACGCTCCCGCTGGTTCGTCGTCGCTGTCGTTGTATCCGCTACTGGCCTTCGGGCGTCGTCACGGCAGTCACCCATCCAACGACCGGCCTGGACGTCATCACTGGTCCGTACGTGAACGCCTCCTTCAAACCGTGAGCCGCAGCGGGTGCGGGAGCCACGACATCTCGCGGTCCCGCGACACGATCCCACGGCATGTCGTGGGATCCCGAGCCCCCGGCACAGCCAAGTGCTTGCGATCGTGGCACACCGCGGCGTAGCGCATCGGGCACAGCGCGTGCACCCATTGGGCGGGGAACCAGCCACCGAGGGGCTGCGACAAAGGAGACGTAGGCAATGCTTCGACTCGTGCTCGTTGATGACCACCCTATCGTTCGTGCCGGCCTGCGGAACGTCCTCGGTGAGATCCCCGGGCTGACCGTCGTCGGCGAGGCCGGCGCGGCCGACCAGGCCGTGGAGGTGACCGCGCGGACGGCGGCGGACGTGGTCGTGCTCGACGATTCCCTGCCAGACGCCGACGTCCCGAGCGTCATCCGCCGGCTCAAGGCTCGGAGTCCGGAGGTCCGCGTTCTGGTGCTGACGGTCCACGACGGCGCTCACCACGTCGCGCGCGCGCTCGACGCTGGCGCCCACGGCGCGGTGATGAAGTCGGGCCCCGTGAGCACCATCGTCGAGGCGGTGCAGCGCATCCAGGCCGGAGACGTGTTCGTGACCCCAGGTGTCGTTAAGAGCCTGCTTGGCCTCATCCACGGGCGCCGCGGCGAGCGGACTGGGGTCGACCGGCTCTCGCCCAAGGAGTACGACGTCCTCCACGCGCTGGCCTCCGGCAAGTCATTGAAGGAGTGCGCCGCGCAGCTCGACGTCGCCGTCAGTACCGCCTCGACCTATCGCTCGCGGCTCATGGAGAAGCTCGGGTTGCGCACGACGGCCGACATCATTCGCTACGGTCTCGATACGCAGCTCGTCGCCTGACCACCTGCCCGACGGGAAGGTCCGGTGTTTGACACCGATGCGTGGCCTTGAGTAGCGTTTGCGGCCAGCGGGCTCGGGACTCGCGGCAACGATCAACGCGCACGACCTGAAAGGGCCACCTGATGACGACCAGCCGACGCCTTCGTCGCGACGCCAACGCGGCGCTCGTCCTGTTCGCCTCGAGTGTCCTTGCGCTCGGCGCCTGCAGCGCGACGCCAAGCGGCGACGGTGCTGGTGGCACCAGCGACACGGCTGCCACCGGAGGCACGAGCGCCGACGGGGGCGCGACGGGCGTCGCATCGAACGACCTCATCACGCTCCCGGATGCGCCGACCGACGCCGCCGTTGCCGGGGACGCCAACCTACCTTCGCCAGACACGACGGGCGGAGGGTCGGGCGACACCAACGTCGGCGAGGACGGCCTCGTCTCGGCCGACACGCCGCAGGCGACCGATCTGGCCTCGGGAGAGCTCCCCTGGTCACTCGATACGACGGGGTCACCCGATACGACCGGCACGGTCATCGCGACGTGCTCAGAGCTCATCGCTTGCACCAATACCTGCGTCGGTGGGAGCGATTCCGGCGCGTGCTTCGACGCCTGCGGTGACAAGGCGCTCCCCGCGGCCAAGGTCCAATACAATGCCATTGTCATGTGTATCGACAAGGCCTGCCCGGACGCCACCGGCACCTGCCTCACCGCAGCCCAGGAGCCGGGTGGCGCGTGTTACGCGCTGCTCAAGGCGTGTGAGGGACAGCCGCTGTCCGGCTGCGGCGAGTGCTACACCGGCACGCTCTGCGGCGCTGACCCGGCGAACGTGACCTGGTGTCAGGCCGCCGATTGCGGCGCAATCACCTTCCAAGGCACCTGCTTTGGCGCAACGAACGACAAGGTCGTCTACTGCGGCGCAGACGGCAAGCTCACGTCCATCGACTGCGCGGTCGTCCATCCCGGCGGCGCCCAGTACACCGCCTGTGCTGAGATACCTACCGGCAAGGGCGGAACGCTGAATCGCTGTGCGTGTGTGCCCAAGTGTGGCCCGCTCAGCTGCGGCGACGACGGCTGCGGCGGCACGTGCGCGGCCTGTAGCGCGGGCTATGACTGCAAGGCCGGCGAATGCGTCAAGTGCGTGCCGCAGTGCAACGGCAACAAGTGCGGGCCCGATGGCTGCGGCGGCGATTGCGGCGTCTGCACTGGCGCTCAAGAGTCGTGCTCGAACGGCCAGTGCGTCTGCGCCCCGAAGTGCGACGCCGGGTCCTGTGGCTCCGACGGCTGCGGCGCGAAGTGCAGCTGCAAGTCCGGCGAGACATGTACGAATGACAAGTGCGCTCCGACCGATCCTTGCGTGGCTGCGCCCGATGGTTGTGCGTGCCTCATCGGCAAGTGTCAGCCGAGCCCGGCGGCAGCGATCTGCACCGGCGTCTCCAAGGCGTGTCAGTATGCAATCGCGAACGATTACAAGGCCAACGGCTGCAAGACGTGTAACTCCATCGCGTTTCCGGGGCTCAAAGCGCTCTGCACCGATTCCGCCTGCTCTGGCGATCTAGCCAACGTCAAGCTCACCGCGCCC
Organism: Pseudomonadota bacterium; assembly: GCA_005776585.1. GTDB lineage: Bacteria > Myxococcota_A > UBA9042 > SXOX01. The sequence goes on along the minus strand of SXOX01000162.1, from coordinate 4,180 downwards.
ACCATCTGCGACCCGAAGTGCTTCTGTACGCCCAACTGCACCAACAAGACCTGCGGTGACGACGGGTGTGGCGGGACCTGCGGGAGTCCCTGCACGGCCGGCAAGTCGTGTGACGCGGGCAAGTGCGTCGACTCGTGCTCGCTGACGAAGGGCCGCCCGCTGTTTTGCGCGTGCAGTGACAAGGGCCAGTGCAACTCCAACGCCTGCGCCGAGGTCAACGGCAAGTCCATCTGCTCGCACCTCTGCACGAAGGACTCCGACTGCGAGGCCGGCAGCGGCTGCAAGTTCTCGGTCACCATTCCCGGCGTCGGGACCTACAAGTACTGCACGCCCTGAGGTCGAACCGCCCGCATTCTTTTCTGAGTTCGCGACGTACGACCGTTGTGTCTCTTGCGCTGCTGGGGTGCAGCCACGCCATGCTTGCCTGCGCAACGGCTGAGCCTCAGCCGTTCGTGGCACCAAGCGGCGCCGAGACGACCACCGGTCCCGTGCCTCCCGCGGCGCCTGACCTCCTCTTCGTCGACATCACGACGTGGTCGGGCCTGAGCGGGCTGACGGCGCCGGTCGGTGTCGCGCTGACCGATCTCGACCGCGACGGCGCCCCAGATCTGGTCGTTGGACTCGAGCGCGAGACACAGCTCTTCATGAACCTCGGTGACGGACGCTTCAAGCACACGCGCACGCTGAGTCACGCCGATCTCGTCGGCACCGCGCCGTATGTCCTGGATCTCGATGGCGACGGTCGCCGCGACCTGCTGCTCATCGGCGAACGGCACGCGCGTGTCGTGCTCGCCGGACCGCTGGGCCTCTCAGAATCTACAGCGATGATCGAGCTGCCGACGCTGACCGGAATTGGGTCGATCGCGACCTTCGGCGACTTCCGCGGGCGAGGGACCTTCGACCTGGTCGTCGGCATGATCGCGGGCGCTCCGGCGGGCGGCGACACCGAGCCGGATTTCGACTGCGCCACGATCGGAGGCGACGGGGGGGGACGGTCGACCGAGAAAGAGGAGCTCGCTTCGTCCATGGTGCTCGAGTTTGCCAATGGCGCGTTTGCGGACCTCACGGCTGAGTCCGGTGTCGACACGCACGCGCTGCGCACTCAGGCACTTGCGACGGTCGACCTCGACGGGGATGGCCACCTCGACCTGCTCGTGGGCTCGGAGTCCAAGGAGCTCGACCAGATCTGGCTCAACGACGGCCAGGGGCACTTCAAGGAGAGTAGCGCCGCGCTGGGGATTGACCGCAAGACGTCCGCGATGGGCTTTCAAGCGATGGACGTCGATGGGGACCTCGACCTGGATCTCTTCGTGTCCGACGATCAGGCCAAGGGCGGCGGCATCCTCTATGTGCGCGGCGATGACGGGCGCTATCGGGAGGAGGCCAACGCGCGCGGGCTGGGAGACACCGAGAGCCTGACGACGTGGGGCTTTGCATTCGAGGACTTCGATCTCGATGGCGACCTCGACGCGTTCCTCGCCAACGGACTGCCCTTTTATGGATGCTCGGGTGGCGCGCAGCCCAAGTCGTACTACGACGGCACGCCCGAGGGGCACTTCACGCGCGTGACGGGCGCTCCGGGCACCGCGCTCGACATCTTGGCCGGCTCCCGCGGCGCGGCGTTCGGAGACATCGACGGTGACGGGGATCTCGACGTCGTCGTCGCCAACGAGGACGGCCCGCTCCACGTCCTGCGCAACGAGCTCGGGCGCGGCCATTGGCTCAAGCTCGACCTCAGACACCCACAGCTCGACCCGCCGGTCGGTGCGATCGTCACCATCACGGTCGGCGAGCGGAAGCAGCGCCGGTGGGTGCAAGGGACCGCAAGCTATGGCGGCTCGTCGTCCGCGGAGGTCCACTTCGGACTGGGCGCGGCGGAGATGGTCGACGAGGTGCTCGTTCGTTGGCCCCACGGTCAAGTCCAGACCGTGACGAAGCTCCACGCCAATCGGACGCATCGCATCGAGTTCAAACCAGATTAGACTCCGGAGCAAGGCACTGTGCCTATTTGCCACCGGCGTGCTCTCGCCCGCCTCTGCGGCGATTGATCACAAGCTTGACAGAAGTGTCCCGGTCGCGCGACTGACGGCTGGGAGCGAGCCAAAGTCGGCGATCCAGTCGAGGAGTGGGGTCCGCACGAGACCTCGGAAGAACCTGCCCAGCCAGAAGCCAGGCAGGAACGTCCCCCGGCAGCGCTCGATATAGCGCCGGTAGGCCGCAGCCTCGGCGTGTCCACGTACTGCGATGTCATAGATCGCCTCTGCGGCGAACACTCCAGAGCGCATGGCGTGGTAGATCCCTTCGCCGGTCGCGGGGTGTGTCATGCGACCGGCCTCACCGACGACGATTCGGCCCGGCGAAGTCAGATCCCGTATCGCGTACGTGTACACGATAGGGTGCCCCCGCCAGTCCCGGACCGGTCTCGCGCCGCGAAGTCGATCGGCGTAGTTGGCGTCCAGGAAGCGCATGAAGAGGTCGCGTGGGTTGAGGCGCAGCGCATCGTCCTCGTAGGTGATCCCGATGTTGACGCGGTCTTCCGTCTCCGGGAACAACCATCCATAGTACGGCGACAGCATGGGATCGAACACCATCTCCGCGGTGTGCGCTGCGTACGGGACGTGACTCCACCAGCCCATCAGCGTGTGAATCGTTCGGCGCGGCGACTGGTCAATGACGAGTCGAGAATGCGCGCCATTGGCAATGACGACGGTCTCGGCTCGAACGACGCGCCCGTCGCGCCCCCGAACCCCGATCCACCGGTCTCCTTCGAGCAGCGGCTCCACTGCGTGAAAGTGGGGTACGAACTTTACACCGCGACCGATTGCGGCAGTGAGCATCACCTCGTCCAGGTCGCGCCGCCGGCAGATGAGCGCTTGCTCGTGGTCGCCCGACGAGAGCACCAGCTCGCGCCGGCCGGGTGTCACGAGTCGCATCCCGTGTATCGGGTAGGACATTGGCCGGATGCGCTCGTAGAGACCCAGCTCACGCAGCACCTCGACGCTGCGATGAGACAGTCCGCTGCCGCACGTTTTGTCACGCGGGAAGTCGAAGGCGTCGAGCAGCAGGACATCGCTGAAGCCGAGCCGAGCGAGCCGCAGGGCTGTCGCCGTACCCGACGGCCCCGCGCCAACGATCGCTACGGTCGCCCGAGCTTCCGTTGACGCGTGTCGACCGTCGGGTTCGGTTTGCATGCCGCACCTCAGGCGGAGCGGATCGCGATGCGACGCGCTTCCGAACGGGCCGACGGCGCCTTCTGCATCGTCACGTTCAAGACGCCGTTCTTGAAGACCGCCGACATCTTCTCCGTGTCCACCTCCGTCGGCAAGGCGAAGCTGCGCTCGAAGCGACCTTCATAGCGCTCCGTCATGTGCCAGTCCTCGCCGTCCTCCTTGTGCTTGCCTTTGCGCTCACCGCGGATGTTCAGCACGTCCTTGTGAACGCTGACGTTGAGATCCTTCTCGTCGAAGCCCGGCAGGTCGACCGCAATGCGAATCTCCTTGTCGTTCTCCACGACGTCCATTGCGGGAAGGTACGCGTCGGGCATGCCGCCAAACGGCTCAGCCGAGCGGAAGAAGGTGTCGAGCAGCTGGCCGAGGTCCTGTTGCAGCGCCGAGACTGGGCGCATCGGCGCCAGCAGCGGCCGACTCAGGAAGGGGTTCCATCGTTGCATCTTCATAAGTTCTCCTTGCCGGGGCCACTGACCTGGCCCGCGGGAATCTATCTGCGCTGCTTCGCAGGCATCCGCCGTGCCACATAGACGTAGCGTACGCGTAACCGCCGGCCCGCTCGATTCGAGTTCGAACCCACCGGGAGCGGGGTGTTCAATCCCACCACCGTGCCCCATCGACGAGGAGCGGCGTCCCACCCGTCTGTCGGTCCATGGGTCGGCGCGCAGCCGAGCCCAAGGTGCGCTAGCATCGCGGCGTGAGCACGACCGCCCAACCTGCCTCACCCGCCCTCTATGACGCGATCCCGACGCGACCGTGGCTCGAACGGCTTCCGCGCCTGATGGTCGTCGCCGTGACCGGCGCACTCGTGGCGCTGTGGTCGCGTCTGCCCGAGCGCTGGGTCGTTCACTGGGGACCCGACGGACAACCGGATGGCACCGCGGAGCGCACGCTCGGTGGCGTCGTCGGACCGGTCCTCGTCGCCGTCGTCCTCCGCGCTGTCGTTGGCACCG
>SXOX01000161.1 GCA_005776585.1 Pseudomonadota bacterium | reverse complement strand
CTGAGCAAGGACGAGATCCTCTATTTGTACCTGAACCAGATCTACTGGGGCCGCGGTCGTTACGGGATCAAGGAGGCTGCGCGCCACTACCTGCGCAAGGACGACCTCAAGAAGCTCACGCTGGCCGACGCCGCGCTTCTGGCCGGGATGATCGCCGCGCCCGAGCGGTTCAACCCTTTCGCCGACCTCAAGAAGGCGACTGAGCGCCGGGCCTACGTGCTGGACCAGATGGCCGCGCATGCGTTCGTCTCGACCGACGAGGCCGAGGAAGCCAAGCGCAAGCCCATCACGCTCAACTACCGTGGCGATCCGCTCGTCAAGAGCGGCGCCGGCGCCTACGCCAACGACATGGTGATGCGTTTCCTTGTCGAGCACATCAACCTCGACACCATTCGGCACGGCGGCCTGCGGGTCTATACGAGCCTGGACACTCGGCTCCAGGAGGAGGCGGTCGCGGCCCTGCAGCGAGGGCTGCGCTCGGTCGATCAGCAGTACGGCTTCGCCAAGCCCGAGACCACCGGGGTCCCCATCGGACGCATCCCGACGCAGCTCGGCAAGCTCAAGGGAGCGCTGGACGGCCGCAACGTGCGCTCCGGCGAGATCGTGCGCGCCGTGGTGGTCGCGCTCGACAAGGCGAGTGACGCCTATCGCGTCGACTTCGGCTACGGGCACTTCCGACTACCCGCCGCGAGCGTCACGCGGTATCTCAACAAGACCGCCTGGGCGGAACTATACCGCGTCGGCGATGTCGTCCGGGTGAGCCCTCGCTTTCAGGCCAAGCCCTCCGATGGGGGCGCCGCGACCACGCCGACGGCCGAGCTGGACGTCGTCTCGCTCGAGCAGGGCCCGCAGGGCGCGGTCGTGGTCATGGATCCCAAGACGCGGCACGTCCGCGCGGTCGTCGGTGGCTACGACCACGCGACGCATCCCTTCAATCGCGCCGATCAGGCCCACCGGCAGGCGGGCTCGACCTTCAAGCCGTTCGTGTATGGGGCCGCGCTCGAATCCGCGATCTTCGAGCCGACGTCGATGCTCCAAAATGTGGCCGAGGTCTACAAGAAGGGCAAGAACGCCGTCTGGACGCCGCAGAACTTCTCGGGGACCTACGATCGCCGCATGTACTCGATGCGCATGGCGCTCGCCAAGTCCATCAACGTCATCGCCGTGCACATCCTCGCCAAGACCGGTGTGCGCCGGACCATCGACTTCGCGAAGCGGCTCGGCATCACCTCCGCGATGCCCGAGAACCTCTCCCTGGCGCTCGGCTCCGCGGCCGTCTCGCCGTTGGAGCTCACCAACGCCTACGCCACGCTGGCGAGCCGCGGCATGGCCGGGAGCCCCATCCTCGTGCTGCGGGTCGTCGACTCGGAGGGGACCGTGCTCTTCGAATCCAAGCCGGTCGCGAAGCTCGCGACCACGCCCAAGGTGGCCTTTCGGCTGACCGAGATGATGCAGGCCGTCGTCGAGGTGGGCACCGGTCAGGAGGCGAAGGCGCTTGGCCGACCGACCGCGGGGAAGACCGGGACCACCAACGATGCCGTCGATACGTGGTTCGTCGGCTATACGCCCGAGCTCGTCGCCGCGGTCTGGATTGGCTTCGACGACAGCAAGCCCATCGCCAAGGCGTCGGGCGGCAAGCTCGCCGCGCCGATTTGGACGCGCCTGATGACCGTGGCGCATGAGGGGCTGGGCGTGTCCAAGTTCACGCCGCCGGGCGACACCAAGCCGCTCGTCGCGCCGTCGCTGGACACCGAGATCGTCGCGCCGCCTCCGGAGCTCGTCGCCCCCGCGGCGCCGGGCGCGGTCCCGACCGAGGCCGCCGGCGATCCCAAGAAGGCTGACGCCGAGGACGAAGCGCCTGCCGAGCCGCTGCCCGTCGATGCCGGAGACGCCGGCAAGTACGAGTAGGCATCGGCTTCGGCCCCAGCGCAGCTCAGCTCGCCTGCACCTTGAAGAACTCCTTGAAGCTCGCCTTCTGCTGCTTGGCCGCGTGGCGCTTCGACAGCTCCGCGGCCACGAGGCCCGCCAGCGTCGCGTAGAGCCGCGCCTGCTCGCCGTCGGGCTGAGCGACCACGATGGGCTCGCCGCGATCGCTGGCCGGCGCAACCGCGAGGTCGAGCGGGAGCGAGGCCAGCACTGACAGGCCGGTCTCACCTGCATTGGCCGCGGTGCGTCCCTGGCCAAAGATGTGGTAGGTCTTCCCATTGTCCGGGCAGACGAAGTGCGCCATGTTCTCAACCAAGCCCAGCACGGGGACCTTGGTCATCTCGAACATCTTGATCGCACGCCGCACATCGGCGAAGGCCACGTCCTGCGGCGTCGTCACGACCACAGCGCCATCGACCGGCACGAGCTGCGCGAGCGAGAGCTGCACGTCGCCGGTTCCGGGGGGGAGGTCCATGACGAGGTAGTCGAGCTCGCCCCAAGCGACGTCTTCGATGAACTGCTGGAGCGCCTTGCCGAGCATGGGCCCGCGCCAAACGACCGCGTCGGTGTCCTTGAGCAGGAAGCCCATGCTGATGGTCGCGATGCCGTAGCGCTCGATGGGCTCGATCTTCTGATCGTGCGTCATCGCCGGCGGACGGTTCTTGAGTCCGAGCATGATCGGGATCGACGGTCCGTAG
>SXOX01000160.1 GCA_005776585.1 Pseudomonadota bacterium | reverse complement strand
GATCGCTGGTTCCTCGACCGGATCGCGACGCACATGCTCGCGTTCGAGGGCGACTCCGAGGTCGTGTGGTTCGAGGGCAGCTACAAGGATTACGAGGCGGACCTCAAGCGCCGCAAGGGTCAGGACGCCGCGCGGCCGCACCGCCTGAAGTACCGCAAGCTCGTGCACTAGCGCTTGCACGTCGCTCGTCAGCGGCTACGATGAAGGCTCTCGGACCCCGCGAGGTGACCATGACCGGCGTGCAGTCGAGTTTGTCATATGTAGACGATGAATGGCCAGTCGAGATCCCTCGCCCGCCCACGGTCGATGAGCTGCCCTATGACGACGGGGTCCCCATGGAGAGTCAGTGGCACCGCGACCAGATGAACCTGCTGGCGGACGTTGGCCGTGACGCGACAGCTGCGCGCGGTGACGTCTATGTCGCTGGAAATATGGGACTGTTCTACTCGGCTTCGCAGAAGAAGCCCAAGAACGAACATCGGGCCCCAGACTGCATGGTCATCATCGGGGCCGAGGACCCGCTCACGCCACGCAAGGCGTGGGTCATCTGGGAAGAGGACGCGCTCGCGCCGAGCATCATCGTCGAGGTCACGTCGGACTCGACCGCCCACGTCGATCGCGGCGAGAAGAAGCGCATCTATGAGCAGAAGCTCAAAATCCCAGATTACATCATCTTCGATCACCTCGAGCGCACCATCGAGGCCTACCGAATGAGACCGGGTGGTGGGTACGAGCCTGCGCCCCTCAGTCCGGACGGGCGGGTGGAGTTCCCGGCCCTCGGCTTGGCGCTGGGAACCTGGAAGGGGACGCTGAATTTGCAGGCGCCGTGCACCTGGCTACGCTGGTACGATCTCGACGGAGTCGTCGTGCCGACTGAGCGTGAGCGGCGTCAGCAGGAGGCCGCCCGAGCCGAGCAAGAGGCCGCCCGAGCGGAGCAAGAGGCCGCCCGAGCCGAGAAGGCCAACCGGGAGCGCGATGCGGCGCTCGCCCGTGTTCGTGAACTCGAAGCACGTCTGTCAGACCTCTCTCGATAGCGTCGCCACCGCCGATGCTCTCAGTGCGTCGGGGAGGTTCCCGTCGACGGCGCGAGCGGTGCCTCCAGCTCCTTCAGCGCGCTGGCCGGCACGAGGCCTTCATCGACGCGCCAGTCGCTCCCCTCGCGTACCAGCGGGAGGCGCTGCTCGATGCCCACGGGCTCGCGGTAGATGACCCAGAGCCGTGCGCCTTCGGGCTCGGAGCGCACGACGGTGAGCGCCTGGACGTACTCGCGCGCGAGTCGAGGGCGGGTCCGATAGAGGATCTTCCCCACGGCCCACTCGAAGAAGGCCTCCTCGTTCTGCTTGGTCAGCTCGTCGGCCGTGGTGCCGAGGAGCCCCTGGAAGTGGACGCGAATGGCCGCGTCCGTGTGGCTGAGCGCCCGAATGAGCGCGACCTGGAGCCGGCGGTTCTCGGCGCGGGCGGAGGTCGAGAGCAGCGACCACATCGTCTTGGAGTCCGCCTCGGCGTAGGCGTTGACATAGGCCGAGAAGACGCCGGCCGGCTCCGAGAGGCTCGGGCCGCAACCGGAAGCGGCACCAATGAGCAGCACGGCGAGGAGACGACGCGTCATCGCCGCTTCTTGTGGTAGGTGCGCGTCAAGACGCGGTCGACGAGGCGCGGCGCGACGGCCTCGAGCGCAGAGAACAGCTTGCCGAAGGGCGAAACGACGACCTCTCGACGGCGATGCACGATGCCGTCGATGATGACGTCGGCGACGGCGGCGGCGCTCATGGCGTTGACCCGAGGTCGCTCGGTGAGCAGCACGGTCCCCGCTTGCCGCTCGTTCTTGCGGAAATCGGTCTCCGTCGAGCCGGGACAGACGACGGTGACCGCGATGCCGTAGGGCGCCTCCTCGATGCGCAGCGCGTCGGAGAGCGCGTGGAGCGCGAACTTGGTCGCGGCATAGCCTCCGGTCTGCGGCACGGCGCGCTTGCCGAGGATGGACGAGATCATGACGATCTGGCCGCCGCCTTGCCGGCGAAGATGCGGGATGGCGGCCTGCGTGAGCGCGACGACGCCGAAGACGTTGACGCGAAACACGTACTCCAGGTCGACCAGGCTCATGTCCGCGACAATGCCCTGCATCCCGAGCGCCGCATTGTTGACGAGGACGTCGAGGCGACCAAAGCGCGCGACCGTCTCGTCGACCGCCCGACGACACGCGTCGGCATCCGCGACATCCGTCGGGACGATGAGCGGCGCCGTGCCCAGCTCCTCGGCGAGGGCCGCCAGCGCCGCGCGATCCCGGGCAGCCAGGGCGAGTTGCGCTCCCTGCCGCGACAGAGCCACGGCGAGCGCGCGACCGATCCCGCGGCTGGCTCCCGTAATCAGCACGACCTTGCCGTGTAGCGATTGCACCACGCCGCGCACGATAGGGGGGCCGCGTCCGGCTGTAAAGCCGACGGACCGCGACCGTGCGCGTTCTTGACACTGCGGGACCGCGAGGGTGAACTAGGGCGTTCTCGGTCCGGGAGACTCCGCTGATGCACGCCCCCAAGATTCGACGCGCCCTGCCCCTCTACCTCGCTCTCGCCCTCGTCGCGAGCGCGGGCTGCAAGCGCGAGACCACGGCCGAGACGCTCGAGGAGTGGATCAAGAGCGCCGAGGTCGGCAAGGTCCAGGACTACCTTCAGAACGGCGAGAACCCCACGGAGCTGCGGGTTCACGCCCTCATGGTCCTTGCGGAGTTCGGGCAGGTCACCCCGCTCCAGAGCGCGCTGGAGGCCGCCGGGGATCGGGAGGAACTGCTGCTCGCGACCATCAATAAGGCGGGCGAGGTCTTCGAGAAGGGCGACGATCCGGAGAAGGCTCGCGCGTCGAGCACGCTGTTCGCGCTCATCAGCTACCTGAACGCCAAGAACAAGGAGGTCGTGCTCAAGATGGTCTCCGAGTGGGCCTTCAAGGGCATCACGGTCGATACGCCCAAGACCGAGCTGCAAGAGCGCATCGCCAAGACGATGATGGCCGAACACATCGAGCAGATGGAGGGGCACGGCATTGCCGTCGCGGCCGCGCTGCTCGCCAACGGCATCCAGACCCGCCGCATGGCGCCCTACCTGCGGCGCGAGGCCAAGACGGTCGAGCACCAGCGCCTGTTTGTGGCTGCCGCGCGCCGGCTGTTTGCCACCAGGAACATCATCCCTCCCTGGGACGTCCTCGACGCGGTGCGCGAGTTTGGCATTCCGGAGACGCTGTCATTTTTGTTTGACGTCTACAACAACCCCGAGTGCGAGCAGAACATGCAGTCCTCGGCCTTCAGCGCGGCGCAGGCGCTCGTGTTCGGCCAGGTCGACGGCGCCAACCTCGCGGACACGGCCGAGGAGCGCGAGAAGACGCTCGGCGTGCTGCGGGCGCTGATGAAGTCCGCCAAGGCGACCGACCGCTGGGACGCGGGTGACATGATCCTGCACGTCGGCGGCGTCGCGGAGTTGGACCGCTTCCTCGACGGCATGAAGGACGACATCCCGAGCTACGCGCGCTACAACCCCGACGGCGACGTGCAGCTGCCGGACGTGTCCATCTTCGAGGTGTGCACCGAGCGGCTGAAGAGCAAGTCCGCCGAGGCGCGCCCAATCCTGGAGAAGCGGCTCGGCTCGACCGATCGCATTCAAAAGGCGTTTGCGGTGCTCTGTCTCAAGCTGCTCGCCGACGCGGGCTCCATCGACAAGCTCAAGGCCATTACGGGCGAGACGACGTCGCTCGAGGACTTCTTCTTCGTCAAAGAGGACCGCGAAAAGCGCAAGCCGTTGATTGAGCAGGCGAAGCTGCCGGCGCTCACCGTCGGCTTCCTGGCCCAGAACGCGATCGACGGCATTCAGCTCATTGGCGAGTACGAGAAGGCGCGGCTCGCAGGTCAGATGACCGCCGCGGACGCCGACCTGCGCGTGCAGGCGGCGGTCGCCGAGATCGAGTCGACGGGCGACGGCTACCGGCAGCGCGTGGACAAGGCGTTCGAGATCAAGCGTGCGCGTGGGACGGCAGCACCGGATGCGCCTCCGACCGCCCCGCCGACGGCGCCTCCGACGGCGCCCCCGACCGCGCCGCCGACCGCGCCTCCAGCTCCGGCGGCGCCGAACGGTGCACCCGCGCCTGCGCCCGCGGCTCCGAAGCCTGCCTCGCCCTGAGCCGCAGGACCACAGCGCCAGAGCCGGCGGAGCGCGCCGGTGACGCCGCCGTCGCGATGGGACGCGGCTTCCTCGTGGTCGCGGCCGCCAAGGCCTACTTCATCGTCTCCTCGGCCATCCTCAACCTGGGCCTCCCGCGCCTGTTGGGCGACTCCGCGCGCTTCGGGGACTTCCGGGTCGTCAACTCGGTCGTGTCGCTGCTCAACATGGTGGTCATCGTGGGCGCCATCCAGGCCGTCGCACGCGTCGTCGGCGAGGTCGGTCAGGCGCCGCGCGCGGTGTCTCGCACGGGTCGTCGGGTCCAGCTGGTCGTCGGCCTCGTGTTCGGCGGAGGGCTGTGGCTCCTGGCCGACCTGATCGCAACGCAGGGGCTCAATGACCCGCACCTTGCGCCTTACTTCCGCATCGGTGCGCTGACGACCTTTGCCTACGCACTCTACGCCGTCGATGTGGGGCTCTGGAACGGCCAGAAGCAGTTCGCGCGACAGGCGCGCATCGACATCCTGTTCTCGACGCTCAAGCTTGGCGCCATCACGGGGCTCGTCGCGCTCGGCTTTGGCGTCGGGGGCGCCTTCGTGGGCTTCGCGCTCGCCGCGTGGGCGATCACGCTCATCGGCGCCTGGGTGAGCCACCGCCAGCTCGCGGGGACGGCGACGGGACCGCGCGTCTCCACCGGCCACCTGCTGGTGCTGCTGCTTCCGATGCTCGCCAGCACGGCGATGCTCAACCTGCTGCTCTCGCTCGACGGCCTGTGGCTCAAGCGCTCGCTGCATCGGCTGGTCGCCGAGCAGTACCCCGGGACCGAATCGACGGCGGCACTGCGCGCCTACGTGACGTCGCTCGGACGCACGGCCATGGACGGGGCGCTGTCCCACGCCGAGCTCCTGACCGAGGCGACGAGCGCGCTGTCGGGCCTCTTTGGCGCGGCGAAGAACCTGGCGCTGCTGCCGTATCAGGCCACCTACGCGCTCACCCTAGTCGTCTTCCCGATGGTCGCCAACGCGGGACACGCCGATCCGGCGGCCGCGCTTCAGACGGTACGGCGGGCCATGCGCTTCACGCTGCTCTTGGGCGCGACCATCTCCGTCCCGCTCGCGGCCGCGCCGGCACCCGTGCTCACGCTGCTCTTCGGCGCGCCGTATACCCTCGCGGCCGACGCGCTGCAGTGGCTCCTGCTCGCCGCCGTGCTGTTGTCGCTCTTCATCCTCGCCGTGACGGTGCTCTCGTCGATCGGCGGCGAACGCCGTGGCGCGGCGATCACCCTCGGGACGGTCGCGCTCCAGGGCGTGCTGCTCGCGCTGGTCCTCGACAGCGGCGTCCGCTCGCTGGACGAGCCCGTGCTCGCGCGTGCCGCCATGGCGTCCGCGGCCGCCTCCGCGCTGGGTCTCGCGCTCGCCGGTTGGAGCCTGCATCGCCGGCTTGGCGCGCCACTCGCGCTCCCATCGCTCGTGCGCACGGCGGTCTCGGCCGCGCTTGCCCTCGGCGTGACCCGCGTCGTGCCCCTCCCGAGCGGAATCTTGGGTGCAATCCTGGCCCCGGCCCTCGCAGGTGGTGTATTCGTTCTCGGGCTGTGGCTGTTGCGGGAGGTCGGTGCGGCCGATCTCGCCATCGTCCAGCGCGTGCTGAGGAGGCGCCCCTGATGCGACGACGACTCTGGCTCATGACCCTCATCGCCCTTGGCGGCGCCGCGCTCGGCTGCGGCGGCTACATGTCGCCGACGGAGAAGCTCGATCTCGCGGTGCTCCGCTACCACGACGCGCTGCGATGGCGGCAATACGAGGTCGCCTCCACGTTTATCCCCGACGACAAGAAGAAGGCCTACTTGGAGACGCGGCGGGCGCTGGACGAGGACTTTCGAATCCACGACGTCGACGTCAAGGAGGTCCGTCAGGTCGAGGCCGCCAAGATCGCCGAGGTCATCATCGAGGTGGCCTACACCGAGACGTCGTCGAACGTGCTCGAGCGCGTCAAGCTCATGGAGACCTGGACCTACGGCGAGGACCGCAACTGGTTCCTGACGAAGCAGGAGGAGTCAAAGGAGAAGGTCAAGCCCAAGTCCAAGCCGGGCGGCGGGGCCGTGTGGGAGAAGTTCTAGCGTCCTTGCGGGTCCGGAGCGCGAGGCGGGGCCGCACCTACAGCACGTACGGGATCACGGCGCGGCGCTCGGGCGGGTAGTCGGCGAACTTCGACTGATACCAGCGATGGTGGCTCACGGCGCGGGGCACGAGGTTGGCCGCGGTCCATAGCGCGAACACGGCTCCGCCGGGTGACCAGGTCAGTACGGCCCAGCCGATCCACTGCACGGTCTCACCAAAGTAGTTGGGGCACGAGATGCGCTCGTAGAGACCGCCGCGCGGGACCTTGTAGCCGTGCTCTCCGGGCTGGCGCAGCTCGCGCAGGACCCGATCGGCCCAGCGATTGGTGGCCAGCCCTCCCAAGAAGAGCGCCGCGCCGGCCAGGAAGCGGGGGTCGGCGAGCCACGACGCCGGAAGCGACGGCCCGAGCCCAAACAGCCACCGCGCGTTGAGGTACGCGTTGACCACGTTGAACAGGGCGCCCATGAGCGCAATCGAGAGCGGCATGCCACGCGCGGGATCTCCGCGGACGGCGAAGGGATAGATGAACGCGCGATAGACGTAGTGGAGCTGCCAGAGCCCGAGGAACGCGAGCGCCGTCGCACCGAGCGGGGCGCCGCCGTACAGCCAGAAGCCGAGGAACGCGAGCGAGGCCGGCGCCTCCATGAGCACCCAGCCCACGCGGTTGCTGACCTGCGGGCCCCAGCCGCCGCGCGCGTGTCGGCCGTAGGGAGCCGTAATCCACAGCAGGGACAGAACCGTGAGCACCGCGACACCGAGCCACGCCCACACGAGGAGGTCGTAGATGGCGCGCTCGGTCATTTGGGGTCGTAGCTCTTCCACCACTCGACGGCGTCCTTCAACGACTCCTCGAGCGGACGCGGCGCGTAGCCGAGCTCGCGCTTGGCGCGGGAGCAGTCGACCTTCGGGATCTCCTCCAGATAGAACATAGACGCAGACGTAAACCGGGGCGGAGTGCGCGTGAGCTTGGCCCAGCCCTGGGCAAACGGCGCGACGGCCTTGCCGACCGCGAGCGGGAGCACCATGCGCGGAGGCTTGCAGCCGGCATGCTCGGCCACGATGGCTGCGACGTCGCTCATCGAGCGCCACGCACCGCCGGCCAGGTACCGGGCGCCCTTCGGTGCGAGCCGCTCGGCCGCCATGCACGCGCCGACCACGTCGCGAACATCCACCCAGTCGAAGCCGCCCTTGACGAGCGCGGGGAGCTGACCGCGCATGACGTCGCGCACGACGCCGCCCATCCGCGACGGGCGAAAATCCGTGGGGCCCACGATGCCCGTGGGATGAATCACGACCGCGTCGAGGCCGTCCTCGACCGCCTTCATGACCCGCCGAGTGGCCTCGGCCTTGCTGCGATCGTAGGCCGGAAAGGCAGGGCCCGCGCACAGCGCGCGGTTCTCGTCGAGCGGCTCGTCGACGGGCTCGCGCTCGAAGGCGTGAATGGAGCTCACGTACACGAGCCGGCGGACTCCGGCCTCGCGGGCCAGTCGCAGCACGGTCTCGGTGCCGTCCACATTGGTGCTCTGACACGTCGGGTCGTTCCACCAGAGCGAGATGACGACGGCGAGGTGGTAGACGGTCTCGACACCGCGCATCGCCGCGCGCAGGACCTCCGCGTTGGCGACGTCGCCGTGGAAGACGGTGACGTTCAGGCCCTGGAGCGCGCGGTCGTCGCCGTGAACGAGGACGCGCACCTCACGCCCGGCCTCGAGCAGCGCGCGCACCAGCACGCCCCCGACGTGGCCGCTGGCGCCCGTGACGAAGACCGGGCCCTTGCCGATGCCCGCAGGCGCAGGTGACTCAGAGGACATGGGCCGCTCCCGTGGTGGACTTCTTCTTGGCGCGCTTTGGCTCGACGTGGGCGATGGGCCAGAGCGACATGCGCTCGAGCCAGTCTTCGACCATCAGGTCGACGAGCTCGTGGTGCTCGAGCGGCGCGGTGTGCGTTCCGCCGCGAATCATGCGCACCTCGCCCCGTTGAACTTTCTTGGCGAGGACCTCGCTGACCCAGTACGGCGTGAAGCGGTCCTTCTCGGCCCCAACGACGAGCGTAGGCACCGTGATTGAGCTCAGGCGGTCCTCGGTCGTGTGCTTGCCAGCCTCGGCGAGCGTGCGGAGGAAGACCTCGGGCGCCATGCCGGCCAGGTGCGCGAGGTAGGGCTGAAAGTCCTCCTTCTTGAGGTGGCGCGCGTCGACCTCGGTGGCCGCAGCGATGGTCCAGCCGAGATCGGTCGGCATCGTCGCGCCCAGCACGGCGCGGATCTGCTCGGTGTACTTGGCCGCCCACGGCACGAGCTTGGGCACGGCGTCCTTCATGGCGGCCGAGTCGCGGAAGGTGTCGAGCGGGCGTCCAAAGCTGCCGCACAGCAGGACGAGGCCGGTGACGCGCTCGGGGGCGGTGAGCGCGGCCTCGAGCGCGACCTGGACACCCATGGAGTGACCGAACGTAATGGCCTTGTTGACTCCCGCGGCGTCCATCACCGTGAACAGGTCGCCCACGCAGTCGGCGATACGGTAGTGATCGAGCGACGGCGCCGGACCGGACTTGCCATGGCCCCGGTAGTGCGGGTGCACGACCGTGAAGTGCGGCTCGAGCAGCTGCCGCAGGTACTTCCAGACGAAGCCGTCGCAGCCGACGCCGTCACACAGCGCGATGGCGGGCGCCGTCCCAGCCGCGCGGCCGGAGACCTCGTACCAGAGCTCAGTCCCGTCGGCGGCCTGAACCGTTCCGGTGAAGTGCGTACTCATGGAGCCAACTCCCAGTCGAGATCGGCGGCGCGCCCGAAGGCGGAGAGCCGCAGCGTAAAGTGATTGTCTGAGGCCCGGAGCCGCGGGCCTGCGCTGGCGAACCGTACCACGTAGCCGATGAAGTACTCACGGCAATCTGGATAGAGCGTCTCGTAGCGCGGATCGTCTCCCACGCGCTCGATCTGCGAGGGCACGAGCGCCTCGCCGGACGCCGTGACGAGCCGCGTGGTGAACAGCCCGCCGGACCCGGTGCGCTCGAGGTGGTTCCAGCCCCACTCGTTGGTGTGCAGCGCGACGAAGAAGGCGACCTCGTCCGCGGCGACCAGCGGAAGGGACGTGGCGTCGGGGCCCACGAGGCGCTCCTCGCGCTGGCGATAGGCCGACTGCGTCGCGCCGAAGCGCGGCGAGAGCCAGGTCGCGGCGACGAAGAAGCGGCTCTCGACGCCGTCATAGACGTCCGCGCGCCGCGTGTGGTGTCGATGCAGGCGCCAGTAGTCGTCCGCGTCGGCAGTCGCGGGAGCGCTCAGGGAGAGCGGCGGTGGGCGACAGCTCGCGACGGCGAGCGCGCAGAGCAGCAGCGGCGCACCTCTCACAGAGCGTCGGTCACGCCAAAATCGGACTTGGTGAACAGCGCCTGGACCGGAAGCCCGATCGCCTCGCGCCCGCCCTCTTGGCGATCGATGACCGCGAGCACGCACACGGGCTCGAGGCCCGCCTCGCGCAGGGCGGCGATGGTCCGCAGCGCCGAGCCTCCGGAGGTGATGACGTCCTCGACGACGGCGACCGCGCTCCCCACCGGGACGTTGCGCATCCCTTCGACGCGCTGGCCGGTACCATGCGCCTTGGCCTCCGGGCGCACCATGAGCGCCGGGACCGCACGACCCGCGGTGTGGCTGGCGATGGCGATGGAGGTCACCAGCGGATCGGCACCAATCGAGGGCCCCGCGACCGCGCGAACCTCCGGAGCCGTGTCGAGCAGCGCGAGCAGCGCCCGACCGAGCAGCGTGGCGCCTTCCGGGTGCAGCGCAGTGTTGCGCACGTCCACGTAGAAATGCGAGGTGCGTCCGCTCGCGAGTGTGATGGCCCGGCGTGCAAAGGACAGCTCGCGCAGGAGCTCGAACAGCCGTGCGCGCTCGGGACTCACGCGGCCTCCTCCGTGAGGTCGGGCTTCATGAACAGGATGGCCCAGGTGGTGCCGATGAGCGCGTAGCCGATGGAGAAGACGAGCGGGTACTCGGGCAGGATGCGCAGTGGGACCGTGACGTAGACCCCCAGCGCGTTGACGGCGATGAAGATGTTGTACGCCTTCGAGCTCGTCTTGCGCACCTTGGGCAGCGGGATGTTGGAGACCTCCCACAGGCCGATGAGCCAAATGGCGATGGGAACCGCCGCGACCGACGCGGCAGGCCACTGGTACTTCCACGCCACGAGCAGGTACGACGCGATCATGCCGCCGACGTGCGTCGTGGGGATGCCGAGGAAGAGCTTCGAGCCGATGGTCTCGGTCATCACGTTGAACTTGGCCAGCCGGAGGCCCGAGGTGAGGATGAGGAAGGCGCTCGAGGCGCGCACGAACCAGAGGCCCGCGGGCGTCGCCCAGTAGGCCGAATACCGCGGGTCCTTGGTCGCGAGCCCCAGCAGCAGGAACGCGGGCGCGATCCCGAAGGTGACGAAGTCCGAGAACGAGTCGAGCTCGACGCCAAACTTGGACGAGGCCCCCAGCGCGCGGGCGACCGTGCCGTCGAGCTTGTCGAGCAGGCAGCACAGCAGGATGAGCCACGCCGCGCTCTCGTAGTCTCCCGCCATCGTGTTCATGATGGACAAGAGGCCCGTCAGCAGTCCGATGCTCGTGACCGCGTTTGGTACGGCGTACTTCAGCGGGAAGCGGCCGAAGAGCCCGCTGGCGATGGACACGGAGGGAGACGGGAGGTCGTTGGCCATGGCGGCGGATGGTAGATCGGAGCGGTGGGGCGTGTCACGTGGCAAGGTGGTGCCGGTTGGGCCGCCGTCGCATGCGAGGGTCAGTCCCGGAGGTCGTCCCGCGAGCGACGGGCTCGGACACCGCTCGCGGTCCTCGCGCGGCACGGTGCGCGCCGTGCTGCGGGGTTCGCTTCGCGTTGCCCGAGCCCGCCGCTCGCGGTGGGCCTGGCGACATGGACTTCGCGGGCCGGTGGGACTCAGCGAGACGTTGCCGTGCTCTGGTTCGAGGTTGGTGTCGTTGGGCTAGTGCCCGTCGCGGTCAGGACATGGCCTTCGGCGGCGGAATGACCGCCAGCGTCCAGATGCGGGGGCGTGTGGCCAGCGCATCGATGCGCTGAATCACGATTTGCGTGACGCGAACGATCAGGCGGCGCGCCTCGGGCGCGATGCGGGCCGCCACGTGGAAGATCCCATCACTGAAGATCCCATCACTGAGGCGCTTCGGCCGTGCGTCGTCGAACTCGAAGGGCAAGCCGATCTCCTTCAGCGCTAAAAGTCCATTGTACGTCGTGAGACAGAGGCGCCACCGTCCGGAGGCCTGAGCCGGAGGACGCGGCCCCGCAGGGCGGGGTCGCCGGCACGACGCCGGCGAGGGCGGCGTTTGCCCCAAGTTCCGCGCAGGGCAACATCCCGCCGCCAAGTCGACCGGAGCGCAAGTCGCCATGAACGTCGTCACGTCGACAGTCGCAAGATACCTCAGGGCGGCGGCCTGACACAGCGTCCGCCACCGCTGCCGTATCGGGTCGACGGGTCGTCGAAACCGCGCACGGCCGCGCGGAGAGACGAGGCATAGTGGTCGAATGACCCGCCTCTTTTACGCGGAAGGAACAGTCCCCCCCAGCACTCCAGGTCGAGCCCTCCGAAGGTGCGCCGCTGTAGTTGCCGTGAACGCAGTCGTCGACCCACTCCCACACGTTGCCGGCCATGTCCTGCACCCCGAAGGCGGACGCACCGTTCGCGTGCTCGCCCACTCCAGCGCCTACGGGTTCAACTTGGGAATTGCGCTGGAGAGGTGGCATTCGTTGGTCAATGTTCGAGAAGACCGAACCGCTTGCTCGCGTCCGCACGCTCGCACCCCTCCATTGACGCTCAACGCCTCGCCCGCTACCGTTCGCTCATGTCGCTCGCGCTCTGCACTGCAAACAACGGCTGGCGACGTCAGCTAGACGAGGCCACGCTCGTGCGCTGCCTGAAGGGCTCGCCGGAGAGACTCGACTGGCCGCTCCACCTCGACCAGTTCTTTGCCGAGGTCTCGCTCCCGGTGCTCGATCGCTTCATGGCGAGGCACGGCCTGACGGCGACCGAGCTTCTGGCGGTGTTGGACGCGCTGCCGGACGCGCCCGGACCGTCAGCTGAACGCATCAGGGCGTGGCTCGATGAGCAACATCGCACTACTTAACAGGGCCTTCGAATGCGTCGATGGGGTGACCTCACGGCATGCGGGGCTCGTGTGGACGCTCGGCGGCGGCACGGCACTGGAGCTGCGATACCACCACCGGACGAGCCTGGACATTGACGTCTTTCTGCCGGATCCGCAGTGGCTCGTCGCCTTTTCGCCGCGAGTCAATGCTCGGATCGAAGCCGCGGTCAGCGACTACGAGGAGGCGTCGAACGTCGTCTCACTGACGTTTCCTGAGGGCCGCGTCGACATCCTCGTCGCTCCGAGCCTAACGGGCCTTCCGCCGTCGGTCATGGAGATCGACGAACGCGTCGTCCTCGTCGATGACCCAGCCGAAGTCCTCGCCAAGAAGCTCCTCTACCGTGCGTCCGAGCTGCGAACGCGTGACGTCTTCGATCTCGCGTTCGTCGTTCGGCACGCTCCCGAGTGCCTCGCAGCGATCACGTCCGTGGCCTTGGCACGTCGGGACCCGTTGATCCGAAGCCTGACCCGTCTCGCGCCGGGCTTCGCCGAGCGGGCAGGTGCCGAGCTGAACGTCGCGCCCGAGCACGCCGACCTGCTTCGGGGCGCGCCGGACCTCGTCTCTGACTGGTTGGTCGGCCTCTAGCAGCGATCGAGCGCCAACCAAGCCCCCTTTTCCCCTTGCGGCGCCGCGGGGCGTCTGCTAGGTTCCGCGCGCTTCGCGGCCTGGGGTTCCAGTAACACCGGCAATGAAGCGACAGCGGCACGGGCAGGCGCCTCGAATCCGGTTGACCCGGAGGGCGCGCGCGGACCGGCAGGTTGCCGGTTTTTTCGTTTCTGGAGTCGGTTTCTGGGGGGCAGGCAGCGCTTGGAGATGATGGACGCACACGGGCACGGCACGGCGGAGGAGCGGTTTTCGGCCAGCCCGGCCGAGCTCAAGATCCTCGCGGCCATCGAGCCAGCATTGCTCGCGCTCGGCTTCGTCGTCGCGCACCTCGAGTTCCTTCCGGGGAGCCGCGGTGGGCGCGCCACGCTGCGCATCTTCCTCGATCGCGCCGACCCATCGACCGGCAACATCACCATCGACGACTGCGCGCTCGCCTCGCGCAACCTGGACCCGGTCATCGACGTGGCGGGGGTCATCCCTGGCGCCTACGTCCTCGAGGTGAGCTCGCCCGGGCTCGATCGGCCGCTCGGACGCCGCTCGGATCTCGCCCGCTTCGTGGGCAGCACCGTCCAGATTCAGTGCCGCGGGCCCGTCGACGGCCGCCGCAACTTCACCGGCACGCTCGAAGGCACCGAAGGCAGCGCCGTTCGCGTGCGCCTCGGCCCCGAGCACGTGGCCACCATCCCGCTCTCCGAAGTGAAGAGAGCCAACCTCAAGTACGACTTCGACGCCTGAGCCGCTGGAGCACCCCATGACCGGTCAAAACTTGAATGCAGTCATCAACCAGGTCTCGAAGGAGAAGGGCATCGACCGCAAGGTGCTGATCGAGGCCATCGAGGCCTCCATCCTCACCGCCGCCCGCAAGGTCTTCGGCCAGGAGCGCCAGCTCGAGGCCCGCTTCGACGAGGAGCTCGGCCAGGTCGAGCTGTTCCAGTACATGGAGGTCGTCGAGGTCGTCGAGAACATCGACACGCAGATGGCCATGGAGGTCGCGGGCAAGGTCGTGCCGGACGCCGAGATCGGCGACGAGCTCGGCTTCCAGATCTTCTACCTCGAGGATCACGCCGAGCGCGCGCGGGAAGAGGACGAGAAGTACGGCGACATCCTGCGCGTGCGCACCCAGCGCAACTCCTTCGGGCGCATCGCGGCTCAGACGGCCAAGAAGGTCATCATCCAGCGCGTCCGCGAGGCGGAGCGTGACATCGTCTACAGCGAGTACAAGGACCGCAAGGGCGAGCTCGTCACGGGCATCGCGCGCCGCTTCGAGCGGGGCGATATCGTCGTCGACCTCGGTCGTGCCGAGGCCGTTCTGCCCGTGCGCGAGCAGATGCCACGCGAGGCGTATCGGCCTGGTGACCGCGTCCAGGCCTACGTCAAGGACGTGCGCAAGGAGGCCAAGGGCCCCCAGATCGTGCTGTCGCGCACCGACGTCGGCCTCGTGCTCAAGCTGTTCGAGATGGAGGTGCCCGAGATCTACGAGGGCATCGTCCGCATCGTCGCCGTCGCCCGAGAGCCGAGCGAGCGCACCAAGATCGCGGTCGCCAGCAGCGACTCGGACGTCGATCCGGTGGGCGCGTGCGTCGGCATGAAGGGCGCGCGCGTGCAGGCCGTCGTCCAGGAGCTGCGCGGCGAGAAGATCGACATCGTGCCGTGGAGCCCCGACATCGCCAAGTTCGTCTGCCACGCCATCGCTCCGGCGGACGTGGCGCGCGTGCTGATCGACGAGGCCACCAACACCATCGAGCTCATCGTGGGCGACGATCAGCTCTCGCTGGCCATCGGCCGCAAGGGGCAAAACGTGCGCCTGGCGAGCCAGCTCATCGGCTGGAAGATCGAGATCCACTCGGAGTCCAAGATCAACGCCCTGAAGGACGAGGTGAAGCTCAAGCTGCTGGAGCTCAACGAGCCCGGCCTCGACGAGTCGACCATCGACTACCTCTTCAAGCTGGGCTTCCACTCGCCGGAGAACCTGCTGGCCGCCGACGAGAGCGACCTCACGATGATCCCGGGCGTCAAGCCGCACACGGTCGAGCGCATTCGCGACGTGGTGCGCGGCATGGTCGTCGAGAAGCCGGAGCGCCAGCCGCGCCGCTTCGATCGCGACGAGCGCGCCCGGCCCGTCGTGCCCGTCGAGCTGCCCAAGGACCGCGACGTCGACCGGATGAAGCTCGTGCGTGGCATCAACGCCGCACTCCTCGGCGCGCTGCTCGACTCGGGCTACCACTCGGTCGAGGCCGTGGCCGCGGAGACGGACCTCGCCAAGCTGGCCAACATCGGCAACCTCACCCTCAAGAAGGCGCGGACGGTGAAGCAGGCCTGCCACGACTATCTGGCCGAGGAGGCCGAGGCGGGCGGCTACGAGGCGCTGATGGCCGACGTCGATCTCGACGACGACCAGGACGACGACGCCTCGGAGGCGAGCGCGCCAGGCACGGACAACGCGGCGTCGATGGCAGCCGGGGAGGAAGGCTGATCAGCGGCCGGACCCCGACGCGGACGTGCGTCGGATGTCGGGCTCGCGGATCACGCGAGACTATGGTGAGGTTCGCTCTAGACGACGCTGAAACGCTGCGGTTAGACTACCGCGGCCTTGCGCACGGGCGCGGTGCCTGGCTCTGCGGTGGTCTGTCGACCCTGCGGTGCTTTGGCGCGGCGGCCAAGCGCGGCGCGTTCAACCGAACGTTCAAGCGCGCCGTGCGCCTCCCCGACGGCGCGACCGTTCAAGGCGAGCTGCGCCACGCGCACGCAACGGCGCTCTCGGCCATGCTGGCCGGCGCTCGCCGCGCGCGCGCACTCCGCCGCGCCTCGGAGAGCGAGCCGCTCTCGGCGCGGACGATACGCTGGGGCGATCCACAAGAGACGTGGGTCGTCGAAGACGATGCCTGGTTCCGACGCGTGAGCGACGCTCAAGCGCGGGCAATGGCGATGACGGATGGTGATGTATGAGTACGGTACGCGTGTTCGAGCTTGCCAAAGAGCTCGGGGTCCAGGCCAAGGATCTCATCCCGAAGATCGCCTCCATCGGGATTCGAGTGAGCGATCACTTGTCGCCCTTGGATCGCGACGCGGTGACCAAGATTCGCGAGCACCTCGCCTCGGCGCCCGCAGGGGCCAAGGTGCAGGAGCGCGTCAACTCGACGGTCGTTCGTCGTAAGAAGGCGACTGAGCCCGTCCTCGAGGCCGTGCCGGCGTCGCTGCTCGCGTCACTGCAGGCCGAGCCGCATGAGCCCCCGGCCCCGGTCATCGAGGCGCGCACCGACGAAGCGCCGCGCCCCACGCCGACGCCCGTCGCTCACCCGGTCGTCGAGACCGCGACCGACGCCGCGCCTCCCCGACACGACGACGCGCCGACCCAGCCGACGCTGACGCAAGCCGCGGCTCCGCCCCCGGTGGGCGCTCCGGCGAGCCCGACCGCGGCCCCGCCGGCTCCGGCGATGGCGGCCGACGCCGCAGGGCAGCGGCCCACCTCCGAACGCGCCGTCGTCGTGTCTCGCGCGGTCGATCCGCGCATCCTGGCGCTCGTCGAGCGCACGCGCGCCGAGAAGGGCTACGACCAGCCGAGCTCGGGTCCCACCCCGCCCCCGGTTCCGGGCGCGCCGCCGACCGAGCTGCGACCGGTGGACCCCAAGAAGAAGCCGGTCACGCCGGGCAAGCGCCTCGTCTACGATCAGCGCCGCGATCACCTGATCCGCACCGGCATGTACGATCCGGACGACATCTTCCACGGCGGCCGTGGCAAGAAGAAGCGCCCCAAGCTGGCGCTCCGCCTTCCGAGCTCGGCCACCGCCATGAAGGAGGCCAAGCGCGTCGTGCGGATGGGCGAGGCCATCACGGTCGGCGACCTCGCGCAGCAGATGATGGTCAAGGCCACCCAGGTCATCCAGAAGCTGTTTGCCCTTGGCAAGATGGCGACCGTCAACCAGGCGATCGACCTCGAGACGGCCTCGCTCGTCGCGATGGAGTTCGACTGGCGCGTCGAGAGCCAGGCCTTCGACATGGCGAACTACATCGAGGACGTCGAGCACGTCGACACCGACGTCGAGCCGCGTCCTCCGGTCGTCACAGTCATGGGCCACGTAGACCACGGCAAGACCACGCTGCTCGACGCCATTCGCAAGGCGCGCGTGGCCGAGGGCGAGG
>SXOX01000159.1 GCA_005776585.1 Pseudomonadota bacterium | reverse complement strand
CGGCCTCATCGCGGAGCCCCTGTCCTTCGGTGCATCGACCGCTGTGGTCGTCGGCGGCGCGGCGGTCTCGGCCTCCGGCGCAGTGGCGGCGCCCGTGCACGCCGCGGCAGCCGCAGCGGCGGCGGATGGGCTGTGGGACGCCATTCGCGGCGGATCGGGCGGGAACTTCGGGTCGTTGATGCAGGACGCCCGGCAGGTCTACATGAAGCCCCACGAGCCGCCGGCGCCCGGTGCGGCGACGGGGGCGGAAGGGGTGTCCGGGGGGGCAACGGGCCGATGGGCGGCGGGTAGTTATAGTGACGCGGGCGAGTCTCTGGCAATGCACTTCAACAAGCACGGGGCGGAGGTCGGGGCAAAGGACGCTGCCCAATACCTGAGGAAGGCGGAGGAGTTCTCGCGAAACCTGCGCGGGGCGAGGAGCTTCCCGGTGGAAGGGGCCACTGAGGGTGTGACCCGGTACTTCAAGGGTGGTCGGTACGTCGACCTGGCCCCCGACGGCTCGATCATCTCCTTTGGGGCTCAATGACGGAGAAACCAAGAATGACCTGGAAACAAGTCGACCTGCACGGATCGCTGTCCATCTCTCGGGTTGTGGGCGAGTACATGATTGAGGACCACCCTCGCGTACCCAGCACCAGCTACCGAATCAAAGTCTTCGAGCGGCGAGACGATTTCCTGGCTCTTCCGAATCTGAGGTTTCGCGCCCCCGATGGGACTGTGGATGGGACCTGTGGCCTGGGCTCGACCGAGGTAGAGGCGCTGCAAGATGCAGTCAAGCGGGTGAGCGAGTTGCTGGCATCGCGTCCGAGATGGCAAGAAGGTGACCTTGACTGGATTGATCCACGCGACTTCTGAGGCCCGGCCGGTCGGACGGCTGCCTGTCCGCGATTTCGCTGGCGTTCGCGTCGCAGTTTGCCCGCAGGCCCAACCTGCCGAGCACGGCCCGCCATACGAACTCCGCGGGGTCCCTCGATCGGACCCGTCACCCAGGCTCGAAAGCCATGGCCCAGATCGGCCTGCCTGCGCGTCGGTGCCCGGCAGCTCGGAGGACACCGCCGATGCCGACGCCGATCGCAACTACGGGAAGCCCCGGGAAGGCGCTCTACGGCCCGTCTCGACCAGTGGTTTTCAACTCGAATAGCTCCACGCCGCGCTTCGCGATTGCGACGAGGGCGCTGTGGGTGCCACAGTTGCGGTTGATGACCTTTGCCCTGCCAATGCGTACGAAAAGCGTTACCTGCTCGCGACTGGCGTTGCTTTGCGTGCTGCTGCTCGGTCCGACCACGGCGATCGGTCTCGACGGCGACTTCGCGGGCGGCGACCTCGTCGTCCTCGCGGAGGTCACGCAGCCGGACACGTCCCTTTCGCATCGGGTGCGGCTCTATCACTATCAAGGTGGCTCCTTCGGCGCCGTGGCCGCGACGGGTGAGCTTGTGCCAGTGCGGGAGGACGCGCTCGATGGCGTGGCCTCGGACGCGCGTCAGGTGGCGCTGGCGCACGACCCGTTCGACCGGCCGCTCGTGGCCACCTTGGCGCCTTCGGGGACGTCCCGTGTGTTCGCGATGGCCGCCCAGGGCGGCTTGGAGGACCAGGGCACCGTCGTCGCCGAGGCCGTGGCCACGCCGACGGGCCTCGCCGTCGACCGTACGGCGCGGATCGCCGTGGTGAGCGAGAGCGCCGGCCGGGTGTACGCCCGCACGGCGACGGGCGATTACGACGCCGGGACGGACGTCAACCACCGCCGGCGCGTGCATCGCATCGACACGCCGGTCGGCGACGTGACCCCGCCCTCGGCTTTCGGTTAGACTCCGCAGGTCGGCCGCGCGTAAGTTGCTGGCGGGAACACGAGGGGGAACCGTGCGACATCATTATATTTCTGCCCTGTTGTGGCGGTATCGCGGCGCGCTGGTCATGCTCGCACTGGCCGTCGCGTGTAGCGAAGAGCCCCCCGAGTCGGGCCAGCCGGTTACGGCGGAGGACATCGCGGATGACACCGGCGCCGACGCGCGCGTCGACGTCAAGGGCAAGGACACGGCAACTGACGGCGCCGAGTCGACCGGCGACGGCACAGAGACCTCCGCGGCGTGCGAGACCCCACAGGGCTTCGGCTGCCCCTGTACGTCGGCGGCCGAGTGCACGAGCGGCTACTGCGTCCAGGCGCTCGAGGGCTCGGTGTGCACGCGCACGTGCTCCGACGACTGCCCGGCGACCTACCGCTGCGTCATCCTCTTGGCCACGTGCCCCGATTGCGCTCAGGTCTGCGTCCCGGACGTGCCCAAGCAGTGCGCGCCGTGCCAGATCGACGCCGATTGCTTTGGCGGACGCTGCCTCGCGACCACCGACGGGAGCAAGCATTGCGCCGACCCATGTGACGCCACCCACCCGTGCGACGCGGCGAGCACGTGCACGCCTTCTGAGCTGCCGACTGGCAAGGGGGCAAGCTATTGTCTGCCGAACAACGGAACGTGTGACTGCACGGCCAAGAATCAGGGCGCCTCGCGGCCCTGTACCGTCCAGAACGCGCTCGGGATCTGTGCGGGCATCGAGACCTGCGACGTCGCCAAAGGCTGGCAGGGCTGCACGGCCAAGACGCCCTCGGCCGAGGTGTGCAACGGCTTCGATGACGACTGCGACGGGTTTCAGGACGACGAGGTCCCCGAGGTCGGCGGCACGTGCACCAAGGAGACGCCGTCGGTCGGCACCTGCGTCGGCAAGCGCATCTGTTCGGGCGCGGCGGGCCTCCAGTGCGACGCCAAGACGCCGGCGGTCGAGTCCTGCAATGCCTCCGACGACGACTGCAACGGGACCATTGATGACCCCTTTACGACCGGCGGCCAATACCTCTCGGCGCAGCACTGTGGCGCGTGCGGCCAGTCGTGTGAGGGCAAGGTGCCTCATGCGGCGGTGGTCGGGTGCGCGCTCGTCAACGGGGCCCCGACGTGTGTCCCAACACAGTGCGTCGAGGGCTACAGCAAGGTCTCGGAGACGACCTGTGTCCTCCTGCTCGGGAGCTTGTGCAAGCCGTGCCTGGTCGATGGCGACTGCGCGGCGGGGACAGGGGAGACGTGCGTCTCGGTAGGTTCGGGCTCGTTCTGCTCGCGGGCCTGCGGCGCCCCCAACCTGACCGACTGCCCGGAGGGCTTTGCGTGCGCCGATCCCGGAACCGGCAGCGTCTGCCTGCTGAAGAGCGGCGGCTGCGGCTTCCAGGGCAAGGCCTGCAAGTACGACTTCGAGTGCGAGGACCTGTCGGTGTGCACGACCGAGTCGTGCTCGGCAAACGCCTGCGCGGTCACGGTCCTCCCGTGCGATGATCTGAGCGCTTGCACGACCGACGTGTGCGAGCCCAAGTCCGGGTGCAGCCACGCCGCGCTGCCCGATGGGACCGCGTGCGACGACGGGAGCGGCTGCACGCAGAGCGACGCGTGCGGCAACGGCGCGTGCGCCGGGACGCAGAAGGTCTGTGACGACGGCCTCGCCTGCACGACGGACACGTGCTCCGGCGACGGCGTGTGCGCGGGGACGGCCGATGCCGGCAGCTGCGTCCTCGACGGCGTCTGCGTCGCGACGGGCACCGGCAAGGCGGGCGACGCGTGCCTCGTCTGCGATCCGTCGCTCTCGTCGAGCGCCTGGTCGCCGCGTCCGGATGGGACCCAATGCGACTCGGACGGCACCGTGTGCACGACGGACACGTGCGCGGCCGGCGCGTGCGGCCACGTCCCCAATACCGCGAGCTGCGATGACCTGGACGCGTGCACCACGGCCGATACCTGCGCGGCGGGACAGTGCGCTGGAGTCTTGTACGTCTGTGATGACGGCCACCCGTGCACAGTGGACACCTGCGACGGCGCGGGCGGCTGTACCGCGCCTGTCGCGCCGGGTGCCTGTCTCGTCGAGGGCGCTTGCACGGTGGCTGGTGCGCTCAGCCCGACCGATCCGTGCAAGGCGTGCGATCCCGCGACGAGCCCGACCGAGTACTCGCCGCGCCCTGCGGACGCTCCCTGCAACGACGGCACGGCCTGCACCGTCGACGATCGCTGCAAGGCGGGCACCTGCGCCGGCGACGCGATCGACTGCGACGACGGCAACGTGTGCACCGACGACGCGTGCGACTCGCTCTCCGGCTGTACGCACCTCGCCAACACGGTCGCGTGCAACGACGGCCTCTATTGCACCGTGTCGGACACGTGCGACGCGACCGCCTGCCACGGGACGCCTCGCGACTGCGGCTACATCGCTGGCGCGTGCGCGGACGCCAAGTGTAGCGAGGAGTTCGATGCCTGTGTCGCGATTCCCAAAGAGAACGGCTCGACCTGCGACGACTCCCAGCCGTGCACTGGCACCGACACGTGCGTCACCGGCGTGTGCGTCGGCAAGCCACTGCCGAACTGCTGCAAGAAGGACGCGGACTGCAATGATTCCAATCCATGTACGGTCGACACCTGTGACCTGTTGAGCGGGGGCTGCACGAACGTCGCGACCGCCACGGAAGGCCAGGCGTGCGACGATGGCGCCTACTGTACTGTCGCGGAGACGTGTCAGAGCGGCAAGTGCCTCGGGTCTCCTCGGGACTGCGCGTCGTTCTCCAAAGCCTGCGGCGTGGGCGTCTGCGACGAGACGAAAGACCAGTGTACGCTGGATGCCAGCGCCGATGGCACCCCGTGCCCCGACGACACGAATGGCTGCACCGACGACCTCTGCGTCGGCGGCGCGTGCACTCACCCGCCGGCCACGCGTCCGTGCGACGATCTGGTGGCGTGCACCCACACCGACACCTGCCAGAACGGCAGCTGCATTGGGACCAGCTACGGCTGCGGCGACGGCCTCGCGTGCACCTCCGACTCCTGCAACGGCGACGGATCGTGTGCGCACGTCCCGACGGCGCTGACCTGCGCCATCGACGGTGCGTGTTACGCGTTGGGGGCGTCCCATCCAGCGAATCCGTGTCTCGGCTGCGTCCCGGCGACCGCCACCGACGCGTGGAGCCCGATCGCGAACGGCGCGCCCTGCAATGACGGCGAGGCGTGCACGAAGCTCGACGCCTGCGCCTCGGGCGCCTGCAAAGGCACGCCCACCACGTGCGCTCCGACCTCGAGCTGTACGGTCGCCGCATGCGACGGCGCGGGGGGCTGCAACGAGACCGTCGTGCCGGGCTCCTGCTGGGTCGGCGGGGTCTGCTACGCCGACGGCGCGGTCAACCCCGACAACGCCTGCGAGGCCTGTGACGCCCAGCTTCTGGGGACCGGCTTCTCCGCGCGCCCCAATGGCACCGGCTGTGACGACCAGAAGGCCTGCACGCACACCGACGCGTGTACGGCCGGCACCTGCGGCGGGACGGCGTACGTCTGTGATGACGGGCTCAGCTGCACCGACAACGTGTGCGATGGCCAGGGCGGCTGCGGGCATCCGCTGAAGCAGGGCACGTGCCTGGTCACAGGCACCTGCTACGCCAACGGCGAGTCGCCTGCCACGGCGCCGTGTCTGTCGTGTCAGCCGAGCCTCTCGTCGGTCACGCTCTCGACGCGCCCGGACGCGGCTCCCTGCACCGATGGCAACCCGTGCACTCAAGGCGATGCGTGCGCGGCCGGGGCCTGTCTCGGCACGCCATATGTCTGTGACGATGGCCTGAGCTGTACCTCGGACGCCTGCGATGGCCAGGGCGGCTGCACCCATCCGCAGAAGGCCGGGACGTGCTTCGTTGGCGGAGTCTGCGCCGCCGATGGCGCCGCGAGCCCGCAGAACCCGTGCCTCGTCTGTTCGGCGGCGACCTCACCGACGGGCTGGACGCTCGCTCCGACGGGTGCGCCGTGCAGCGACGGGACCAAGTGCACGAGCGGCGACACCTGTCAGAGCGGCGTCTGCACGGGCGCGGGCGTCTCGTGCGACGACCAGAACCCGTGCACCGACGACGCGTGCGAGGCCGCCACTGGATGCACGCACAGCGACAACGTCCTTCCGTGCAGCGACGGCAAGTACTGCACTACCAACGACACGTGCGCGAGTGGGTCCTGCCAAGGCGCGGCGCGCGACTGCTCGGCGCAGTCAGCGGCGTGCACACTCGGCACCTGCGACGAGGCGCTCGACGCCTGTGTCGCGGCGGCTGTGTCCAACGGCACGGCGTGCAACGACGGCCAGGCGTGCACCAACCCCGACACCTGCCAGTCGGGGGCGTGCACCGGCACCGTGATTGGCGGCTGCTGCACGACCGACGCGCAATGCGACGACCAGAACGTGTGCACCCACGACACCTGCATCCTCCAGAACGGGACCTGCAGCCACGACGGCGCGTCGCTCGCCGGCACGACGTGCAACGACGGCAAGTTCTGCACCGAGGCGGACACGTGTCAGGGAGGCCAGTGCCTGGGCACCGCGCGCGACTGCGGCGCTCAGGCGGACGTGTGCAACGCCGGGGTCTGCGACGAGGTCAAGGACGCGTGCGTCAAAGACCCGAACCACGAGGGTCAGGGCTGCACCTCCGATCAGAACCCGTGCACCGACGACCTCTGCCAGGGAGGCGCCTGTCTGCATGTCGCCAATGCCGCCCCGTGCAACGATGGCGAGCCCTGCACGGCCAATGACCTGTGCGCGAGCGCAGCCTGTGTCGGGACGCCGTATGTGTGCAATGACGGGCTCGCGTGTACGACCGACGCGTGCAACGGCGCGGGCGGTTGCGTCGCGACCGTGGCTCCGGGGATGTGCGCAATCGCCGGCGTCTGCGTCCAGAACGGGACGTCGCAGCCGGGCAATGGGTGCGCGACCTGTGTGGCGAACACGAACCCGACCGCGTGGACCTCGAAGCTTCCCGGCGCGTCGTGTGACGACGGGAGCGCGTGCACGAGCAAGGAGGCCTGCGTGGCCACGGCGCTCGGGACCGTGTGTCAGGGCCAGGTCGACAAGGACACGGACCTCGACGGCGCCATAGATGTAGGGTGCCCTGACGGTACGGACTGCAATGATCAGGACCCCACGATCGAGCCTGGAGTCCCCGATCCCGTCAATGCGATCGCGACGACCTTCGAGGTGGCGGACTTCGGGGGCGCGCCGGGCAAAGCGATCGGCACGGCGGTCGACGTCAACGGCGGTGTCCACCTCGTCTACACCAACACGGTCAGCGCGGATCTGGAGTACGCCACCAACCGCTTCGGCTTCTGGGCGACGGCCAGCCTGGACGTCGCGGGAGACGTCGGAAGCCACGCCGCCGTGGCCACGGACGCCTCGGGCGCAGCGCATGTCGTCTACTACGACGCCACGGGCAAGGACCTGAAGTACGCCACCAACGAGACCGGGAGCTGGACGACGGCGACCGTCTCGACCGAGACCGCGAATGACGTCGGTCGCACGCCGGCCGCGCTCGTCGACGCCGCCGGCACGCTGCACGTGGTCTATGAAGACGCGTCGAGCCACGAGCTGCTCCACCGCAGTCGCAGCGCGGGGCTCTGGAGTGCGCCCGCGGTCGTCGCACCGGCGGTCGAGGACGGTCTCTCGCCCTCGCTGACCCGCAGCACATCAAATACGTTGCACGTGAGCTACTTTGCGCAGGCGACCAAGGACGCGCGCTACGCGACCAACGCGACCGGCATCTGGACGACGGAGCTCATCGACGCCGGCGGCGACGTCGGAGACTCCAGCGCCATCGCGCTCGCGCCCGATGGCACACCGCGGGTGCTCTATCGCGACATGCTGACCTCACATGTGCGCTTTGCGCGCCGTACGGGCGGGACCTGGACGGCGGTCACGGCGATCGCCTCGCCCACCCCCTTTGGCGCGCTTGCGGGTGCGTGGTCGCTCGCGGCCGACAGCGACGGGACCCTCGTCGCGTGCGTGACCGCCTGGGAGGGCTCGCCGTCGCCGGGGAGCTTTGCGGTAGCGCGGCTGCGCAACGCGACGACGACGCCGGAGACCGAGGCGAGCTGGTCGGTCGAGTGGCTCTCGCGGAACCTCGACGGCGCGACCGGCTGCGCCCAAGGCGTGCGCTCCACCAATGGCAAGCACCACCAGGCCTGGTTCGACACCGACAACCTCCGACTGATGGAGACCAACGACGAGACCAAGCTCCCGGGCTGGGTGCTCGTCGACGGCCTTGGCACCCGAGGCGAGTACCCGAGCCTCGCGCGCAGCACCGATGGTGCGCTCCACGCCGCCTACTGGGATCGCACGCTGACGGCCCTGCGCTATGCCGTCAAGGCGCCCAACAAGACGTGGGCGAGCGAGGTGGTCGACGATCCCGCCAACGTCGATGTTGGAAAGTACGCCTCCATCGCCATCGACTCGAAGGGCAAGGTCCATATCGCTTACTTCGATGAGACCACCGACGATCTGAAGTATGTGACCGGGACGGCCGGGAGCTGGACCACGCCGGTCGTGGTCGAGGCGCAGGGCAACGTCGGGACCTGGGCCAGCCTCGCACTCGGCGCAAACGATGTGCCCTTCGTCAGCTATTGGGACGCCACGGCGCGGCGGCTGAAGGTCGCGAGCAAGGCGTCCGGCTCCTGGTCGAACGAGACGGTGGACACGACGACCAACACCGGCGAGTACACCTCGATCGCGGTCGGCACCGACGGTAAGGTGCACGTGGCCTACCACCTCGCGAGCACCGCGGCCGATCTGCGCTACGTGCGAGGCAAACCAGGTGCGTGGGAGGCGGTCCAGACGATCGCCGTGACCGGAACCGTGGGCCAGTACACCGACATCGCCGTAGACTCGAGTGGCAATCCCCATATCTCGCACTCCGGCTCTGGGAGCGTATACTATACAACCAGTGACGCGGGTGGCGTCGCGGGCTCGTGGACGACGACGAAGGTCGGCAACGGCGGGCCACAGACGGCCATCGTACTCGACTCGGCGGGAAAGGTGGTCCTCGCGTTCCCCGGGACGTCGGGCCTCACCGTCGCGCGAGCGGGCCTCACGGGCTTCACGAGCGCGATCGTCGATCCCACGTCGACCGCTTGGGTGAGCCTCGTTGCCGACGGGACCGGCTGGGCCGCCGCGTATCACGACGTCACGAACCTCGATCTCCGCGTGGCCGGCACGGCTCAGACGGCGTACACAGGCTCAGCCATCGTCACGCAGCGCGGAACGGTCGGGCTGTACACGAGCTTGGCCATCGACGAGGCCGGCACGCCCCACCTCGCGTACTACGACTCGCTGGCGACCGCGCTCAAGTACGCGCGCCGGGCCGAGGGCACGTGGTATCGCACCTTCGCCGCCAACGACGCGACCGTGGGGCTCTTTGCTCAGCTCGCCGTCCGCGACGGCGTCGTGCACCTCGCCTGGCGCGACTCGTCCGGCCAGGACCTGGAGTATGCGCGGCTCGAGAACGGCGCGTTCACCTACTCGACCGTGGACACCAGCATCGACCCCGGCAAGTGGATTGGCCTCGCGGTCGACGCCGAGGGGCTCGCTCACATCTCCTACTACGACGAGTGGAGCAACGACCTGCGCTACGCGGTGGGCTCCCCCGCAGGCTGGTCGCTCGCCACGCTCGACAGCCTCAACACCGTGGGCACCTACAGCTCGATCACGCTCGACGCCGCGGGCAAGTCGCACGTCGCCTACCGCTACGAGACCGGAGGCGACCTCCGCTACGCCAACAACGTGAGCGGCGCCTGGACCGCTCCGCTCAACGTCGAGACCACCGGCGACGTCGGCAGCTATAGCAGCATCGCGCTCGATCAGGATGAGCACGTCTTCATCGCCCACCGCTCGACCGCCTCGACCGGCGACCTGCGCATCGCCTCCAATCAGCTGGGCGTGTGGACGACGTCCGTGGTCGACAACCTCAACAACGTTGGCGCCTGGGCCCGGCTCGTCCGCACCGGGCCGCGGAATCTGTACATCGGGTATCAGGACGAGACCGCCTTCGACACGAAGCTCGCGCTCAGCTTCGGCGCCGACTGGCAGGTGTTCAAGATTGACACGACAGGCCAGGTCGGCGCGTTCCTCGGCCTCGCCGTGGCCCCTGACAAGAAGGTGTGGCTGTCCTATCAGGACGCCACCTCCAACACGGTCCGGGTCGCGATCGTGACGCTGACCAACACCGTGGACCAGGACTGCGACGGCTTCTGAAGCCTGCTAGGATGCCGCGCGAACCCTAGCGCTCGAGAGGAGCATGCCGACATGACTGAGACCGCACGCATCACGATGCAGGACAAGGACCTCTTTGGACCCGAGCATCTCGCGCTGCGCAAGACGGTGCGGAAGTTTGCCGAGTCGCTCGCGCCGCACGCCGAGGAGTGGGACGAGGCCGGCATCTTCCCGCGCGAGGTCTTCAAGCAGGCGGGCGACCTGGGGCTGCTCGGGATCCGCGCGGACCCCACATTGGGCGGCTCGGGGCTCGACTGGTGGCACACGGTGTGCTGGGTGGAAGAGCTCGTCCATACCTGCAACGCCGGACTCAACATGGCGCTGCTGGTGCAGTCGGACATGGCCACGCCCATCATCGAGGAGCTTGGCTCCGACGAGGTCAAGCGCGAGTTTCTGGCGCCCGCCATCGCGGGTGACAAGATCGCAGCACTCGGCGTGTCGGAGCCCGGAGGCGGCTCGGACGTGGCGGCCATGCGCACGACAGCGCGGCGGGACGGCGACGACTACGTCATCAATGGCTCGAAACTCTGGATCACCCACGGCACGCGGGCCGACTTCATCACTCTGGCCGTACGCACCGGCGCCGACGGCTTCGGCGGCATCAGCCTCGTGGTCTTTCCGACCGACGTGAAGGGCTACTCGGTTGGCAAGCGGCTCAAGAAGATTGGCAACAAGTCTTCGGACACCGCCGAGCTCTTCTTCGAGGACTGCCGCATTCCTGTACGGTATCGACTGGGCAGCGAGAATGGCGGCTTCTTTCACATCATGACCAACTTCCAGGGCGAGCGTCTAGTCGCAGCGCTCGGCTGCGTCGCCGGGATGCAGCGGGCGGTCCGCGAGGCCATCAACTACGGCAAGGACCGCACGGCCTTCGGCAAGCCGCTCGTCAAGTTCCAGGTGTGGAAGCACAAGCTCGTCGAGCACCTCACGGCCATCGAGGCGGCCCGGCGTCTGGCCTACTTCGCGACCGACAAGTTCAACCAGAACCCCAAGAACCCCGCGGGCGTCACGCGCGAGATCACGATGGCCAAGCTGTTCGCGGGCGACCTGGCTCAGCGCGTCATCTACGACTGCATGCAGATGTACGGCGGCTTTGGCTACACGACCGAGTACCCGATCAGCCGCGCGTGGACCGACGTGCGCCTCATCACTATCGGCGGCGGCACCTCGGAGATCATGAAAGAGATCCTGACCAAGGTCGAAGGACTGTAGGTTGGCAAGATCCCCTTCCACCCCGCCTGTCGGAAAGGGAAACGACAGACGGGGGGAAGGAGCCGCGGTGAGCGGAGGGGGAGCTCAGCCGCCGCCGCCAGGCGTGCAGCCCGAGATGTTCGAGTGACTACAGACCGCGCCGTCTGAGCAGAAGTCGTTGGTGCACGGATTGTTGTCGTTACAGAGGATGACCGTGCCGTTCGTGCAGGCCACGCAGCCCGCCACTGCCGGATTGGTACACGTGCCCGTCGTCACGTCGCAGAAGTTAAGCGTGCAGGCGTTGTTGTCGTTGCAGCCGGAGTTTCCGGTGCACGCCGTGCAGCCCTGGACCTGCTGGAACGTGCACTGTCCACCGGGCGAGCACGTGTCGGTCGTGCACGGGTTCTTGTCATTACAGGTGCCGCCGTTGGCGCAAGAGCAGTTGGACTGTGAGTACGTGCACCGGCCATTGTTGCACTGATCCTGCGTGCAGGGGTTGTTGTCATTGCATGCGCTGTTGCTGCTACAAGCGAGGCAGCCCGGCTGGGCCGTATTGGTGCACTGGCCCTTGGAGAAGTCGCAGAGATCGCTCGTGCACGCGTTGTTGTCATTGCACTGGGAGTTGATCGTGCACGCCTTGCAGTTGGCGATCGCAGGGTAGGTACACGTCCCGTTCGCGCCGCAGGTGTTGGTCGTGCAGCCGTTGAAGTCGTTGCAGTCGCTGTTCGCCTTGCACGTCGTGCAGGAGCTGACCTGGTTGTTGTGACAGACTCCTGCGATGCAGAGGTCGTTCGTGCAGGCGTTCGTGTCGGTACAGTCGGTGTTCGAGCCGCACTTCTTGCATCCGGCGATAGCCGTATTGCTACACACGTCCGTCTGGCCGTTGCAGGAGTCCGTCGTGCAGGGGTCGCCGTCGAAGCAGTCGAGGTTGTTTCCGCACTGGGTGCAGCCGGCGACCTGGGCGTGCGTGCAGAGCTTGGTCGTCGCGTCGCAGGCGTCGGTCGTGCAGGGATCGTTGTCGTTGCACTGAGCGGCGAGCGAGCAGGTCGTGCAGTTCGAGACAGCCGTGAACTGGCAGGTGCCCGCGCTCGAGCAGGTGTCCGTCGTGCACACGTTGCCGTCGTTGCAGTCACCCGCCGACTTGCACGCGATGCAGCCGCTCTGCACGACATTGTTGCAGTGCCCGCCCGAGCACGTGTCCGTCGTGCACGCGTTCTGATCGTTGCAGTCGGCCGTGGCGCCGCAGAGCACGCAGCCCGCGATCGGCGTGTTGGAGCAGGTCCCGGTCTGCGCGCTGCAGGCGTCGAAGGTGCAGGCGTTGCCGTCGCTGCATTGGCCGTTCTCGGTACAACCCGTACAGGTGGGAATCGGCGCGTTGAGGCAGGCCCCAGCAACGCACGTGTCGTAGGTGCACGGGTTGGAGTCCCCGCAGGCCGCGCTCGCCGCGCACGGCTTGCAGTTGGGCAGCGCGGTGTTGCTGCAGGTGCCGGCCTGCAGGTTGCAGACGTCTGTCGTACACGCGTTGTTGTCACTGCACTGGGCGTTCCCGGTGCACGCCGTACAGCCGGCGATCGCCGCGTGCGCGCACGTACCCTGCGCCGTGCACGTGTCTGTTGTACAGGCGTTGTTGTCGCTGCACTGCGCCGCCGAGGTGCACGCCTGGCAGCCCGGCACGTTCACGTGCTGGCACTGGCCCTGGAGGTTGCACAGATCGACGGTGCAGGCGTTCGTGTCCGCGCAGTCCGCCGTGGTCTGACACGCCTGGCAGTTGCTGACGGCGGTGTTGCTGCACTTGCCCTCCGCGCACAGATCGGTCGTACACGCGTTGGCGTCGTTGCACTGCGCCGGGTTCGTGCACGCCTTGCAGCCCGCGACGGCGGTGTTGGTACACGCCCCTTGGGCGCAGACGTCCGTGGTACACGCGTTGCTGTCGTT
Organism: Pseudomonadota bacterium; assembly: GCA_005776585.1. Taxonomy (GTDB): domain Bacteria; phylum Myxococcota_A; class UBA9042; genus SXOX01. The sequence continues at coordinate 11,046 of SXOX01000159.1, read as the reverse complement.
GCACTGCGAGTTCTGCGCGCAGCCGACGCAGCCCGGAACGGCCGCGTGCAGGCACTGGCCCTGAGTGCAGGTGTCGACGGTACAGGCGTTCCCGTCGCCGCACTGACCGTTAGCCGTACAGGGAACACAGCCCACGATCCGGACGTTCTGGCAGAACCCGCTCACGCAGGTGTCTGTCGAGCACGCGTTCTGATCGTTGCAGTCGCCGTTGTCCTGGCAGACCACCTGAACGCAGTCAGGCACCTTGACATAGGCGCAGAAGCCATTCGCGCCGCAGGACTCGTTGGTGCACTGGTTGTTGTCGTTGCAGTCGACGTCGGTCGCGCACTTCTTACAGTTCGGCAGCGGCTCGTGCGTACAGGCGTCGTCGCCAAGGCACGCATCCACCGTGCAGGCGTCGAGGTCGTCGCACTGACCGGGCGTGCTGCAGGTGTTGGCGCCACAGTTGGGAATGGTGATGTGCTGGCACGTGTGATTGGCGGCGCAGAGATCGGCCGTACAGGCGTTCTGGTCGACGCAGTCGGACGCCGCAAGACAGCAGTTCGGATCCTTCTGCGCCGGGACGCACTGACCGTTCAGGCAGGCATCGCCCGTGGTGCAGAGGTTGCCGTCGTCACACACGGTCCCCGACTGCGGCGCGAAGGTGCATCCCGCCGCTTTGTCGCACGTGTCGGCCGTACAGACGTTGTTGTCGTTGCACGTCACGGCCGCGCCGGAGCACGCGCCAGCCTTGCAGACGTCGCCGCTCGTGCAGGCATCCCCATCGGTGCAGGGCTGACCGTCGGTCGCCGCGACGTCCGAGCAGAGACCGGTCTTGGGGGCGCACGTCGCGACCTGGCACGCCTTGGTCGAGGCGGCACAGGTCACGACCGTCGCCGCGTCGACGACACAGGCGTTGCTCGCGCAGATGAGCGTGCCATTGCAGAGATCGCCATCTTCCTTCCCGGCGCAGTCCGACGTGGCCTGACACTCGCAGGCGTTTGCGCCGCCTTGGCATGCGCCCGACTGACAGGTGTCGCCCTTGGTGCACGCGTTGGCGTCGTCGCACGTTGTCCCCGTCAGCGGCTGGTTGCCGCAGCCCGCGGTCGGATCGCACGTGTCCTTGGTGCACGCGTTGCCGTCGTCGCACGTGAGCGTCGCGGACCCAAGGCATGCCCCGCCGCCGTTGCACGCATCGCCGGTCGTGCAGATGCTGCCGTCGTCACACGCCGTCCCGGCCGCTTGATTGGCCAGGAGGCACTGCCCGTTCGCCGGATTGCAGAGGTTGGCGGTACACGGTGAGGTGCTCGGCGCACACGTCACGACGGTCGCCGGGCTGATGACGCAGCTCTTGCTCGCCTGGTCGCACGTGAGCGTGCCATTGCACTGATTGCCGTCCTCGTACTTGACGCAGTCCGCCGTCGTGGCGCAGCCGCCGCAGACGTTGGCGCCGCCGAGGCAGCTCCCGCCTTGGCAGACGTCGCCTTGCGTGCAGGCGTTGTTGTCGTCGCAGCTGCCCGACCCGGGGGAGTGCTGGCAACCGAGCGCCGCATCGCAGAAGTCATTGGTGCACGAGTTCTGGTCGTCGCAGCTCACGGCGCCGCCTTTGCAGCCGCCGACGCCGTCGCACGCGTCCAGCACGGTACAGGCCGTGGCGTCGTCACAGGCGGTGCCCTGCGGAGAGGCGCGCATGCTGCACTGGCCGGTGGCCGCCTCGCAGGTGTTCTGGAGGCACGCGGTGTCCTTGTTCGGGTCGCAGACGACGATCGTCGCGGTGTTCACGACGCACTTCGTATTGCTGCACACGAGCGTCCCGTTGCAGATGTTGCCATCCTCCGACGCCGCGCAGTCGCTGTCTTTCGTACACTCGCACGTGTTTTTGCCGACGCAGGCGCCATTGACGCACGTGTCCGAGCTCGTGCAGGCGTTCGCGTCGTTGCACGTCGTCCCGGTCAGCGGGTCATGGGTGCACCCGGCCAGGTCGTTGCAGCCGTCGGTGGTGCACGGGTTCTGGTCGTCACAGTTGGTCGTCAGCCCCGCGATGCACGTCCCGCCCTTGCAGACGTCGCCAGTCGAGCAGGCCCCCGCGGAACACGGCGTATTATCCGGGCTGGCCTTCTTGACGCACGCCCCGGTGCCGGGGTCGCACTCGTTCTTGGCACACGTCGTGTCTCCCGTGGAGTCGCAGGTCACCACCGTCGTCGGGTCGACGACGCAGGTGTTGCCCGCACCGCAGACGAGCTTGCCGTTGCACGCGTTGCCGTCGTCGAGGAGGACGCAATCGCTGTCAGCCTGACACTGGCACACGCTCTGGCCCGACACGCACTTGCCCGACTGACAGGCATCTCCAGCCGTGCACGGGTTGCCGTCGTTGCACGCGCCGGTGTTCGGCGCGTTGACGCACCCGGTCGCCGCGTCGCAGGAGTCGGTCGTGCAGACGTTGTTGTCCGCGCAGTCGATGGTCGCGCCCACGCACGTGCCGGCAGCGCACACGTCACCATTGGTGCACGCGTTCGCGTCGCTGCACCCCTTGCCGTCGGCCACGTTCGTGAGGCCGCACGCGCCGCTCTTCGGGTCGCACGTGGCGGCCTTGCACGGGTTGGTCGACGGCGCGCAGGTCACGATGGTCGCGCCATCGACGACGCACTTCCCAGCCTGGCAAACGAGCGTCCCGTTGCAGAGGTCCCCGTCCTCCTTGGCGGCGCAGTCTGTGGTGGTCGCGCAGTCGCAGGTGTTGGCGCCGCCCTGACACGAGCCGCTCTGGCACGTCTCGCCGGCCGTGCACGCGTTCCCGTCGTCGCAGGTGCCAGAGGCCGGCGTGTGAAGGCAGCCAGCCTTCGGGTCGCACGCGTCGGTCGTGCACGCGTTCTGGTCGTCACAGGACGTCTGCTTGCCGACGCAGTCGCCTTGGCCGTTGCAGAGGTCGCCGAGCGTGCAGAGGCTGTCGTCGGAGCAGCTCGCCCCCAGCGCGAGCGGTGAGGCTTTGCAGGCCCCGGTGGCAGGATCGCAGACGTTCTCGGAGCACGCGCTCGTGCTCGCCGCACAGGTGACCACGGTCGACAGGTCGACGACGCAGGCCCCGCTTTGACAGATGAGCGTCCCGTTGCACTTGTCCTTGTCGTCACTGGCCGCGCAGTCGGCCGTCGTCGTGCACGCGGCGCAGACCTGGCTGCCGGACTGGCACGTGCCGGCCTGGCACGCGTCGCCGGAGGTGCACGGGTTGCCGTCATCGCAGGGGCCACCGGTCGCCACGTTGGCGCACCCGGTCTTGCTGTTGCACGCATCCGCGGTGCAGACGTTCTGGTCATCGCAGCTCAGCGTCGAGCCCTTGCAGAGGGCCTTGTCGTTGCACGCGTCCAAGGTCGTGCAGGCGTCGCCGTCGTCACAGGCCTGCCCCGCCGGGAAGTCCTTCGGGAGACAGACGCCCATCGGGGGATCGCATACGAAGCTCGTGCATGGCCCTGGCGCGCCGGTGCAGGTCACGACGCTCGCGGCATCCAGCGCACACAGGCCGTTCTGGCAGGTGAGCTTCCCGTTGCAGAGGTTCCCATCGTCACCCGCGGCGCAGTCGCCGTCCACGACGCACTTGCACGTGTCGGTCCCCGTGCAGGCTCCGCCGTCGCAGTGGTCGTTGACGGTGCACGCGTTGTTGTCGTCGCAGATGCCCGTCGCGTTGGCGTGCGCGCACTGGCCTTGCGCACAGCTGTCGGTCGAGCAGGCGTTGCCGTCGTCGCATGCGGTCTTCCCACTCGACTGGCATGCCCCTGCGACGCAGGTGTCGCCCAGCGTACAGGCCCCGGAGTCGCAGCTCGAGCCGTCCTGGGCGTTCGTCGAGCTGCACTTCCCGGTGGCCTTGTCGCAGCTCGTCGACTTGCATGGGCCGTCGCCAGTCGTGTCACAGGTGACCGAGCTGCCCGCCTTGGGCTCGCACTTCTTGCCGACGCACGTCAGGACACCGTTGCAGAGGTCGCCGTCGTCCTTGCTGGCGCAGTCCGCCTCGACGGTGCACTCGCACACGTTGCTGCCCGGCTTGCACGCGCCGTCCTGGCACTGGTCGCCGTCGGTGCAGGCGTCGCCGTCGTCGCAGGCGCCGACCGCCGAGGGGTGCAGACACTCGCCCGTCTTCGGGTCACACGAGTCCGCCGTGCACGGGTTCTTGTCGTCGCAGTCCTTGGCCTGTCCGGAGCACGCCTTGGCCACACACGCGTCGTTCGTCGTGCACGCGGAGCCATCGTCGCACGGCCCGCCCTTGCCGGCGTGGTTGCAGCTCCCGGTCTTGAGGTCGCAGGCGTCGTCGGTGCACGGGTTCTTGTCGTCGCAGTTCTGCGGCGTCTGAAGCTCGAGGCACTTGCCCGACGCCTTGTCGCACGACCAGGAGAGGCACTCGCCGCTGGCCGGACAGGTGACGACGGTCGCCGGATCGATCTGGCAGGTGTCAGCCTTGCAGATGAACGTCCCATTGCAGGCGTCGCCGTCGTCGAAGGCGGCGCAGTCCGCCGTCACCTTGCAGTCGCAGACCGGAGCGCCCGCTCCGCACTGGCCGGCCTTGCAGGTGTCACCCGAGGTGCACGGATCGCCGTCGCTGCAGGCGGTACCGTCGGCCAACGCGCTGGTCAAACACGCTCCGGTGGCCGGGTTGCAGGTGCTGGTCGTGCACGCGGTCGCAGCGGGGCAGGTCACGATCGCCTTTGAATCGCTCACGCACTTCTGACCGACGCAGCGCGGCGCGCCGTTGCAAAGGTTACCGTCGTCCTTGCAATCGGCGTCCGAGGTGCAGTCGCACGCCGCTCCTGCAGTCCCGACGCACGTGCCGGACTTGCATGCGTCGGCCGAGGTGCACGGGTTGCCGTCGTCGCACGCGCCGTCCGCGTTGTCGAAGGCACAGCCTGTTTCGGGCTTGCAGGTGTCCGTCGTGCAGGGGTTGTCGTCGGCGCACGCCAGCTTGGCCTTGCCCGCCATGCACGTGCCCTTGAGGCAGTAGTCTTCGAGCAGGCAGAGGTCCCCGTCGTTGCAGGGGGTGTAGTCCTTGGTGGGGTTATTGATGCAGAACCCGGCCTTGACGTCGCAGATCGCGATGCGGCACGAGACCTTGATCTTGTCGCAGTCCGCCTGGACCTTGCACGGGACGGGTCCGCTCGTGTCGCCGATGCTGCCATCGGTACCAGCGTCGCTCGCCGAGTCCCGAGCCACGTCGCCGGATGCGTCGGACTGCAGGACCACGAGGTCGAGGCTGAGAAGCTCGCCTTGAAGGTCTTCGGAGCACCCGGCTCCAACTGCGACGGCGACGCAACAGCTCGCAATCCATGACGTGTGGCGCATCGTGACTTCCTCTCCGTGGCTGGCCCGTGTCCCCCGATCCCACCGGGGCGCGTGCATCTTGACCGGTCTTGCGCATGGATTCGAGTGGAGATTTTTCGAGGTACTCGACCGAGGATCTGGTAGCGTGCGGCGCTGCTGGAGGAGCCATGCGCATCACGCTCACGCTGCTTGTTTCTCTGACTGTTCTCGCCTGTGCCTCGACGAGCTCGACCGCGACGCCCGCGGACACCGCGGTCGGGCTGCCGGAGACGTTGGCGCCTTCCAGCGACGCCGCGGCGGACGTGGCAACGGCCATCGACGCCGTCCCGGACGGAGCGCCGCCGACTGACAGCGGCACCGACACGGAGCAGCTGGGTCCGGAGTGGTTTGGTCTTACGATTGGCCCCTTTACGGTGCCGGCGTACAAAGAGCGGTTCCTCTGCATCACGCAGGCGCTGCCGGAGGGGCTCGTCATCGATCGCATCGAGCTCCCGTCGCGACCCGTCGTCCACCACGCCGTGATCGCTGAGACCATGACGCCGGATCCCGTGGGCCAGTGGGAGTGCGACGTGCTGTTCAAGACCAACTGGCTGCCCATCTTCGTGGCAGGAAAAGGTGACAGCGTTTTGCAGGCGCCACAGGGCGCGGGCTTCAAGCTAGCAAAGGGCACGCAGGTGACCTCGCAGCTTCATCTGCTCAACCCGACCGGCCAGGAGGTCACCGAGACGCTCGTGCTCAAGATGCGGCGCGCGCCGACCACGGGCCCAATATCGACGGTGCGCCTCGCCACGTTCGGCACGATGAACGTCTACATCCCCCCGAAGAAGGACATCTCACTGGAGGGCATCTGCAAGGTCGACGAGAACATCACGCTCTTCGCCGCGTTCCCGCACATGCACCTGCACGGCACGCACCTCAACGTGAAGCTCGTTCGTCCCGGCAAGAGCCCGGTGCAGGTCTTCGAGCGGGCGCCCTACGACTTCGACGACCAGCATCTGGAGACCATCGACCTGACGCTGTCTCCGGGCGATGAGATGCGGGTCACGTGCGGCTACTTCAATACGTCGGACAAGGTCGTCACGTTCGGCGAGAGCACGACCAACGAGATGTGCTTTTTCATCGCGTTCGCCACGGGCGGCGATCCCGGCGATCGCTTCGCCGGCTGCCTCGGCAACGGCGGTGGCAGCGGCTTCTTGCCGGAGGCCTGCGGCAAGGATCCCGCCAACGCCAAGGGCATCGGCAAGTCATGTACGGCGGGCGGAAACGAGTGTCCCTCCGGGCTCGCGTGCACCAAGGACCTCGTGACCTTCGACATGCCCGGGATGTGTATTGCGCTCGCCTGCGCCGGTTCTGCCGATTGCGGCGACGGCGCCGTGTGCTGCTCGCCCGCTCAAGCCGGTGGGAAGGTCGACATCTGCCTCCCCAAGAGCTGCCAGTTCGACGGTTGCCCCGAGAAGCTGCCCTAGTCGTCGCGTCCTGGTCTTCATGGAACGACGCCGACGACGCGGTCCCTAATGTCAACATGTAAGGACCGTCCCGGTTTTGCCGGTTTTGTCAACATGAAAGGACCGTCCCGGTTTTGGGCGCGCCTTGCTCCGGCGGCTGCGGCCCTCTAGGATGCGCGCGTGCAACGAGCCTCCTGTCCCGCGTGCGGCGCTCCCATCGTCTTCGTCAACGCCGGCTCGCTGGCCGCGGTGTGCGGCTCGTGCCGCAGCGTCATTCGCAAGGCAGGCGTCGATCTGGAGCGGTACGGCGAGGTCGGCGCCATTCGCGAGGATGCCTCGCCGTTCGTCGTCGGGACGCGCGGAACGCACGAGGGCAAGCGCTTTCGCCTCGTCGGCCGGCTTCAGGTCATGTTCCTGGATGGCTTCTGGAACGAGTGGCACGCCGCGTTCGACGACGGCAGCTTTGCGTGGCTCGCCGAGGCCCAGGGGATGCTGTCGATTCAGCGGCCCTGGCTCGGCGCCGTACCGAGCGACCTCCTCTCTCACCACGGCGTCAGCGCGGGCGAGAAGTGCGAGGTCGGCGGGCGCAAGCTCGTCGTCGCCAACGTGGGTAAGGCGCGCGTCGTCGGCGGCGAGGGCGAGCTGCCCTTTCCCGTAGACGGCGGCTACGCGCTTCCCTTTGCCGACCTCACCTCGACGGGCGCGGATTGCGGCACGCTCGACTGGAGCGACGACGACCCGGAGCCGAAGGTGTTTCTGGGCACGTGGGTCGACTTCGACGCCCTCGACTTCAAGGAGCTGCGCGAGACGCTCCCGCCCGACCACCCGATGGCGGCGGTCAAGGACGTGCAGATCGAGAAGATCGCCTGTCCCGGCTGCAACGGGCCGCTCGAGCGCAAGACCGGACTCAACGCGCCCGTGCTCTACTGCCAGTACTGCGGCAGCGGCATCGACCTCACCCAGGAGCCCTACCGCATCTTCTCGGAGCAGCAGTGGTCCGGAGGGCTCGGCGGCTTCCTGTCACTCGGCGACCGCGTCGCGCTCGACGACGTGAGCTACGAGGTCATCGCCGTCCTCGAGCGCCAGACGATGGGCGGCGAGAAGTTTCGGTGGTCGGAGTACTGCTGCCATCACCCGCGGCGCGGCTACCGCTGGCTGGTCGAGTCCAGCGGCCACTTCACCTGGACTCGGGCCCTTCCCCAAGCCGCCGAGCACGTCGGAAAGGGCGCGCGCGTCAACGGCAAGACCTATCTGCGGGGCGAGTCCTGCAAGGCGCGCGTCGTACGCGTGGCCGGTGAGCTCTATTTTCGCGTCAAGGCAGGCGACACGGCGCAGCTGGATGACTTTGCCAACCCACCCGAAGAGCTGTCGGCAGAGATCGTCCCCGGCGAGGTCACCTGGTCCCTCGGCCGCTACCTCGATCGCGCGGAGGTCGCCGCCGCGACGGGCAAGCCCGTAGGCGACTTCCCCAAGCCCGACTGGGTCGCTCCGCACCAGCCGGCCCCGCAGGATCGCTACCTCAAGCCGCTGCTGCTGCGCTGGGTCATCGCCGTCGGCGCCTCCATACTTGCGATCGTGCTTCTCTTGGCGCTCGCGCCGCTCAAGGTCCTGGCCCAAGAGGCGCTCGACTTCGAGCCGCCGGCGGCCGAGGAGCAGAAGCTGCAGCCGTCGGGGAGCCCACCGTCGGGTGCGGCGCAGGCGCTGGCCGACAAGAACGTCCGCTGGATCGGGCCCTTCACCGTGCCGCGCTCGGGCTGGGTCGGCGTGGAGCTGTTTGCGCCGGTCTCGAACGCTTTCATCGCCTATTCGCTCTCACTCGTCGACGAAGACGGCGGCAAGGCCATCTCGTTTGGAGGCGAGGTCTCCAACTACGCCGATAGCGACGGCAGCGACGGCTCGAACACCGCCTCCATCATCGTCCCCAGGGTGCCCGCCGGGAGCTACACGCTCCGCGTCGAGCCGATGTTCGGCGGCATGTTCAGCCCGACGATGGCCAAGACGACCGTCCGGGTCACCCAGGGCGGCGCGCTCTTCCGGTGGTTCCTCGTCGGACACGGCGTGCTGTTTCTCTTCGTCCTCGTGCCGCTGCTCATGAAGATGCGCTTCGAGACCCGCCGCAAGGAGGACAACTCCCCCTCCGACACCAGTGACTTCTCGGGAGATGACTCGGGGGATGACTCGTGAGGCGACACCTGAAACGGCACACTGGCACACACACATGCTGAAGTTCTTCACCGTCTTGGCCTCCGTCGTCGTCCTCGGCTCCACGTGGGCGGCCTGGACCGGCCTGTGGACCGACCCCGGCGTCAAGCGCCACGAGGTTCCCAAGAACGTGCGGAGCAATCCCGGCAGCTTCCGCTCGCACTACACCGTCTTTCACACCTACGGCTCCCACGGAGGCAAATGAAAACCATGGACATCGGCCACGTTCTCGACCAGCTCGCCGTCGCGGGCGTGTTCACGGGCTTTGGCCTCGTGCTCTTTGCGCTGGCGTTCATCCTTGTCTCGAAGTTTGCGCCCTTCGACGTCAAGAAGGAGCTCACAGAGGACGACAACGTCGCCGTCGGCGTGATGATGGCCGGCATCTTCGTCGGCATCGCGATCGTCATCGCGGCGGCCATCCACTGAGTCGCGGCGGCCCGACCGTACCGGGTGGCGCCTCGGCGGCGACCGGACCGGCGCTGCTGTTCGCCACGTTCTGCATCGCGACTGCGGGCCTCGTCTACGAGCTCGTCGCCGGCACGGCCGCGACCTACCTCGTCGGCGACTCAGTCACCTGGTTCTCGCTCATCATCGGCGTCTACCTGTTCGCGATGGGCGTCGGCTCCTACCTGACGCGATGGATCGACGGCGACCTCCTCACCTGGTTCGTGCGCGTCGAGCTGCTCGTCGGCCTGCTCGGCGGCTGGTCGGCGACGCTGATCTTCCTGTCGTTCGGCCGCGACGGGTCGTTTCGGACCCTGCTGCTGCTCATCGTCGGGGGCGTCGGCGTGGGCGTCGGCATCGAGATTCCGCTGCTCGTCCGCATCCTCGAGGGCCGCATGGCGCTCAAGGACCTCATCGCGCGCGTCTTGTTCTTCGACTACCTCGGCGCCCTCGCGGCCTCGCTCCTCTTCCCGCTGCTGCTCGTCCCGCGCCTCGGCCTCATCCGCTCGTCGCTGCTGCTCGGCATCCTCAACGCGCTCGTGGGTCTCGGCGTCATCCTGCTGCTCGGTCGCTCCCTTCGCCGGTTCCGCCGGCTCGTAGCCGAGGCCCTCGCGTGCGTCGTGGTGCTGGGCGTCGGCTTCGGCTACGGCGAAGCGCTGACGCGACTGTCCGAAGAGCACCTGTTCCCGCACGACATCATCCACTCGGAGTCGACCCGATTTCAGCGCATCGTCGTGACGCGCTCGCGGCAAGGAGAGACCCGCCTCTACCTGTCCGGCCACCTCCAGTTCAGCTCGCTCGACGAGTACCGCTACCACGAGGCGCTCGTACACGTGCCGCTCGCCGCCGCGCCGAAGCGACCGCTGTCGGTCCTGGTGCTCGGTGGGGGCGACGGGCTCGCCGTTCGCGAGGTGCTGCGCTACCCCGAGGCCGTCGTGCGCGACGTCACGCTCGTCGACCTGGATCCGGCCATGACGGCGCTTTTCACGAGCCACACCGAGCTCGCCGCGATGAACGACGGCGCGCTCACCAATCCGCGAGTGACGGTCGTCAACCACGACGCGTTCGCGTGGGTCGACGGCACCGGCCCCCGCTTCGACGTCGCGATCGTCGACTTCCCCGATCCTTCGAGCTACGCGGTCGGCAAGCTCTACACCCGGACGTTCTATCAGCGACTGCGGCGCCGACTGGCCGACGACGGAGTGATGGTCGTCCAGTCCACCTCACCGCTCGTCGCGCGGCGCTCGTTCTGGTGCATTCATGACACCATGGCCGACATCGGGCTCACCACCCTGCCCTACCACGCGTTCGTGCCCGCGTTCGGGACCTGGGGCTACGTGCTGGCGAGCCCGTCGCCGCTCTCTCCGCCGACACACCTTCACGTGCAGGCGCCGCGCACGCTCCGTTTTCTGACTCACGCGGTCTTGCCGGGCCTCTTCGTCTTCCCGCCCGACATGCAGCGCCCGGACGGCGAGGCCGAGAGACCCATCAACCGCCTCAATGATCAGGCCCTCGTGCGGCTCTACGACGAAGAGTGGCGTGCGATCGGCGGAGAATAGGAGCCTAGCCCGCATTATGCATGACTTTCACGCGTCAACGTCCGCGATCGCAGGCTTGCGCCGTCGTTCACCTCCTTCGCCGTACCACCAGTACGTCTCAGTCGGTGAATCCCGGCGCT
>SXOX01000158.1 GCA_005776585.1 Pseudomonadota bacterium | reverse complement strand
GACGTGCTGTTCGAGCCGCGTCATGCCGGCCCCGATGTAGTTGCCGCGCCCGAGCACGACGCCCGTGCGGTCGCGGGCGAAGGTGCGCCCGGTGCCCAGCGCCGCAAGCCCGGCGTGCTCCAGCGCGCGCGCACAGACGTCGAGCATGAGCAGCTGATCGGGCTCCGCCCCCTGCGCGGCGCGCGGCATGATGCCGTAGCGCGATGGGTCGAAGCCGGTCAGGCCGTCGAGGAAGGCGCCCCGGCGCGTGTAGAAGCGGTCGGGCGCGCTGGAGGCGGCGTCGAAGAAGACCTCGGGATCCCAGCGCTCGGGCGGGACGTCCCGCGTGGAGTCGTGGCCGGTGCAGAGGTTCTGCCAGAAGGCGTCGAGGTCCGGCGCGTCCGGAAACAGGCAGGCCATCCCGACGATGGCGACGCGCGACTCGTCGTCCCGACGGTGGCTCACGGCGTGCCGAAGGTGGCCGGATCCGTGGCGGTCAGCACGATGGGCCCCGGGTCGCGATCGCTCGACCGCAGCTCGGCCAGCGTGGCGGCGATCCCGTCCTCCTGCGCGATGAGCCGAATCCCGCGTCGCACATACTCACGCTCGAGCTCGGCCGAGACCATGCCCGCCCCCGACCACGGCCCGAACGCGAGGCTCAGCACGCGACCTGGGAAGCGCGGCTGCGCTTGCCGGACCAGCGCATCCAGCGCGGCGTTGGCGGCGGCGTAGTCGGTCTGACCGCGGCTGCCGAAGACGCCGGCGATGCTCGTGAAGAAGAGGACGGCCTTCACGTCGGGGCGGAGCGCGGCGAGCAGCGCGCGGCCGCTGTTGACCTTGGTGTCGTACACGCGCCGGAAGGACTCGACGGTCTTGTCGGGCACGAGCCGGTCCTCGATGACCCCCGCGCCGTGGAGCACGACGTCGATGCGTCCCAGCCGGCGATAGACGTCGGCTACCAGCGAGAACAGCGCCGCCTCGTCGCGCACATCCAGCGCGTGATACTCGACCGTCGCGCCCGTCGCGCGCAGCTCCTCCAGCGTGGCACGCACCTCGCGCCGTGCGACCACCGACTGCGCGAGCCGATCGGCCTCGGCGGGCGTCTGGGCGAGGGCAAGCTCCAATGCCGCGCGTCGGAGGGCGATGAGGTCGCTGCTGGCGGGCAGCCGCGCCTCGGCGGCCAATGGCTCGACGGGCGTGCGCCCAATGAGCACGGCCAGCGCACGCGCCGGTCCCACGAGCGCCCGCACCACCGCCGCCGTGATGCCACGCGCGCCGCCGGTCGCCAGCACGACGCTGGTCGAGTCCAGGCTGAGGCCGGTCTCATCGACGCCGCGCTCGGCGGGCTCGACCACCAGCCCGAGCCGCACCCCGGCGCGATAGGAGACCGTGGGCGGCGAGGGCGCCTCCAGCTCCGCCAGGACGAGCGCGGCGAGCGCGTCGATGGACTCGGGTGGGTCCAGCTCCGCGTGCCGAACGCGACCCTCGGGCCACTCGCGGGCGGCGGCGCGCAGCAGGCCGTCGAGGCCGAGGGGACCCGGATGCAGGACGTCGCTCTCGGTGATGGCCGTGATCCCAAGGACGACGGGCACGCCAGCGCTACGGGCGGCGCGGACGCAGTGAAAGTGACGGCTGACGTGCTCCGGACCGTCGCTCGTGGCGAGCAGGACGAGGGCGTCGAGCGCCTCGGGTAGGTCGTCCTCGACGGCGACCGGGGCGCGGCCAGCGGCGCGTAACGCATCGACGAGGGCCAGGCCGAGCACGGTGCGGGCTCCGAAGACGCCGACCCGGGCGCCCGAGGGCGCAGCCTGTGCGACCAGCGGCGCCTCCGAGGGCACGACGCGGTGACGGCCGACGGCGCTGAGTACCGGCGCGGGCCTGTCCGCAACCGCGGCTGGCGCGGTCTCCAAGAACGCGACGATGGCGCGGAGGGACTTCTTGCTTGCGAGCTTCTCGATGACGTCGTCGCGTGCGGCCGTGCCGTCGGCCTCCGGCGCGAGCGCGAGCCCGATGCGCTCGGCAAGCGCACCAAGAATCTCGATGCGCTTGATGGAATCAATGGAGAGGTCGGCCTCCAGATCGAGGTCGAGGCCCAGCATGGACTCGGGGTACCCCGTACGCTCGGCGACGAGCGCCACGAGCGTCTCGGTGAGCGTCTGCAACGTGCGCGGCGCCGCGTCGGCGACCGGAGGCACGGCGACGTGCGCGGGCAATGCCGCGGGCCGGGGCGCCTCGAGGACCTCACGCAGGGGCTCCGACGCCGACTCGCCGAGGAAGCGCAGGACCACCTGCCGCTGTGTCTCGACGAGCTCGCGCATCCCTTGCAGGTACTCGAGGACGACCGCCTCACGCGGCGTGTCTCCCCCCGGCGCGCGCCGGGTCGCCAGCGAGAGCGGCGCGGTGATGGGCTTGAGCGCGTGGTCGGGCAGCTCGCCGACGACCGGCCAAGCGCGGAAGCCGTCGACCCACCAGGCGCTCGGGGGCGGCGCAGTCACGGGCGGCGCCGAGAGCACGAAGCGGCGGGTGACGCGGCCCTCGAAGAGGCGACTTGGGCGCAGCCGAACACCGAGCGCCGCGAGCTGCGCGAGCGCCAGCAGCAGGCGGCGGAGGAACGGCTCGCCGCTCACGTCGGTCGCCAGCGCCGTGACGTCCGGGCGATCGGCGAGCGTCTTCTGGGCAAGCGCGGTGAGTGTTCGCCCCGGGCCGACCTCCAAGAGGACACGGGCGCCGTGCGCGACGAGGGCCAAGAGCGTCTCGCGAAAGCGCACGGGCGCAGCGATGTGCTCGGCCAGGCGCGCTCGAATGGCCGCCGGCGCGGTCTCGTACGGGCTCGCGGTGACGTTCGAGAGCACGGGCACCGCGGGCGGCTCGAGGTGCAGTGAGGTGAGCGTCTCGGCGAAGGCCACGGAGGCTCCGGCGACGAGCGGGCTGTGAAACGCGGCGGCGACGCGCAGCGGCTTGGCCGAGAGCCCCGCCGCCTGGAGTCGGGCAACCGCCTCGGCGACACCGGCCGTGGGACCCGAGACAACGACTTGACCCGGGGCGTTGTCGTTGGCGATGACCACGTCCTTCAGGCCATCGAGGTACGGCGCGACGGTCGCGGCGTTGGCGGTGACCGCGGCCATGGTGCCCGCATCACCCTGGCCCGTCGCGGCGAGGATGCAGTCGCCGCGCGCGCGGCTCAGCCGAGGCAGGTCCTCGGCATCGATGGACCCCGCGGCCGCGAGCGCAACCAGCTCGCCATAGCTGTGTCCGGCGACGAGGTCGGGCGTGACCCCGAGCTCGCCCAGCAGCTCCACGAGCGCCAGCTCGACGAGGCCCAGCGCCGGCTGGGCGATACGCGTGTCGGTCAAAGCGGCGCGCTGGGCGTCCTTCTGCTCTGAGCCGAACGCCATGGGCGGATAAAGGCACGCCGCGACGTCGGGCGCGTGTCCGAGGTGATGTATGAGCCGCGGAAACGCGACGAAGAGCTCGCGCAGCATGCCGACGCGCTGGCTGCCCTGGCCAGGAAAGAGGAACGCGAGCCGCGGCGGGGTGCTGTCGTGCACGTCGGCGACGAAGGCGCCCGGCCCATCGGCCCATCGTGCGCGCAGTGCCGTGAGCCGTGACCGAAGCTCGGCCACGGTGTCCGCCACGACAGCCGCCTGAACGGGCGCGTCGGTGTGGGTCGCCGCGACCGCGGAGGCCAGGTCCACGAGCGCGAGGGCGGGGTCGGCGATGGCCAGCACGCGGTCGATGGTCTCCTGCGCGCGCTCTGGCGAGGCGCCGCGAAAGAGGAACAGCTCGCTCGGCCACCGGGCTGCGCCGGTCGTCGCGTGAGCGTCCTCCCGGAGCACGGAGTGGAAGTTCGTGCCTCCGAAGCCGAATGCGCTCACGGCCGCCCGGCGCGGCGAGGTCGAACCCGGCGAGACCCACGGGCGGGACTCGGCGCTGAGCGCGAACGGGCTGGTCTTGGGATCGTAGCCCGGGTTGGGCGCAACCACGTGCAGCGTTGGCGGGAGCGCGCGGTGGTGCAGCGCGAGCGCCGCCTTGATGAGTCCGGTGAGCCCCGCAGCGCACTTGGTGTGCCCGATCTGGCTCTTCACGGAGCCGAGAGCGACCGAGCCCCGCGGGCTGCCGCCGTTGCGCGCGAAGACCTCGGTCAGCGTCTGAAGCTCGGTGCGATCGCCGACCACCGTGCCGGTCCCGTGGGCCTCGACGAGCCCCACCGACGACGGCGTGACGCCCGAGCGGCCGTAGACGCGGTCTACAGCGCGGATCTGGCCCTCGCGGCGCGGCGCGGTCAGGCCGAGGCTCTTGCCGTCGCTCGAGCCGGCGACGCCCTCGATGACCGCGTAGATGCGGTCGCCGTCGCGCCGAGCGTCGTCGAGGCGCTTGAGCACGACGAACACGACGGCCTCGCCGAGCACGATCCCGTCGGCGTCCGCCGAGAACGTGCGGCACTGGCCGGTGGGGCTGAGCGCGTGCACGCTCGAGAAGAGCAAGTAGTCGTTCACGCTGTTGTGCGTGTCCGCGCCGCCGCAGAGCACGACGTTGCTGGAACCCGAAACCAGCTCCTTGCACCCGAGATCGATGGCCGCGAGCGACGAGGCGCAGGCCGCGTCCACCGTGTAATTCACGCCGCCGAGATCGAGGCGGTTGGCGATGCGACCCGCGATCACGTTCGCAAGCACTCCGGGGAAGCTGTCCTCGGTGAGCTTGGGCAGGATGGCGTCGAGCTCCGGTGGCAGCGCGCCGAGGAGCTGCGGCCAGAAGGCGCGGAAGCCGTAGCCGCCGGCGAGCTCGGTGCCCGCCTCGGCGCCAACGATGACCGAGGTGCGCTCCCGGTCGAAGGATCGGTCGAGGAGCCCCGCGTCGGCGAGCGCGCGCCGGGCGACCTCGAGCGAGAGCAGCTGGATGGGCTCGATCGCGGCGAGCGACTTGGGCGGAATGCCGTAGCTCAAGGGGTCGAAGGCGATGGCGTCCAGGAAGCCACCCCACTTCGAGGGTGTCTTCTCCCCGTTCTGCGAGGAGGCATCGAAGTACTGCGCCACAGACCAGCGCTCGGGCGGGATCTCACGGATGCTGTTCTTGCCGTCGACCACGTTCGACCAGAACGTCGCGAGATCGGGCGCACCCGGGAAGAGCCCGGCCATGCCGACGAGGGCGACGTCCAGCGGGCGCGCCTCGGCCTCGGCTTGGGGCGTGGCGGGCGGGCGGGCTGCGAGCCAGGCCACGGCGCCGCGCGTGACCTCGTCGTGGAGCGCCGCGAGGGTCGTGACCTCCCGGCGGAGGGTCGCCACGTCGCCGATCATGTACATGCCCTCGCGTCGCTGCGTGGCCGCGTCGACCGCGGTGAGGCCGTCCGCCTCGCGCACGAGGCCCTTGGACGCCAGCCGCAGTCGGCCCAGGTTGAGCTGCTCGAGCGTGGCCCAGCGCTCGCGGGGCTCGAGCCCGTCGTTGACCAGCCGCTCGCGCTCGGCCTCGAACGTGCGCACGAAGCCGGTGGTGGCGCACCGCGTCTCGTGCCCGGGCCCGGTCTCGAGGAGCGCCGTGTTCTCACAGGCCAGAGCGACCTGCTGGAAGCCCGGCAGGATGGCGCCAGTCGTGACGGCTTCGCGCGTAAACAAATAGGCCGTGCCCATGAGCACGCCGATGCGGGCCCCGAGCGCGACGATGGGCGCGGCAGCCACGGCGACCATGGCGGCGGAGCGGGCGTCGTGGATCCCGCCGGCGAAGAGCACGTCGACGCCGGCGAGGCCCTCGGCGCGACCGGAGGCGAAGGCCAGCAGGCGCTCGATCTGGGACTGCCACAGCACGAAGCTCGTGCGCGGGCCCACGTGGCCGCCGCACTCGCGGCCTTCCAGCACGAAGCGCCGCGCGCCGTCCTTCAAGAACAGGTCGAGCAGGCCCGGGGAGGGCACGTGCAGGAACGTCGCGATGCCGTCGGACTCGAGCGCCCGCGCCTGGCTCGGTCGCCCGCCCGCGATGAGCACGGCCGTGGGGCGGGCCTCTCGGACGACCGCGAGCTGAGCCTCGCGCAGCTCCGCCGGGACGAAGCCGAGGACACCGACGCCCCAGGCGCGACCGGCGAGGCGCCGCGCCGTCTCTTGCAGGATGGGCCGGGCCTGCTCGGCCTCGAGGAGCGCGAGCGCCAAGAAGCTCAGCGCGCCCGCGTCGGCGACGGCCTCGGCGAACTCCGGACGGTCACTGACGCGGGTCATCGGCCCTTGAGCGATGGGCACACGCGTTCCGAGCGCGTCGCTGAGCGGACCGCCGGGCCGGAGCGCCGCCTGCGCCGCCGCCAGCGCCGCGTGCCCCGCCATCGCGGTGAGGAGCCCGCGCACGGCGCCGTCGACGGTGCGATAGCGGGTCGCGAAGACGTGCGCAAGGACCGCGTCCTGGCCCAGCGCGATGAGCTCGCGCGCGGGGTCGGCGGCCCCGAGCTGAGTTCGGACGTCGTTGGCGTCGGCCGTGTCCGCAGGCGCAAGACAGCCGGGCCGCGACAAGAGGCGGGTCCCCGCCGTGACCGCCGTCTCGCTGCCGTCGAGGCCGACGAGGACGGCGCGCAAGGCCTCGGTCGTCGTGGCCGCGTCCATCAGCGCCAGCTGCACGTCCAGCACGACGCCGACCGCCCCGCCGGCGAGCGCCGCAGCCGCCGTCTCAGCGCCGAGGCCGCCTTGCGCCCACACGGGGACGTGATCGGCGACGATCCGCGCATCCGAGAGCAGCGACTGGAGCAGCACGAACGTGCCCGTGGCGCCGACGCGGCCGCCGCACTCCTCGCCCTTGGCCACGAGTCCCGTCGCGCCCGCGTCCAGCGCCGCGTGGGCCTCCACGAGCGAGACGACCTGACAGAGCACGCGGTGGCCCTGTCGCGCGAACGCGGCGACTCCGTCAGGGCTGCCCGTGAGAATGAGCGCGAGATCGGCAGGCACGTCCATGGGCTGCCAGGCCGAACCCTCGGGGATCCGGACGCCGAGCTGCGACGGGTGCGCCGTGGCGAGCAGCCGTCTGAGGGCCCGACGACCCTCCGCAGGCGCGCGGCCGAGGTCCAGCACGCCGATGGCGCCGGCCCGAGCGACCGCCGCCGCCAGGCTGACGTCGGGGTGCTCGAACGGCGTGACCGCGAGCAAGGACAGCGTGGGGAGGTCAGCGTCAGCAGATGGCAGCATGCGGCCTCAGCGTTCTGACGCGGCAGTGCCCGAAGGGGCAGGGCGCGTCGCGGGCGCGCAGCTTAGCACGCTCGAAGCGCGACCGCATCGGAAGGTGCGCTGGGCCGCTCGCGCGTGTACTATCGAGCCCCGCAGGAGGTTGGTACCCGTCGTGTCGTCGTCATCGTCGCTCCAGACCGCCGCGTGTCTCTTCGCCGCCTTCGTGAGCGCCAGCTGCGGCGTCGCCGAGGTCTCCGACCGCTTGCGCCTCGAGGACCTCCAGGTCAGCGTCGTCGGTCCCGTCGAGTGGCTCCCGGGCACGACGTTGACGGTGACCGGCAAGGGCTTTCTGGTCGCAGCGCTCGGGAACCAGGTCCTGAAGGTCAGCGTCGGCGAGCTCACGCGCGACGTCCCGATGAGCGCGCCGAGCGACACGACGCTCACGGCCGTGCTGACCGAAGCGGTCCTCGCCGACTTTCCCCGCGACAAGCCGCTGGACGCGCGTCTCGTGATCCGCCGGACATTGACTGAGAACGGCCAGACCGATCAGGTGACGACGACGCTGGCGGTGCGGGTCGTGAGCAACATCACGCCGAAGTTCGTTGCGCTCGAGAGCCCGGGGCTCCCCAAGGTCTACCCCGGAGACGCCGTGGGCGTGACCGGCAAGGGCTTTCTGCTGCCGGGCGAGGGCAAGACGTTTCTCCGGCTCCAAGGGACGCGCGAGACGTTCGTGCCGCCGGAGAGCCGCCCGCTTACCGTCGAGGTCGAGGCGCGACCGGGCACACGCGACCGGGTCGAGTTGGTGCTACGTCCGTCGGTCCTGGGCATTCGGCCGGGACGCTTTTTGGGCAAGCTCACGATCGAGAACCGCACCCCTGCGGGCACCACGAAGAGCGTCGAGGTCGCCGACGTCACGCTGGACCTCGAGGCGCCGTTCATCGAGTCGGTCGAGCCCAAGGTCGCCGCGCGCGGTCAGCGCATCCGGGCCACTGGCAGGGGACTGCTGGCGACCGACGCCGTGCGCCACGAGACGACCCTCTTCCTGCTGGAGGGTGAGTTCACGCGCCGCAAGACCTCGACGGCGGTCACCCTCGCGGGCGCGACCGCGCTCTCGCTGTTCCCCGACGCGTTCACCGGCAGCACGAGCATGGAGTACGTCCTGCGCGTGACGCAGCTGCCGAGCGGTGAGCAGACGGGGCTCGGGCTCCTCGCTGGGTCGTTCAAGGGCACCGTCTCGCCGCTCGTGGTCGTCGGGCCCGAGACGCTACGCGGCGCCGGCGCCAAGCTCGAGCTCACCATCGCGTTGCAGCGGCAGATCATCTTCGTGAGCTTCCTGCCGGGCTTCAGCCAGACGCTCGCGGAGATGGGCCTCGGCCGCGTCGAGGCCGACATCAAGAAGCACACGCTGGAGGCCGCGCGGGTGCTGTACCAGGGCATCAACGTCGAGTTTCGCGACGTCCGGCCGACGGACTTCGCCGAGTACTCGGTCATCGAGGTCGGCGGCGCCGATCCGAACGGCCAGGGGCTCTTCGGGCTCGACAATACCGCTGGCAAAGACATCGATAACATTCGGTTCAACGACATCATCGGCGGCACGAACGCGGAGAGCGCCGAGCAGGGCTACTACGCCTTCGGCGGTGTCTTCGCGCGGAGCTTCCTGGAGCTGTCGCCTACCCTCGGCAAGGAGAAGGTCAGCATCCAGTCCGCGCGCTTCGACGACATCTTCCGCCCGTTCATGACCGCGCTCGAGGGAACGCCGGTGGTCGAGGCGGATCTCAGCCCCGGCGCGCCGCGACGGGTGCTGCTGGACGAGGCCATCCGCGTGCTGGGCAACCTCGTGGGCGGGACGGTCGCGCACGAGATCGGTCACTCGCTCGGGTGCGCCGCCGTCGAAGGCGAATATCACCACCCCGGGGACAACGACCTCTGGCTGATGGACAGCGGTAGCAATCGACCGTTTGCCGAGCGCGTCGGGATCGACGGGCAAGGGCCAGAGGAGTTCGGCCCCGTGGACCGCCCCTACCTCGAGCGCATCCTCCCGATGGACTGAGGCATGTCGCGCGCTCTCGTGCTGGTCGTGCCGCTCGCGCTGGCCAGGTGCGGCGGAGCTCCCTGGAGCCCGGAGGCGCCGCCGGTTCCGACGCTGCCGACGTTCGTGGCTACGGTGACCATTGGCAGTCAGACGGTCGAAGCGATCGTCCGCGCGCTGCCTGAGGAGCAAGCGCATGGCCTGATGGATCGGCGGGAGCCGCTCCACGATCGGGAGGGGATGCTGTTCGCCTTCGCCGAAGAGCGACCGCACTCGTTCTGGATGAAGGACACCTACGTGCCGCTGGACATGGTCTTCCTCGGAACCGACGGCGCCGTCGTGGGATGCCTGCCCGACGTCGCGCCGCGCTCGGAGCAGTCGCGCTCCATCGGCCACCCGTCGCGCTTCGTGCTGGAGGTCAATGCCGGCTTCTGCGAGCGCTACGGGGTCACGGTCGGGCAACCGACTCGGTTCGGACCGCCACGGCGCCTGAACCGGCCAGCAACCTGAGGGCTACGTCCCGCTGCCGCTGCCGCTGTCCCCCGGAGTCCCGCCCGAGGCCGTGCCGCCCGTCCCTGCCTCGGCGAGCTCCTCCTCCTCGCTCTTGGCGTTCTCGGAGCCGAAGTCCTCCTCGGCGAACCCGTCACCCTCTTCGCCCTCCGGCGTCTCGTAGAAGTCTTCATCGTCCTCGTACATGCAGTACTCGTCGTTCGGGTCATCGGAGCACTCGGCCTCGGTGACGAGCTCCGTGTCTCCGGGATCGCCGCAAGCGCCAGCGCCCTCGACGTCGCAGAAGTCGTTCTCCTCGACGCCGAAGTCGGACGGCTGGTCGAAGTCACTATCGGCCTCCGCCCAGTCCTCCTCCTCCGGGTCCGTCGCGTCGTTGTCGTCCTCGCCCGAGTCGGCCACGCCGTCGCCGTCCGCGTCGACGAAGTCGAACGCGTTGGCCTCGTCGTCCTCGTCGCCCACCACGATCTCCGCGTCCGGTTGGCCATCGCCATCGGTGTCATCGTCCGCGTCGAGCTCGCCGATATCCGCGTCGCCGATGAACTTCTTGCCCGGGAGCACCTTCGAGAGCGACTTCTTGACGTCGAACTCGAGCACGCCTTTCTTGTTCTTCTTGAACTTCACGCGCTTGACGACCGTGCCCTTCTGCGGGTCCTGGAGAACGAGCGCGAAGACGACCGCACCCTTCTTGGGCACGTTGAGCGCGAACTTCCCATCCTTCTTGACCTTGGCGACGATCTTCTTGCCCGACTTGTGCTTGCCGACCACCGCGGCCTTGCGCCCCTTGAGGTTCTTGAGCTTGCCCTTGACGGTCTTGATCTGCTTCTTCTTGAGGCTCTTTGGCAGCAGACTCGCCTTGCCGCAGCCCTCGAGCACGACGGAGGGCACCGCAACCGACGTCAGTAGTACGATGGCTGCCAAGGGTCGGACCAAAGCGACCGGTACGCGGGAGATGATGCTCGAGCGCAGTGTCATGTTGCTCCTCATGGCCAGAACCCCGACCCGACGGTCAGCGCGAGATAGATGGCCCACTTCTGGGCGGGATCGGGCGCGATGCCGGTCTTGGCGTTCGGACCCCGCTGTGTGAACAGGTGCTTGAAGCCGGTCTCGACCGCGACGTAGCCCTTGTAGGCATAGCCGACCGCGGCGCCGGTCACGAGCTGGTAGCCCTGGTCGTCGTTGCGCGTCAGGTCCACGTCGTAGCTCTTCGAGAAGGCGAAGCTCCCCTTGGCGAACACGCCGAGCGTGGACTTCCAATCGAGCGAGAGGGAACTCAGCAGCCGCGGGATCACCGTGCCCGTCACCGGGTTTACGAAGGGCTGGAAGTTGGCGTTGACGCCGATCTTGACCTTGTGCGCCTTGTTCGTCGAGGGCTTGAAGCCGAGCCCCAGCATCACGTTCGGCTGGTACAGGTAGCCCTTGACGTCCGCGGGCGTTGCGTCGAAGCCCAGCACCGCGAAGCGGGCGCCAGCGAAGCCGACGGCCGTCTTCAGATCGGCCCACTTCGCGAGCTTACGCTGGTAGCCGAAGTCGACGCGACCGACGAGGTTGTCGAAGCCATGACCCTTCGTGCCCCGATCGAAGGTGTTGTACTGGAGCGCAAACGACGGGACCAACGCGTCGTTCGGCGTGACCTGGTACTTGCCCTCGAGCGCGACGATGGGGGCGAGCCGCTCGGGAAACTGTGACTTGGCCGTGGCGTCGAGCCCACCGGAGCGCACGAACTGACCGGTGAACTTGTACGTCTGCTTCTTGCTGGGCCCGCCCTCGATGCCGAGGGTGGTCGTCGAGCTCAGCACGATGACCTCGTCGGGGAGCTTGTCGACGACGACGGCCTCGTCGTCTTGAAGCAAGGCGTCCAGATCGTCGCCTGATTCAAGGGCCTCCACGTCGTCGGAGGGCGCCATGGCGTCGTCGTCGTCGAGCCCAGCGTCCTCATCCTCGCCGAACACCTCGTCGAGCAGCTCCTCATCGAGGCCCATCTCGTCGAGGCCGTCGTCGATGGCCTTGGCCGACGGGAGCGGGTTCTTGAAGTTCTTCAAGCCGCCCTCGATGCGCTGCTTCAGCGACACTTTGAGCAGGTCCGTGGCCTTGACCGAGTACTCGAAGTCGCCGCGATGGAAGTGCGTGAACCCTCCCGACGGGCCGAGGACCGGCGCGTTAAGGCGCGGGTTGTAGACGAGCTTCAGGCGGTGCCTGCCGAGTGCGAGCTGGCCCAAGGCCTTCGGGCGAAGCTCGATCTCGAAGATGTCCTCCTTCGCCGTTTGCAGCCGCCCGCGCGGCTCCGTGCGCAGGTTGACCTCGCCGCCGGAGCGGTCGGCCTTCTTGAGCTTCTTGGGCGTGCCGGCCTTGGCTTTGTCGGTCTTGGCCTTGTCGGTCTTGGCCTTGTCGGTCTTGCCGGCCCTGCCAGTCTCGTCGGTCTTGTCGGTCTTGCCAGCCTTGTCCGATGTTGGCGGCGGCGTCGTGGCCTCAGGAGGGGCACCCATGAGTATGGGCACGAACCAGATCAGCGTATTCACGAGGGGCTCCTTGACGATCGCGCGGTGCCCACAGCCGGACCTCCGCGGCCCGCGGCTTGTCTCATGACGTGCGCAGGGAGGCAAGCCGAAGCGACCGACTCCGGCACGTGATCGAGGAGGGCCCGAAGCGTTGCGTGAAGGGCCTTCCTGGTGGTATCATGCTGATTGGCCTGGCAGGGGCACGCTGCCTGGCCGCACGCGCGCACGGAGGTTGTCCATGGATCCTGAGCAGCAGGGCGTATGTTCGCAAGAGGAAGAGCAGCATCGACGCGCGGCGCAGGTCGAACAGCAAGCGGACCAAGAGCTGCTGGCGCAGGCAGCGCAATGCCGGGCTGATCAGCAGTCGGACACGGCCAACGCGACCAGCACTCCGGCAGCCACGCCGGCCACGCCGGCCCCGGCGGCTCCGGCCAACGCGACGCCCGCCAACGCGAACATGACGGGTGCCAACGGCAACCCGGCTGTCGCGCCGGGGACGCCGGCCGCGACCCCTGCGGGCGCCACCGCGACGCCCGCCAATGCGAACATGACGGGCGCCGATGGCAACCCGGCCGTCGCCCCAGGGACGCCGGCCGGGACGCCCGCCGGCCCGAATGCGACTCCGGCGAACGCGAACATGACGGGCGCCGGTGGCAACCCGGCCGTCGCCCCAGGGACGCCGGCCGGGACGCCCGCCGGCCCGAATGCGACTCCGGCGAACG
>SXOX01000157.1 GCA_005776585.1 Pseudomonadota bacterium | reverse complement strand
GGGCCGTCGTTGATGAGCGCGACATCCATGTGGGCGCCGAAGACGCCGGTTCCGACCGGCAGGCCCAGCGCACGCAGACGCTCGACGGTGCGGTCGAACAGCGCCCGGGCCGCGTCTGGCGCCATTGCCGCAGTAAAGCTCGGACGTCGCCCCTTGCGACAATCTCCAAACAGCGTGAACTGACTGACAGCGAGCACGCCCGCCCCGGGAAGGTCCTGGACCGAGCGGTTCATCTTCCCGCCGTCGTCCTCGAAGATGCGGAGCGTCGCGATCTTCTCGGCCAGCGCATCGGCATCGGCCGGCCCGTCCTCGGCGCCGACGCCCACGAGCACGAGCAGCCCCTGCCGGATCTGGCCTGTGACCTGACCGGCGACGGTGACGCTCGCCTGGCTCACGCGCTGGACGACGGCTCTCACGGGCCACACGTTGCCGCAGTCATCTCCCGCGTGCAATCATCGCGACGTGGCGTTGGCCTTCGACATCGAGCGCGTCGTGCGCGACCTCCTCCGGTGCGACCTGCATCGACGCGCCGGATCGCGCGATCTCGTCGGTCACGTGATGGATTTGCTCTACTATGGTGAGTTTCAGATCGTCGAGCAGGTCACGGCGTGGTCCGAGCAGGACCAGACCAACCTCGTCGGCCTGCGGGGGCCCGCCGAAGCGGGAGGCGGCCTCCTGCTGTCGTCTGCTCTCGAGGGCGCCACCGCGCTCGATCCGCTCGAGTGGACCGAGACCGAGGAGGACCCGTTCAACGCGACGCTGCGCGACGGCATGATGTTCGGGGCGGGCGCGGCGTCGGCCAAGATCGCGCTGGCCTGTCAGGTCGTTGCGGCGGCTTCCATCGACGCCAAGCTGCTCAAGCGACCGATCATCATCGGGGCCCTGCTAGGCGACGACGCGCGCGCCTCGGGTGCCACGCCTGTGCTGGACTCCGGGGTCGCGAGCCCACGCGCGGCCCTGGTGGGCGAGGGCACGCGGCTCGAGCTCGTCAGCGCGCATCGCGGCCTGCTGTCGCTCGCGCTGGAGCTGCATGCGCCGTCAACGCCGACACCGTCGGACGCGCGATGGTTTCGCGTGCGCATCGCGGGTCAGCCCGCGTCGTCCGCGGCGCCGACGCTCGGAGAGAACGCGCTCGGACGCGCCCTGGGGCTCATCGTGGCCTGGCGCGCCGCGGGCCATCGCTTCAGCGTCCACGCGCTGTCCGGGGGTGAGGCCATCGGCCGCATCGCGCGGCGTACGGAGCTCTACGTCGCGACGACGGAGCCGGGCTTCACACCGCTCGGCCGTGCGCTGGAGGTCGAGGCCATCGCCGCGCCGTCGCTCGTCGGCCCGTCCATCGACGCGGCGCTCGACGCGTGGTTCCGCCTCGCTCCGCGGCTGTGGGAGCTGCTGCGCTGGGCCAGCCCGGAGTCCATCGGCGAGTTCTGCCCAACGCGGCCGTTGGTGGCGCTGACGCGCATCGTCACGCATCCGGACGGCTCCATTCGCGTGCACCTCGACCACCGCCCGGCACCGGGCGAGGCCGTCGAGACGCTGGTGCGGGACGTCGAGGCGCTCGCCCGACAGCCGGGCATGGCTCCGGCCACCGTGCTGGTCGAGGTCGAGCGCTCCCTCCTGCCGTTCCAGGGCGACGTCACCGGGCCACTCGCGCAGTGGGCGCGCTCGGCGCTCGTCGAGATCGACGTCCCGCCCGTCGTGGGCACCTATGCGGGTCACACCGAGGCGTTCGCCACCGCGGGCGCGGGCATCGAGACGCTGGTCTTTGGCCCCGGAGACACGCTTGCCCACGCGCACCGTCCGAACGAGCTCACGCTCATGCTCCACGTCGAGCGCGCGCGTGCGTTCTACGAGCGCATGATCCGCAAGATCTGCTGTTGAGCTAGCCGTTCTGCGGCAGCGCGGCGGGAGTCGGCGCGCCGCCCAGCAGCCGCGAGCGCGTGAGGCCGAGGAAACGGGCGTTCACGAAGTCCAGCACGCGCGTCGGCATGCGCTCCATGAACCACAGCATGACGCTCGACGAGAAGGGCACGACGTAGCGCGCCGCGGGCCGACGGGCGACCAGACCGCGCTCGATGACCTTGCAGACGACGACGGGGTCGGCCGACATCTTCGCCGCCATCGCCTCGACGGCCTCGGCGCGGTCGTAGACGGCCACGTACGGCGACTCGGGGCGGCGATACTTGGACAGCTCCTGCACCGACCGCGCGCCAAAGTCCGACCGAATCGGCCCAGGCTCGACGACCGTGACGCCGACCCCAAAGGGGGCAAGCTCCATCCGCAGCGCGTTCGAGAGGGCCTCTACAGCGTACTTGCTGGCGTGGTAGGCGCCAAACATCGGGAAGGTGACCCGACCTCCGACGCTCGAGATGTTCACGATGCGACCCGCACGCCGGTCGATCATCTGCGCGGCGAAGGCGCGCGTGACGGCCATGAGCCCGAAGACGTTGACCTCCATCTGGGCGCGGAGATCGGCGTCGGTGACCTCCAGCACAGCGGCGGCGAGGCCGTAGCCCGCGTTGTTCACCAGGCCGTCGAGCCCGCGGCCCTGCGTGATGCGATCGACCTCGACCCGCGCGGAGGCGATGGAGGCCACGTCCGTGACGTCGAGTCGCACGATGTGCAGGTCGAGGCCCTGCCCTTCGCGGGCGAGCTCGTCGAGCGCGACCTGGTTTCGACCCGACGCGATGACGCGGTAGCCGCGCTTGGCCAAGTACAGCGCCGTAGCGCGGCCGATGCCCGCCGTCGCGCCGGTGATGAGGAAGGTCTTGCTGCTGGTTCCGTGGTTGCTCATGGTCTTGGCTCCTTGCCTGGGAATGAATATTCATTCCTGTTTGGTTGAAATTTTTTTGACCCGACGGACCTACCGCCGGATCGCCTCCCATACCCACGCTTCCGCGAGGGCGATGACCTGTGGATCGATGACGAGATGGCCGAGCTGGCCCGCGCGCATGGTGCCCGAGAACACGCCCCACACGATGGTCAGGATGAGCTCCGGCGGACCCGCCTTCAGGATCTGCGCGTCCTGACCCATCCGAACGAACGCGACGAGCGGCCCGAGGACGGCGAGGTCCACGGCCAGGCTCTCGGCGTCCAGATACGTGGCGTGATGATGCAGCTCCAGAAACGACAGCGCATGGGGCTCACGCTCCGCGAACAGCCACAGCCGCCGCCACATCTCGGCAAACTGCGCGCGGAGCGGCTGACCGAGCGGGAAGTCCGTCATCAGGACCCGACCCATCTCGGACTTGCAGCCGCGAAAGACGGCGTTGACGAGCGCCTCCTTGTTCGTGAAGTAGCGGTACAGCGTACCCGCACCCACATTCGCGCGCTCCGCGACCTCCGGCATCGTCGTGCCGTGAAACCCGCGCTCGGCCATCAGCGCCAGCGCCGCGTCGAGCACCTGCTCGCGCTTACCGGACTTGAGGTCGCTGTTGGAGTCAGGCCAGTTCATGCGGAATGAATATTCCGTCCGCATCCTCAGGTCAACTAGAAATTTTCACTTTCTTGGGATCTTTTTATCGATTCGCGAGACGCAGGAGCTCCGCGGCGTGGACACGCGCGTGCTCGGTGACCTCGACCCCCGCAAGCAGGCGCGCGATCTCGTCGCGGCGCGCGTCGCCGTGAAGCTCGGCGACGGTCGTGAGCGTGCGCCCGTCGACGACCCGCTTCGACACCTGCACGTGATGCTCGGCCTGGCACGCGACCTGCGGCAGGTGCGTGATGCACAGCACCTGGCGATGGCGGGCGGTCTCCCGCAGCTTCTGACCGACGCGCTCGGCGACCGCGCCGGAGACGCCCGTGTCCACCTCGTCGAAGACGTACGTCTGCACGCCATCGCTCGCGGCCAGTACGTGCTTGAGCGCCAGCATGACGCGCGAGAGCTCGCCACCGGAGGCGATCTTGGCGAGTGGCATGAGCGGCTCGCCGACATTGGGCGAGAGCAGCATCTCGACGTCGTCGATGCCATGCGGTCCGGGGTCGCCCGTGAGCCGACGCACCTCGAAGCGCAGCCGTGAGCCGCCCATCCCGAGCGCGTTCAGCTCCAGCGCGACGGCCGCGTCGACCTCGCGCGCCAGCCGCTGCCGCGCCTCCGACAGGGTCGCTGCGCGGCGATCCACCTCGACGCGCGCCCGCTGCTCGGCCGCCTGAAGGCGCGTCGTGGTCGCCTCGATCTCGGCCAGTCCCTCGAGCTCCGCGCGCAGGGCCTCCTGACGCGCGACCACGGCCTCGAGCGTGGCCCCGTACTTCCGCATGAGGCGGCGCAGTAGCTGGAGTCGCTCCTCGAGGTGCTCGAGGCGGGACGGATCGAGGGCCACATGGTCGCGGTAGTGCCGCAGCTCATCGGCGACGTCGCGCAGCTCGATGCGAGCGGACTCGACGCGCTCGACGAGCGGCCCGAGGCGCGCGGGATCGTGTGTGGCCGCCTGGCGCAGCGCCCGCCAGGCCTCCGTCAGCCGATCGACGATGGCGTTGCGCTCGCCATAGAGGAGACGCTCCGCCTGGCTGCTGGCCTCGAGCAGCGTCTCGGCGTGGCGCAGCCGATCGCGCTCGATGCCGAGCTCGAGCTCTTCGCCCGGCCGGACGGCAGCCTCGTCCAGCTCCGCGAGGTTCTGGCGGACGACCTCCTCGCGCTCGGCCCGCTCACGCAATGCGCGCTCGGCCTCACGAAGCTGCTCACGCGCGGCGCGCCACTCTTGAAAGGCCAGGCCGTAGGCGGCTACGTCCGAGTCGAGCGACCCGTGTCCATCCAGCAGCGTCCGGTGCGTGGTCACGTCGAGGAGGCTCGTGTGCGCATGCTGGCTCGACAGGTCGACCAGCGGCCCAACGAGCGTGCGCAGATCCGACACGGCCGCGAGGCGGCCATTGGCGTAGACGCGGCCCTTGCCCGACCGGCTCACGACGCGCCTGACGACGAACGCGCCATCGTCACCGAGCAGCCCGCGCTCATCGAGCGCGACGTGCGTCGCGTGGCCAGGCGGCACGTCGAAGAGGGCCTCGACCTCTGCCTCGGCGCTGCCTTGACGCACGAGGTCCGTGTCCGCGCGGTCGCCAAAGACGAGCCCGAACGCAGACACGATGATGCTCTTGCCCGCGCCCGTCTCGCCCGTGAGCACGGTCATGCCCGGCTCGAGGACGAGCTCGACGTCGTCGATGATGGCGAGGTTGCGGATGCGGAGCGTTCGGAGCATGCCCTTTCCTTCACTGACCGGCTGTGGAAGCATGCGCCGGGTGTTTGGGCTCGCGGAGAATAGCCCAGCGGCACCGGAAGAAAAGGCGGGGGAGACATGACCGACATCACCACGACCACGGTCCGATCGCGCGACGGGACGGCGCTGAACCTCGTGCATGTCCCGCACGCCGCGCCACGGGCGACCGTGCTCATCGTGCATGGCTTCGCCGAGCACATCCGACGCTACGATCACGTCGTGCGGTTTCTGCACGAGCGGGGCTACGAGGTCGCTGGCCTCGACGTGCGCGGCCACGGCAGCTCGGGCGGTCGGCGCTGCTTCGTCGAGCGGTTCGACGAGTACCTCGACGACGTCGACGCCGCGCTCAACCACGTGGCGACGCGTGGCGCGCGCAAGCTGTTCCTGCTGGCCCACTCGCACGGCGGCCTGATTACGGCGCGCTACCTCGAGCAGCATCCCGAAGGCGTCGACGGTGCCGTGCTCACCTCGCCGCTGTTCGGTTTCAAGGTCGAGGTGCCCGCGTGGAAGCGCATCCTGGGTCGCTCCATGTCGGTCCTGTGGCCGAGCCTCGCGATCCCGAGCGGGATTCCTCCGGAGCACGTCTCTCACGATCCCGAAATCATCCGGGCCTATGCGGCCGATCCGCTCAACTCCAAGATCGCCACGGCGCGCTGGTACACGGAGTGCGTCGCGGCGCAGGCGCTCGCGCTCGCGGATGCCCATCGGCTGCGGCTGCCGATGCTGGTCCTGCAGGCCGGAGACGATCGCATCGTGGACGCCGCGCGCTCGGAGAACTTCCTTGCGGCCGTGGGCTCACGCGACAAGGCGTTCGTGAGCTACCCGGGGCTGTTTCACGAGATCCTGAACGAGCCCGAGAAGGCGACGATCCTACCGGCGATCGACGCGTGGCTCACGGCGCGCCTGTAGCGCCAGCGCGAAGAGCACGACCAGGAGCCACGCCGAGGCGGATGGGCGGGTACCCAGCGAACACGCGGGGTTGCTGGTTCGCGTTCCAGGGACGGCCGTCGTGCCTCCCGTGATGACCTTGAGCGGCGCGTCTGGTCCGTACAGGGCACAATAACCGTTGACGTCATCCTCCAGAAGATCCCGCTTGAGGATCTCGCCCGGAGGCGCCGTATTGAACATGGTCGCCTCGGACTCCAGGCTGTGATCGAGGCCCAGGAAGTGGCCAGCCTCGTGCGTGACCGTATTGCGGAGGTCGATCGCCGTCTTGTCGAGCGCCGCGTCGAGCGTGAACTCGTAGTCCGCGTCGTTGAGCTCGAGGTCGCCGTCGACGATCTCACCGGACTTGGTGTCGTAGGTCAGCGACGTGAGCGCGAGCACCTTCTTGCCGTGCGCCCAGCCCGCCGGAACCCAGATGACAAGGTTCTCGTTGCCCGACGGGCCCGCGTCCTGGAGGTAGCCCACCTCACGTCCCGAGACCGTGCCACCAAAAGTGAGCTCGAAGGGCGTGGCCTCTCCGTCGCACTTCAGCGTCGCCCACTGGCGAAAGCTCTTCTCGATGGCCGCGCGTGCCGGGACCGCCTCGATCTCCTCGGGCGCGCCGACGTCGAAGACGAGCGTCGCGCGCAGCGAGAACCAGCGCAAGGGGGCGGACTTCGGGTCCTTGGCGTCTGCGCGATAGAGCACGAATGCGTCGGCCGGCACGCTCGCGAGCACGCTCACGAGCACGCTCGCGAGCGCCATGACGCCCGAGAGCGCCCTCATCGGTTGCCTTTGGTGGCCTGACCCGCGATCCGCGAGAGAAGCTCGGGCAGCGGGAGCTGCACGTCGATGGCCGGGATGAGCGAAGGCGCACGCACCCCGGCAAGATCAGGCTGGACGAGCGTGAGACCGCGCCGTCGGCTGACCGCGTGGGTGGGCCCAGCCGCTGGTGGCGGCCCGACATGCCAGCACCCGACCGCGAGCCCGGTGACGACCAACGCGCCGTCGGGTCGCGTCACGCGCTCGAGGAAGAGCACGACCTCGTCGCCCGGCGAGAGCTGCGGCGCGCCGGCGACGACCTGGGCGAAGCGACCGTCCTGACCCCCGGGCACCGTCACCACGAGCGTGGACGCTGCGGCGTGACCTTTGAGGGTCGCCGACACACGCACCGTCGCGAGCGTGACGATCCGTCCGGGTGCCGTGTCCGGTCGCACCGTGCGGACGCCCTCGACCGTGCCGCGCACGACGAGCTCGGCCGCGTCGGTCGTCTCTTCGACGGACATCGCGAGAACCTGGGTCGCAGCCGCGGGGCGCGCCAGCAATAGCAGGAGCGAGAGGAGTGTTGCGCGCATGGCGAGGGGCAGTGTAGCCGTGACCGACCTCGCGGCGCAAAGGTGACGGCTACTTGGCCTGCATCTCCTTGGCGAGGCAGGTCGCGAAGTCGATGCCGCAGGCCTTGTCGGTGCACTTCGACATTGCCCGGAAGCTCGCGCTGGCCTGGGGCTGCCCCGACTTGACGGCCATCTCACAGCCCATCTTGCAGGCACCGACCGCCGCGTCGGTGACGTCCGGTCCGCCAGCCGCCTTGGCGCACTCGAGCTGCTTCTTGCAAACGGCCTCGCAGTTGAGATCGCCCGCCGGAGCCGCAGCACCCGTCGGAGCCGCAGCGCCCGTCGGAGCCGCAGCGCCCGTCGGAGCCGCAGCGCCCGTCGGAGCTGCAGCGCCCGTCGGAGCTGCAGCGCCCGTCGGAGCCGCAGCCCCAGTCGGAGCCGCAGCCCCAGTCGGAGCCGCTGGGGCCGTGTCCCCCGTCGGAGCCGCGGCGCCCGTGGGGGCGGCGGCTCCTCCAGAGCCGGCCTTCTGAATCTCCGCGGCGAGACACAGCGCAAAGTCGGGACCGCACGCCTTGTCGGCGCACTTGGCCGCACCTGCAAACGCGGCGACGGCCTGCGGCTGCCCGGCCTTGACCGCCATCTCGCAGCCGGTCTTGCACGCGCCGACAGTGGCATCCGAGACGTCGGGACCGCCCGCCGCCTTGGCACACTCGAGCTGCTTCTTGCATCCAGCCTCGCAGTTCACGTCGCCCGCGCCTGCCGGAGGGACGGGACCGCCCGCGGGTGGGGCCTGCATCGCCTTTTGCGTCTCGGCCGCCAGGCACATCGCAAAGTCCGGACCGCAGGCCTTGTCAGCGCACTTGCCCGTCGCGACGAACGCGGCCGCCGCCTGTGGCTGCCCTGACTTGACCGCGAGCTCGCAGCCCGTCTTGCACGCACTTACGGTTGCGTCGCTCACGTCGGGACCGCCCGCTGCCTTGGCGCACTCGAGCTGCTTCTTGCACGCAGCCTCGCAGTTGACAGCGCCGCCGCCTCCGGCACCGGCAGCCGCCTTGTCCGCGGCCTTCTTCTTGGCCTCTTCTATCTTGGTCTTGGCCTCGGCGTCGTTGGGATCGAGCTCCGCGAGCTTGCCGTACAGCTCGGCGCACTTGTCGAAGGCGTCCTTGCCGCACTCGTCTCCGGCCGCCTTGGCGAGCTTGGCCTTCTCGGCGGCGATCTTGTCCTCGGCGAGCTTCTTGAACGTCTCGTTCTTGGTCGCCGCCTCGACGAGGCCCGCCGCCTTGGCGTACTCGCGCCCATCCAGGGCATCCGACAGCTTCTTGAAATCCGCGTAGCCGGCACGCAGCGCCTCTTCGATCTTGGCGCTCTCACCCGCGTAGGCGTTCTTGGGGTCGAGCTTGATGAGCTCCTTGAGCTCCGAAGCGGCGTCCTTGAGCTTCTTCTCCGCGTCAGGCCACTTGCCCTCGCCCGCCAGCTTCTTGGCCTCGGACATCAGGCTCTTGACCTTGCCCTGTACCTCGTCGACCTTCTCCTGCTGCTCCTCTTGCTTCTTCTTGTTGGCCTCTTCGATCTCGGCCTTCTTCTTCTCGACGTCCTCCTTGTGGGGGTTGAAGAGGTCCTCCTGAAAATAGTAGACGGCGAAGCCGCCTCCGCCGAGCGCGAGCACGCCGATGATCAGCATGACGATGGCGAACTTTCGCCCGCCCGAGGACTTCGTGATGACCTCGGCCTCGCCGAAGCCCGGCAGCTCGCAGATGAACTCCACGTTGCCGAAGCGGATCTTGTCGCCATGGCCGAAGTCACCCGCCTCGACGCGCTCGTCGTTGACGTAGGTGCCGTTGGAGCTCTTGAGGTCCTGCACGTGCAAGCGGCCGTCCTCGCCGCGACTCACCTTGGCGTGGGTGCGCGACATGCTGGCATCGACGACCGACACGACGCAGGTCGGGTCGCGTCCAACGAGGTTCACGTCTTTGGTCAGGTCGAACGGCCGCCCCTGAACGGGGTGGTTCGTGCCGATGAGGCGACCCAGGATGTCGGTCGCGCCAGACTCGAAATCGTCACTCATGTCGTAAGCCAGCCTTCCTTGTTGACTCGAAGCCGCGGGTTCGGACCCTGCCGACCCGCTCCACGCGGGTTCGCCGCCCTCCACGTGCAGGAAGAAGTCGCCGACCTTGACGTGGGCGGATCGACCCAGCTCCGTGACGCGGTGGATGCGCTTGCCGTTCACATAGACGCCATTCGATGAGCCGAGGTCTTCGGCGTAGCACCGTCCGTCCTGGACATACAGCCTCGCATGGCGTCGCGAGACGTTGTCTGACGGAAGGATGATGTCGCACTGGTTGCTGCGCCCGACGATGAGGGCCTGGCCCTCTTCGCACGTCGTCCGGGTCGCCTGACCGCCGTCCTTGTCCTCGATTATGACGGTGTACATTCGTTATCGGGTCCAGCGCCACTCAGTCCTCATGCCGGGCGTAGTCGAGCAGGCCCGACGGCGATTGGCGGGGACGAACCGTAGCGATGTCGATCACCTGATGTACGCCCGCCTCCGTCAGCTCGACGTGCACGATGGCGCCCAGGCCGCGCTCGACCAGATCGACCGCCGCATCGCGATCCGGCGCCACACCAAGCAACAGCGCCTGCGTGACGAGGCGCGCGACGAGGTCGTCGGGTGACGTCGCATACGCCGTGGTGAGCAACCCCTCGACTCCCCCGAGCGCGAGCTCCATGAGGCGCACGAGGTCGGCGGGGCTCGACTCCCCGACGATGAGGCGGTCGGCCAGCATGGCCGGTGCCAGCTCGAAGAGACGGGCCCGCTCCTCGCGCAGCGCGGGGAGGCGCGCTCGGACGATGTTCTTGTGCGGCAAGTCGAGCTCGGGGACGTCCTCGAAGAGCGCAAGGCGCTCGCCCTCGGGAACGAAGTACCCCAGCGCGTTGAGCACCGTGCTGCGACCGCTGCCACGACGCCCGACGACGACGATGCTCGTACGCGACGCGATGAGCGCGGCGAGTCGCTCGATCATCGGCTCGGTCACCGTGCCGTGCGCCAGCAAGGCCGCGGCGGTCTGCGGGTGCCGTCGCGGACGGCGGAACGTGAGCATGGGCCCTTGGGCCGAGATCGGCGGCAGCACGATGTGGTAGCGCGTGCCGTCGGCGAGCGCGCCGTTGATGATGGGCGGGCGGTCTTCCCGGCCAAAGCCGCTGGCGCGAGCGAGCCGGTCGACGGCGCCGTCGAGCCCCGCGGGGCTCGAGAAGGACTTCCACGCGACCTCCGCCGGGCCGCTCCCGCCATCGCGCGAGACAAAGAGCTGGCTGTAGTCGTTGACGTGGATGGAGACGACCGAGTCGTCGCCGAGGAAGTGCTCGATGGGTCCCAGTGCGGTGATCTCGTAGAGCAGGTCCTGGACCAGGCCCGCAGACTCGAGCCCGGCCGGGATCGCACCTTCGGCAAGGGCCAGCTGGACCGCCGCGGTGACGGCCGACTCGAGCTCCTGCCACCGCTGCTCGTCGATCGCCGCATGCGCGAGATCGAGCTCCGCCACGACGGTCTGCTCGATGCGCAGCCGCACCTCGTGGAGCGCGGCAACGTAGGCGTCGAACGGGACCGAGGGATCGGCGTCGAGCACGCTCGTCTCAGATGCGCCGGCCTCGACCACCTCACCGGCGTCCTCGGGCTCCTCGACCGCCTCGCCGCCGCCGTCGAAGTCAATGGGGTTGGGCTCCGGCGCGGGCTCCGGGGCCTCGATGGGCTCGAACTCGACGGGCGCCGCGAGCGGCCGCTCTCCGTAGGCGATGGTCTGCGAGGCGAGGGGGCGCGGCGCGGCCGGAATGGACTCGTACTGCGCGGTGGCCGCAAGCGAGAGCGGAGTCGGCTCGGCCACGGGCATCTGGACGGTCGCAGGGATGGGCGCCGGTCGGGCCGCCGGGTTCACGGTGGTCTGAACTCCCCGATGGATGACCGGAGTGGGCGCCGAGACGGCCGGCGGAATGGGAGTCGGAGCGACGACGACGGGGTTGTGCACCGCGATCGTCGGGCCATCGTCGAGGGGCTCGTCATCGAAGACGATCGGCTCCGGCAGGACGGGCTCGGGCGCAGCAGGCGTGTAACGCGCCGCGGGCGTCGGCGCCGTGGCAAATGCGGGTGCCTCCGAAGCGGGTGCCCGTGCGGCGACCAGCGGCATTGGCTCAAACGACATGGCCGCCACGTCGGCCGCAGCCGCAGGTCCCCCGGCCGCGAGCGGTTCGGGCCACTCGGGCTCGGGCGCCGCGGTGTCGTCTCCCAGCAGCGCGGCCAGGGCGTCGCCGTCGATGGCGCGGGTGCTCTCCTCGGAGGACTGCGGCTCGGCCAGGCCCTCCAGCGGGTCGATCTCGAACTCGATCGCGCCAGGGAGCTGCTCAGGCGCTTGCTCCGTGCCGCGCGCCAGGACGTCCGGCGACGGCGCGGGATCGGAGGTCGTGGGCATGTCCAGCAGGTCCGCGGCCTCGAACGAGTCGGTCGCCTGGAGGTCGAGCCGGATGATGAAATTGCCTACGTAGACCTTGTCCTTCGGCGTGATGACGCGCGGCGCGCTGATGCGCTCCTTGTTGACGTAGGTGCCGTTGGTGCTCTTGAGGTCGATGACGATGAACTTCTGCTCTTTGACCACGATCCGTGCGTGGCGCTTCGAGATGTTGCCCTTCGGCAGCACGATGTCGTTGCCCTGGATGCGGCCCAGGCTCACCTCGTCCTTGTCGAACGTGAGCCGTCGCTCGCCACCGCCCTTTTCGAGAATGGTCACGTAGAGCATGGGTCGAACGCCTTTCCCCCGCCGTACCGGACACGGCACCCGATTCGGGCGGCGATTTTCGTGCACGGGCGTCGGGGTGTCAAGCTGGCGCCACGTCAGAAACCCGCGGGATTTCTGCGGGATTCAGGCCAAGCTCACGCAGGGTCGAGGTTGAGCCATGAGTCGACGAGCCGACGCGCGGCCGAGGGCGGGTCGAGCGCGGCGAACACGGCGCGAATGACGGCCAGGCCGGAGGCACCGGCGGCCCGCAGCTGCGGCGCGGTCACGTCGGTCACGCCGCCGATGGCCATGATCGGCACGGCCGCACCCGCGCGGGCACGGGCCGAGGCGATGAGCCCAGGGCCCCGCGGCTCCAGACCCAGAGCGCGCTTGCTGGGCGTCTCGTAGATTGGGCCCAAGACGACGAGGTCGGCCCCACCCTGCACCGCCTCGACGGCCTCCTCGAGCGAGTGACACGACACCCCGATGTGAGCTGCGGGCCAGACGTGACGTGCGTCGACGGGAGAGACGCTCTCGCGGCCCAGGTGCACGCCGTCGGCGCCGACCGCACGGGCGACGTCCAGCCGATCGTTGACCAGGAAGAGCGCGCCGTGACGCGCCGTGACCCCACGGACCGACTGCGCCAGGGAAAGCAGGTCCCGCCCCGACGGCGCCTTGTCCCGGAGCTGCACCCCGGTCGAGCCTCGGGGGACGGCCCTCAATACGGCGTCCAGCCAACCCGCACCCGCGCGGTCGACGACGAGGGTCAGGATCGGCGCGGTACTCACGCCAGCAGGCCGTCCAAGGGCGACGACGCGCTTGCATAGAGCCGGCGCGGGATGCGGCCCGAGAGGAACGCGAGCCGACCGGCCTCGACGCCGAGCCGCATCGCGGTGGCCATGCCGATGGGATCGGCGGCTCCGGCGATCGCCGTGTTCATGAGCACACCGTCAAAGCCGAGCTCCATGGCGACCGCCGCGTCAGAGGCCGTACCGACGCCCGCGTCGACAATCAGCGGCACCTCGGTAATTTGCTCACGGATGATGCGCAGGTTGGTCGGGTTGCGGATGCCGAGCCCGGAGCCAATGGGTGCGGCGAGCGGCATCACGGCCGCGCAGCCGACGTCGCGCAGCCGCTGACACAAGACCGGGTCGTCGGTGCAGTACGGAAGGACGGTGAAGCCCTCGTTGACCAGCACGCGGGAGGCCTCGAGCGTGCCAATCGGGTCCGGAAACAGCGTCTTGGGGTCGCCGATGACCTCCACCTTACAGAGACTACCGAGCCCAATCTCACGCGCGAGCATGGCCGTACGCACGGCGTCGTCGACGGTGTAGCAGCCGGCCGTGTTGGGGAGCACATGATAGCCACCGCGCTGGAGCAGGTCGAAGAGTGAGCCCTCCGAGCGATCGGTCAGGTTCACACGACGCAGCGCGACGGTCACCATACGGGTGCCCGAGGCGCGAATCGCCGCGTCGGCCTGCGCCATGGTCGCGTACTTGCCGGTTCCCACGATGAGGCGCGACGAGAGCTCGAGCCCTCCGATGCGCAGCGGCGTGTCGTTCATAGGGCTCAGCCTCCTCCGACGAAGTGCACGACCTCGATGACGTCCCCGTCCACCACGTCGGTCGCGGCGTGCTCTGCGCGACGAATGATGCGGCGATTGCGCTCCACGGCCACCCGCTCGGCGGTCATGTCCAGCGCGACGAGCAAGGTCGCGACCGTCAACGGCGCCTCGAAGGTCCGCGGCTCGCCATTGAGGGTGATCTGCAGCGCCATCAGGCGGCCTCATAGCGCCGAGCAGCCGACCTTTCAAGCCATACCATTGACTCCGAGCATCAGGGGGGCCAAAGCTCGGCGCCGTGGGTGGCGTCATACAGCGCGGGCTCGAAGACGTGGGCGAGGTCGTCATCCTCCTCGTGCGCACGCTCCAGTGGCTCTTCCGTCCGCCGTTTCGCTTCTGGCTGATGATGACGCAGCTCGAGTTCGTCGGCGCGGGCAGCTTCTTCATCGTGCTGCTGACCGGGACGTTCTCGGGTCTCGTGCTCAGCGTCCAGCTCATCGACGGCTTCGCTCGCTTCGACGCGGAGAGCCTCACGGGGTCGACCA
Organism: Pseudomonadota bacterium; assembly: GCA_005776585.1. Classification (GTDB taxonomy): domain Bacteria; phylum Myxococcota_A; class UBA9042; genus SXOX01. Next base: position 7,602 of record SXOX01000157.1, on the reverse strand, counting down.
TCGCCATCGCGCTCTGTCGCGAGATTGGGCCGGTGCTGACCGCCCTCATCGTGACGGGCCGTGTGGCGTCGGCGATGGCGACCGAGATCGGGACCATGAAGGTCACCGAGCAGATCGACGCGCTGCTCACGATGGCCGTCAGTCCGATTCAGTACCTGGTCGTGCCGCGCGTCATCGCGGGCGTGGCGATGCTGCCGGTGCTAACCATGTTCTACAACGTGCTCGGTATGGCGGGGACCTGGTATGTGTGCGTCGAGGTCGCCGGCATCGACGAGGGCGTCTTCTGGCGCCGCATCAACACGCTGCTCAAGCCCGCCGACATCACGGTCGGCGTGGTCAAGGCGGCGGTGTTTGGGCTCTGCATCACGCTGGTCGCCTGTCACAAGGGCATGAACGCGTCGGGCGGCGCGCGCGGCGTCGGTCAGGCCACGACTCAGGCGGTCGTGTTCAACATCGTGGCCATCTTCGTGCTCGACTACATCGTCACGGCAATCTGGATGGCTTAGTCGAGGGCCTCTAGGGCGCGCTTGCAGGCGGTCGTGCGGTCAGTGACCTGGCCGCGCGCGGCGCTGAGCTCGTGCGTCGGGTCCGCGCCGGCGAGTGCGAGCGCATGGGCAAGCGTGGCCCGCCACACACACGCGCGCGGCGCCTTGGCAAAGCTGGCCACGAGCGCCTTGAGCACCACGGCGCCGTCCGCGGGCTGACCGGAGGAGGCGAGCGACGTGGCCATGGCTTCGGCGAGCGCCGGTGCCCGCGACGGGCCGAGCGACGTGCGCAGGAACGGCACGATCGCGCGCGGCGCCATCGATGCGGGCAGGAGCTCGACGAGCTCCGCGCGGGCTGCGGCGCCCACGGGATCGGCTTTGAGATCCACGGCCAATGACGCTGCCTTGGCCAGCGCGACCGCAGCGCCCCGCGCGTCACCAGCGCGCAGCTTGAGCGTGCCTAGCTGATACCGGGCGTACGCTGCCGCCGGCCGCGCTGAGGATCGGGCCGCGCGTTCGTAGTACGGCGTCGCGCGACTAGCCTCCTCAGTCGGCGCATAGAGGTCCCCAAGGGCCGCGTGTGCAAAGCCGAGCCACGGCGAGCGCGGGTGGCGCGTCACCAGCGTGCGGTAGGCGTCGAGCGCTGCGGCGCTCTGGGCGAGTCCCTTCCGAGCGCGGACGAGGACCAGGCCGAGGAGCGCGCGATCGGTGAGCGGCGCGCCCTGCGTGAGCGCCGCGAGCCGCTGCTCTGCCGCCGCGTTCCAGGTCGCCGCGCGCTGAGCGTGCTTGTCGCAGGAGCCGCTGTCGCCAATCGCCGCAGTCGAGGCCAGGCGCTCATAGTAACGGCCCTGATCCGCATGAAACGCGACGAGCGCGAGCTCGTACTCGGCCCGAGCGGGATCGCTCGGCGGCGTGCTCTCGATGAGCTGCTCGAGCCCTCTCAACGTGGCCTGGTCACCGCGCTGCGGTGCGGCGTCGCCGTGGGCGAGCACGTCCTCGATGGTCAAGGGCAGCGGTGGCAGACGGTCCGCAGTCGCCGGACCCGCGAGCAACAGGAGAGCAACAGGCAAGGCGCGCATGGCGTGGGCTCCCTTCGTGACAGGCGCGACGCTACACCCCGGAGACGGCTTCGGGAAGGCCAATCTTCTCCGAAAACAAGTACAGTGACATGGATGAATTGGCTGCAAATCCATTCACCTCGTGGACGAATTGGCGGTAATATCGACCACGATGGGAACGAACATGCACTTCCGCTGGCTCTCGACGCGCCTTCCCCAGTCGAGTGAACGGCGAGTCACCGTGCTGACCGGACCTCGACAGGTGGGCAAGACGACGCTTGCAAAGCGCACCTACCCGGACGTGCGGTACGTGAATCTCGACGCGCCCGAGGACCGAGCGCAGCTCCGAGCGGTTCGTACGGCCGCGTGGGCGCGAACCATCGGCGCGGCCGTATTGGACGAGGCCCAGAAGGAGCCGTCGCTCTTCGAGAAGGTCAAGTACGCCTATGACGCGGGAGAGCTGGACTTCACGGTCCTGCTCGGCTCATCGCGGCTCCTCGTGCTCGACCGCGTGCGTGAGACGCTGGCCGGGCGCGCCTTTGTCTTCGAGATGATGCCCCTGATGTTCTCCGAGCTCATCGCGGACGAGGGTACGACGCCGCCGCTTCCGTTGCTGGATCGTCTGTTGACGTCGTCAGGACCCGTTGGGCGTGTGCTCGACCGAGAGCCCCAGGTCCTCCTTGGCGAAGAGGCGGCCCGCCTCGCGCAGGCGCTCGAATACTTGACGCGTCATGGCGGGATGCCCGAGCTGCTCGCGCTCACCGAAACTGACCGACGGACGTGGCTCCACTCCTACGCACGGACCTATGTCGAGCGTGACGTGATGGACCTCTCGCGGCTGGCGGATCTGGAGCCGTTTCGGCTGCTTCAACGCCTCGCGATGCTGCGGTCAGCACAGCTGCTGTCCTTCGCGGAGCTCAGCCGCGATGCGGGCATTGGAGCCAGCACGGCACGTCGCTACCTGGACTACCTCGATCTGACCTACCAGACCGTCCGGCTCGCACCGTTCCACCGCAACCTGACGAGCGCCGCGGTCAAGACCCCAAAGCTCTACTGGGGCGACGTTGGGATCCTACGGGAAGGAACCGGGCAGTGGGACGCGCCCGTGCAAGGCGCGATGGCTGGCGCGCTGTTCGAGACGCTGATTGTGACCGAGGCCCACAAGTGGATCGCGACGATGCAGCGCGATACGCGCTTGTCGTTCTACCGCACGCGCGCCGGTCTCGAGGTCGACCTGATGCTGGAGACGCCCACCGGCGTGATTGGCGTCGAGGTCAAGAACCGATCGACGGTGCGCGGGAGCGATGCGCGCGCCTTGACCGCCGTTGCCCTAGCGCTGGGGACCGAGTGGCGGGGTGGGATCGTCGTCACGCGTGGCGAGTCCATCGAGCCTCTCGACGAGACCCTCGACCTCTGGGCAGTTCCGGCGGAACGATTGCTGTCGTAGAGCATCAACATGGAGAACGCTACTCCGCGCAGCCCTTCAGCGCCGTGAGCCACGAACTCACGACGTCCACGGTCGCCTGATCCACCAGCGCGCTGCCGAGGTTCGGCATGCGCAGATCGCTCGTGGTGTCGGCCACCTTCATGCGGAGCCACAGCGTCGATCGCTCGGGATGGCCGGGCTCGAGGATCGTGGCTCCCGGCACGCCCAGATCGCCCTTCTGGGGCTGGACCTGACACGCGGCGGTCGCGGTCAACGGGGTCTCGAAGCGCAGGTCGAGCGGCGTCGTCGTCGGGCCGTTGGCCAAATGGCAGCTCCCGCAGTTGGCAAACAGCGCGCTGCGCGCCCGAGCCGCGAGCGGCGCGGTGGTGTCGGCCGGATCGGGGTAGGCGACCCGCACAGTCGGCACGCTCGTGAGCACGCCGAGCTTGGCGAGCAGGTCGACTTGATTGCCCGTCGTGGCCTTGCCGAGCGTCACCTGCCGCTCGAGCTGTCCGGTGCGCCACCCAAGCACGCGCCCCGCGGCCTCGTTGTGGCAGACGAGGCACTGCGATCGGCTCGGGAAGTGCCACGTCAGGTGCTTGCCGCCTCCGAGGTCCACATCGCCTTCGGCCGCACCCGACAGCAGCTCGGCGTCGGTCTGCGCCGCGTTCCACCGATAGGCGTAGCCGCGCCAGCCATCGGGCTCATGCAAGAGAAAGCGCGTCTCGACCTTGAGCACGCCGCCGCCGTTCTTGGGATAGGTGAACGTCTTGATGAGCCGCGTCCCGACCGGGAGGGTCCACGCGTCGGGGCTCCGTGTCGTGATCTTGCTCCCGTTCGGCAGCGCCAGGTACCGCACGCTGCCGGCGCCGTCGTGCCAGAGGGGGGAGTTCACCTCGTACGGGATGAGCCCCGCAGCGGGGGTGAGCGTCGTGAGGTCCAGGAAGCAGCCCGTCTCGGACAACGTGAGCGGGAACGCCGGGCCCGGGCTGGGCGTGGGCGCGGCGACCTCGAAGCGGAGGATGCGGCCCTCGTCGGGGCTGAAGTAGGGGTAGTCGGCGATGTAGAGCTCGCCTGCGTCGTCCTCGCCGAACGAGGCGATGGACAATCCGGAGTCCACGAGCTTGGTCGGCACGAGCTCGTCCTTCTCGTTCCACCGCGCCGCGAAGATGACCCCGGAGACGTAATCGCCGTAGACATAGGAGCCGTACAGGCTCGGCAGGCGCTTGCCGCGATAGACGTGCCCACCCGTGATCGACTTGCCCACGCCGTGGTCGTACTCCAGCACCGGCGGCTCGTACTTCGAGGGATCGCAGCCCGTCGGCGGCTTGTAGCAGTGGTTGCCCTCCATAGGTCGCCACCCGTAATTCTTGCCCTTCTTGACGATGTCGACCTCCTCCCAGAGCCCCTGACCGACGTCTCCCGCCCACAAATCGCCGGCCACGCGGTCGAAGCTGAAGCGCCACGGGTTGCGGAGGCCCCAGGCCCAGATCTCAGGGAGCGCGCCATTGCCGGCGCCAACCAACGGGTTGTCCTTGGGGATTGCGTAAGTTGCGTGGTTGACATCGATGCGCAGCATCTTGCCGAGGTAGGTCGTGAGCGACTGGCCGTTGTTGTCGGGATCGCCGGCCGAGCCGCCGTCGCCGGTGCCGATGTACAGCATGCCGTCGGGGCCGAACGCGCAGCCGCCGCCGTTATGGTTGGCGTACGGCTGCTTGAACGTGAGGAGCTCGACCTCGCTGTTCGGGTCTGCGCGATTGGGGTCCTGCGCGAGCGCCTCGACGCGGGAAATCACGGTCATGAGCGTGCCGTTGCGGCGCACGTTGTAATTGAGGAACGCGCGCCGGTTGGTGGCATAGGCGGGATGAAAGGTAATCGACAAGAGCCCCGTCTCGCTGTGCGAGAGGTCGATCTGGCCGGTCTTGTCGAAGTAGGTGACCACCTCGGTGGCGGTCACGTCGGGCTTGTTGGGGAAGACCTTGATTTTCCCCGTCTTCTCGACGACCCAGACGCGATCGGTCCCATCCCGGGCGCTCGTGAGCTGCACCGGGTGCGCGAACGTGAGCGCCGGGAACGCGTTGACGACCTTCATGGCGGCGGGCGCATCCGGTGAGCCGGAGATCACACAGCGCGTGCCGTACGGGGCGGGCAGGTCACCGCACGCCGGGCAGGTGCCGCCGCAGCCGTCGTCCTGACACCGATCCTTCGGGCATTGCGGCACGCACGGGCCGGGGTCCTGGGACGCGGCGGCGTCGGTGAGAGCATCGGCGAGGGCGCCGGTGGAGACCTCGGCCTTGCAAGACAGGAGGGTGAGGAACAGGGCGACGAGGGGTAGGCGCATCGGGGCACGCTACCAGATTGGGGCGTTGGGGTGCAGCGGGTGGTGCGGCCAAGAGCCGGCCATCGAGCCGCAGACTACCCGCCCTCCACGATGCCGATGCGACGACCCCTCGAGGTGGGCCAGGCCTCCAACGCGCACGCGGCTCGTCACGCGCAGCCGTCGCAGCTGGCGACGTGCCCGAGGGAACTTCGACCGAGCCCAGGCCCGCGCCTCCTCGGTCGAGTCGTCCGCCCACGGGACGAGCGACGCGACTGCCTGGACCAAGGCAATGGTGCTGGAGAATCCAACGGCTTCGAGCCTGGAGTACAGGCCGAACACAACCTCGAAGCTCGCGCGCCTGTCGACCGACTGCGTGAGCGCGTGCGTGCGGCACACACGGACGAACTGGACCTGCTCCCAGTGGCGCTGGAACTTCGACTGCGCCAGCGCCTCCAGCCCCTGGATGAACTCAATCGACTGCGTCAGCTCCTGCGAGAGAAGGTTCAGGTAGAGCCGGTCGAAGTAGTAGCAGACAGAGCCCCACCGGGCATCACGACGGTGCGGCCGCTCCAAGATGTCGCGGGCTGCGTCAATCGGGTACGGCCCAACCGCCCTCGGGGTGCGAATCGCTGTCATGGCGAAACCCTACCCGCACGCCGCGGAGGGAAGAAGAGCACGCCGCCGAGCAGGCGGTCGTTGATGATGCCGTCTTGCGTGACCACGCCGACGCACTCCTTGTCGCCAGTCGCCGAGGTGAGCACGATGGGACTCCGGATGGCGTAGGGCGTCAGTGTCGCCGCGCTGGCGAGGGCGCTGAGCCTGGCTGGCAGGAGCGCTGGTCCGACCAGGGTCGGGACCGACATTGGTACCTCGACTTCGCCGCAGAGCGTGACGGCGCCTCGCTGAAGGATCGCGTCTTGGCTGATGAAGGCGACTCCGTGAGCCGTCGACTTGACGAGCGCTTCGCACTCGGCGGCAGACGTGACGGATGCAGCGGTGGTCCACCAGCAGCCGGTCCTGCCTGGTTCGTCACCTCCCTGCGGCAGGTCGAGGACCGACCACTGACGCCGACTCCGGGCGAGCATGGCACACAGCAATGCCGACGGAAGGTGATACGTCCCGTCATCGCCTCCGCCGCCACAAACGTACGCGATTCTCACGCGGGCCCTGTCCCATGCCAACCGAGGCGCGGTGTCCGCAAGGGCGATCGTCACCGTCGTGGAGTCACGCGGCAACTCCGCGTCCAGGTGCGCTCGAACATCCGTCAATGGGCTACCGGCGACGCCAATCCGAATGGACGACACCTCTTCGAGACCGACCGGGTCGGCGAGGGACGACAGCAGGTCCGCGAGTGACTGATGACGGCGCACACGGACGACACTCGACGTCAGGTATCGCCCGCTGAGGGAGCGGACAATGACCGTTCTGTGCTCGACGTCCGCGGGGCCACCCATGGACGCAAGCACTTCGGGCCACACAGGTGAGTGAAGCCAAAGGTAAGTAGACTCTGCACAGTCGCTCGCGTCATCTCCGGTACCGATTCCTGTCGTCGACCTGCACTCGAGCGATGTGAGGCAGAGCGCCACGATTGCGACGAATTCGAGGGCCACAGGGCGGCCGGCGCGCTTGACCTCGCCGTTCGCCGTGCGGTTGGTTGCGTCTGCGCCACGGGTGGCGGCGGTCGGACGATCCACGACCCGCAATCGCTGTCCGTCGGTCTTGGCCACACTCGCCTCGTGCATCGTTATTGGCACGAGGCGGCGTCGTCAGACACCTTGGGTGGCTGACTCGCGCAGCCATTGACGCACTCCATGTGACCGTCTTGGATTTTCTTGACACATGGATAATTTTTCTGACATGCGTTCTGCCCGTAGGCCTTATGACAGTCACACTCCGGCACGCACTTTCCATTGGCGTTTTGCAGACACTCGAACAGCTCCATAAGCGCTGCCGCTTGGTCCCAGAAGCTCAAGCCATTCCAGTCCGTCGAATTGGCGGGGTCTGCCCCAGCGTACCCCGCCGTATTCCACCCCCCGCGCTGGCCAATCGGGTCCGGGCTGATGTACCTCCCCAGCGCCGGATCGTAGTACCGCTGGCGGTTGTAGTGCAGCCCGGTCTCGGCGTCCCAATATTGCCCCGGGAAGCGCCACGGCTGGTCGAAGCCGCCGACGAGCACGTCCGCCTTGCCCCACGGCTCGAAGCGCGCGTGCCAGACGATGGCGCCCGTCGTGTCCGTGAGCAGCATCGGCGTGCCGAGGTGGTCGTGGTGCACGTACGCGACGGTGCCACCCTGCATCACCCAGAGCGGCGTCG
>SXOX01000156.1 GCA_005776585.1 Pseudomonadota bacterium | reverse complement strand
TAGTAGCCCATCTCGCCGAGTGGGTTCTCAGTTGAAACCCAAGCCTCACCTTCTGGCACTTTGATAATTTTCGGAACCTTGGCCATCACAGGTCCTGCTGGTATCGAGCCCAATAGTTGGTCCACGATTTTTGTTGATTCATCTCGGCGATTGGCTGCTCGCGCGAGACCTTGTCCGACCGCGCGCGCATGAGCTGGAGGTAGTCGATGACGACGAGGTCCAGACCGCCGTCGAGCGCGAGCCGCCGGCACCGCGCGCGCAGGTCGCCGAGCGTGATGCCGGGCGAGTCATCGATGAACAGCGGCGCCATCGACAAGCGATCCGAGGCCTCGATGATGCGACGCCAGTCGTCCATGCGCGGCTTGCCGGTGCGGATGTCCTTCAGGTTCACGCACGCCTCGCCGGACAGCATGCGCATCGCGATCTGCTCGGAGCTCATCTCGAGCGAGAACACGGCGACCCGCTTCTGCTGCCGCAGGGCAACGTCGGTCGCGATCGACATGGCGAACGCGGTCTTGCCCATCGCGGGCCGGGCCGCGACGATCGTCAGGTCCGACGGATGCAGGCCGAGCGTGATGCGATCGAGGTCGTCGAAGCCTGTGCTGAGCCCGGCGACGGCGCCGCCCTCGCGGAGCATCAGCTGGATCTGTTCGATGGTGAGGTGCAGCACGTCCCGCAGCGAGCGCATGGGACTGGCACGTGAGCCCATGAGCACCTGGAATACCTTGCTCTCGGCCTCCTCGAGGTACTCTGACAATGTCACATCGACAGCGTATCCACGGCTCGCGACCTCGGTCGCCGCCGAGATGAGCCGGCGCCGCTGCGACTTCTCGCGCACGAGCGTGATGTGGTTCGCGATCATCGCGGTCGTGCCGACCTCGTCGACCAGCTCCGCGAGGTACCCCGGACCGCCCGCGGCCTCCAGGTGCTTCGTCTTGTGGAGCTCCTCGGCCACCAGCACCGGGTCGAGCCCCGTGCCGCGCTCGAGGCACTCGCGCATCGCGTTGAAGATGAGCTGATGCCGTTCGAGGTAGAAGTCGTGCGGCTCGAGCCCGTCGCCGTGCACGCCGATGAGCGCCGGGTCCCGCAGGAAGGAGCCGAGGACCGAGCGCTCAGCGTCGAGGTTGGCCGGGGGCTGGTAGCCGCCCGAGGTGCGGGTCTCGTCGCTCACGCGGCGACGCTAGCACGGATCGCGCGCGCGGTCGCCGGGACTTGCGGCCCCTCGCGCACGGTTCAAGATAGCCGCGACGTGACCTCGACCGACGGACGCGCACCACTCACTCGGCGCACGCTGGCCACGGTCGGCGTCGGCACGCTGTTGTTGCTGAACCTCGTCATCCACGGCTACCGCATGAGCGACGAGGCGGCCTTCAACGTGGACGTCGAGCGCGATCTGACGCGCGCCCTCGGGCTCGTCACCGGCCGCGCGTATCCGTTCGAGGGCCCGGCACTCTCCGACACGGGCCTGAACTTGGGCTCCCTGTATTACCTGCTGCTCGCGCCGCTGGTCGCCCTCTCCCCGGATCCCTTGTTCCTACGCTGGGCCTTCGTCATCTTCGCGACCGGTGCGCTCGGGCTCCTGGCCGTGGTCCTGCTGCGTCGCCGTGTTCGGCTCGAGGTGGCGTTCGTTGCGCTCGCCTGGCTCGTGGCGTCCGAGCTCTGGTACGACGCGCAGCTCTGGCTCTGGCACTCGACCCTGCTACCGGTGTTCGTGGCAGGCCTCCTGGTGGCCGTCGAGCGCGTAACGAGCGGCGGCTCCGTGCGGTGGCTCTGGGCCGCCGCCGCGCTCGCGGCCACGACGCTCTCGCTTCATGTCACGGCGCTGGCGACGTTGCCGGTGCTCGCGGTCACGGTGGTGCTGGTGCGCTCACGCCTCTCGTGGCGGACCGGACTGGCGGCACTCGCGGCCTTTGCCGTGCCGCTCATTCCGCTGGGACTCGGGCTCCTGGCCGTGCGCGATGCGGAGCACGTGGCCTTCGCCCGGCGCGAGGCCGTGGACCCGCCGGCGGTGTCGAGCCTGTTGGAGTACGCCGCCGCGGCGTTTCTCCCCGGCATGGGCACGCGCCGGCTCTACGGCGCGTTTCCGGTGATGTTCGGCATCCCGTGGCTCATGGTCGTGCTCCCGGGTCTCGCCTTGGTCGGAGCCGCGCACGCGTGGCGCCGCACGGGCCAGGCCTTCGAGCGATTGCTCACCCTCGGCCTCGGCGTGGGGCTCGTCCTCGCGGCCCTGCTCCTCGGACGTGAGCTGGCGCTGCGCTATCTCGTGCTGGTCGCGCTGCCGCTGGTGCTGCTCGCGGCACTGGGCCTCGATCGCCTGCTCGGCGCGTGGGCCGATCGACTCCCCGTCCGCCTCGCGCTCGCAGCGGCGGCGCTGGCGCTGGTCATCCCGGGCCTGACGCGCGACACCTCGGGCCTCGACGACGTCGGCGCCGCCTGCCGGATGGTCACGCAACGCGCCGTCGCCAAGGAGGTCGTCGACGTGGTGGGTATCCCCGCTGTCGACGTCGACCGCCGCGTCCACGGCACGGTCTGTCGCAACGCGACCTCCGGCTTCCGCTACTTCTATCGCGTGCGGCCGCAGTCGATGGAGCGCGCCCAGGCCGCCCGCGAGCGGGACACGCATGTCCTGGTCACGTCCGCCGCGATGACCCAGGACGCGAACGCCGTGGTCGTCTACAGCGAGGCCACGCTCGCGACGCCGGGGGGCGGGACGCGCGTGGTCGCCTACCGGCCCGCGGTGGACTATCGGGCCCTTCGGCGCTGGCGGGAGGCCACCGCCGCCGGACCGCAGGACCGACTGTCCATCCCGGTCGTCGCGGGCGCAGAGCAGGTGCGCATCGACGTCCGTGGCCGCGGCGTCGCAGCCTGCCGGATCGCGCTGGTGGCACCGGCGTCGTTGACGATGGACGCGCCCACGGGGAGCGACACCTACCGCGGGGTCCGCGTGCTGGTACCGTCCGGAGCCGCGCCGGTCCTGGAGGTGACCGTCGGCCCGTGCGCAGGCATCGAGTCCATCGACGTCCAGTAGCGGAACCCAATCGCCCGAACATTGCGCGGACACCCTCACCTCCCTATACTGCGCCACGGCTCACGGACGGCGGAACCTTGGCTCGCCGCGGCGGGTGGCTCGTGCTTTTGGGGCTACCCGCGCAGGGGGTCGAGGCGTTCAAGGTGTGCACATGATGATGCGAATTGCGGGCGGATTCCTGGCTTCGGCTCTGGTGATGGGCCTCGGCTGCGCGGCGACGACGGAGACCGGCGCGGCGGATACCGCGACCAGCGGCTCCGACGTGACGGCGACTGACACGAGCGGCGGCGCGGACCTGCCGAAGGACGCCGCGGGCGACGTCCCGATCGTCCCGCCGTTGGACGTGCCCGCCGATCTCGGGGGCGACTCGCCACCTCCGCTGGACGAGGGTCCCAAGCACGATACGCCGACCAACGACGTCCCCGCGCCGCTCGACGAGGGCCAGGACACGTCGCTGGATCTGGGCGCAGACCAGTCTCAGCCCCTCGACGCGGGCCCGGCGACCGACAAGCCGATGTTCCGCATCACGACGATCAGCCTCCTGACGCCCACGCTGTCGCTCTGCGTGCCCGGCTCGGACTGCCTGCCGGTGAACGCGGCCGTGGACAGCATCCTGGCCGAGAACCTCAACGACCCGACCGCGCCGCTCGATGTCCTGACCCAGTTCGCGAGCCCGGTTCCCGAGGCGGGCACCACGTCGGTCACGCTGGGCCAGGGTACCTGCCTCCGGGACACGCAGAAGGTCATCCAGTCGTGCGCCTTCGGCAACGACCCGCAGGCCCCGCCGGTCCTGTTCGACTCGGTCGCTCTCAAGCTCAGCGCCGCGTGCTACGCCAACCCCACGGTCCCCGCGCCGTGCTTCGTGACCACGCCCAAAGACGGGCTCGTGCTCACCGTCGGTGACGTCAAGATCGGGCTCAAGGAGGCGCTCGCAGCCGGCACGATCCTGAGCACCGACAGCGAGAAGATCCTCAAAGACGGCTTCATCAAGGGCTTCCTGCCCAAGGCCTACGCCGCGACCATCGGCTTCGATCTCGGGGGAAAGACCGTGAGCCTCGCGGACCTGCTGGCCAAGGTCACTCTGGAGACCAGTGGCGGCGTCGAGGGCTGGAGTATGACGTTCGCGTTCGGCGCGACAGCGGTCCCGGCGGCCAAGTGAGCCGCGTCGGGGGCGTGGTCGTGCTGGTCGGGCTCGTCGGCTGCTCGGCGAGCACGAGTAGCAGCACCGGCTCAGACGCCGTCGCCGAGGTCACGGCGGACACCAGTGCCGCGACCGCGGGAGGCTACGGCCAGCGGTGCGCGACTGACGGCGACTGCGCGACCGGGCTGTGCGCCAAGAACGACCTCGCTCCCTTCGGCTTCTGCTCCGCGGCCTGCACGGCCGAGAAGACGCCCTGCCCTCCCGTCGGGGCGGTCGAGGCCTACTGCGTGCAGTTCCCGGCAGCGTTCAGCGGCGTGCCCAACCCCATCTGCCTGCCCCGCTGCGATCACATCAAGGTCTGCGAAGGCCTCGGCGCGCAGTGGGAGACGTGCGAGGTCCCGAAGTACACCGGCTCGCCGGTCTACGGGACCTCGGTCAACGTCAAGGTCTGTCAGGCCCCGTCCGCGCACGGCAAGGCCAAGCTCGATCCCGCCACCTGCGCCGGTTGGGACACGACGTACGGCAAGGCCTACCCGAGCCAGGTGAGCGTCTGTCGGGCCTACTGCGACTACCTCATCCAGTGCAAGGAGGTCCCCGTGGCCGGCTACTCGAAGGAGTGCTGCGCCTACGGCTGCCTCGTGGACATTACACGGCAAGGCGAGGTCAACACCATCATCGAGAAGAAGCGCAAGTGCTACGTTCAGAACTTCTCGGCGTGGCAAGGGACAGGCAAGGTCTGCACCGCGCACATCGACGATCCGAACTGCCCCGACAAGCCCGACAATACGCGTACCAATCCCTGACCGACCCCCGAAATGGCGACGGCACCCGCCGGCTGCTAGAGTTCGGGCGTGCTGGGTTGGCTCGTCGCAAAGTCTCTGCCTCTCGTGCCTCGCCGCGTCGTGGGGGCCGTGGCCCGCCGCTACATCGCCGGCGAGACGCGCGACGACGCCATGGCCACGGTGCGTGCGCTGAACGCGCGCGGCTTTGCGGCCACCGTCGACGTCCTGGGCGAGGAGGTCACGACCGCCGAGGGCGCACGCGCAGCGACCGACGAGTACGTGGCCTTGCTCGACGCGCTCAACGCAGCCCAGGTGCACGCGGGCGTCTCGCTCAAGCTCAGTCAGCTCGGCGCGCGGTTCGACCTGGCCCTGTGCCGGGAGCTGCTCCAGCGCGTGGTCGACGCGGCCTCCGACCGCTTCGTGCGCCTCGACATGGAGGACGCCACGCTGACCGAGACGACGCTGACCGTCTATCGGGAGCTGCGCGGCCAGTCGACGCGAGTCGGCGCGGTGCTCCAGGCGTATCTGCGCCGTACGGCCGATGACGTCGAGGCGCTCCTCGCCGAGGCGACGGGCACCGACGTCCGCATCTGCAAGGGCATCTACAAGGAGAAGCGCAGCATCGCGTTCCACGACGCCGCGGAGATCAACGCGAGCTACCTCCGCCTGGCGCTCCGGCTCCTGGAGGGTGGCGCGCGCGTCGCCTTTGCCACCCACGATCGGGCGCTCATCGACGGGCTGCGCGAGCACGTCGTCGCGCGCGGCGTGCCTCGCGACCGCTATGAGTTCCAGGCGCTTCTCGGCGTCCCCATCGAGGGCGTCCTGGACGGGCTCGTGGCCGAGGGTCACCGCGTACGCGTCTACGTCCCCTACGGCGCGGACTGGTTTGCTTACAGCACGCGGCGCCTGCGCGAGAACCCCGACATGGCCGGCCACGTGCTCAAGGCCCTCGTGCGACGGCTGGACTGACCGCGCGTGACGGCGCCCGGTGATCCGCGACTGCTCGCGATGGTGAGCGAGCGACGCCTCGAGCGTCTGGAGGCCGTGCTGTCACAGCGGCTGGTCGGCCTCACGCTGCTGCTCGAGGACGTGCACGACCCGCAGAACATGAGCGCCTGCCTGCGCACGGCGGAGGCGATGGGGCTCCAGGACGTGCACGTCGTGGAGTTGGGCGTCCACTTCAAGCCGAATCCGCGGATCACCCAGGGCTGCGACAAGTGGCTCGACGTGTCCCGACACACCGACGTCGACGCGGCCGTCGCGACGTTGCGCCAGACGGGCCACCGCGTCCTCGTGACCGCGCTCGATGCCACCGACACGCTCGACACGCTCGATTTCGCCCAGCCGACCTGTCTGGCCTTTGGTAACGAGAAGGCCGGGGTCACCCACCGGTTGCGCGAGCTTGCCGACGGCACCTTCAAGATCCCGATGATGGGCTTCGTCCAGAGCTTCAATCTGTCGGTGGCGGTCGGGATCTGTGCGTATGCGGCCGCCACGGCCCGCCGCCACGCGCTCGGATGCGCCTCCGATCTGCCCGCCGAGCGCCGCGCGACGCTGCACGAGCGCTGGGTCCGCCTGGCCTGCGAGCACAGCGAGGCGGTGCTGGCCGAGCTTTCACGGCGCGACGCGGACACGTAGAGTCCTCGCCTGATGTCGCTTCGCCTCTGCCGTCGGCTCCCGATGCTCGTGTTGTTGGCGCTGAGCGCGCGCGAGGCCGTGGCGGTGGGAGCGCTGACCGACCTCTCGAGCACGCTCGGCTGGCAAGGACCTGGGGGCTCGGCGGGACCGGCCATCGGCGGGGGCGTCGCCTGGTTCGACGCGGACGGCGACGGCGACCTCGACCTCGCGCTGGTCGGGCCATCGATCGCGCCGGTGCTCTTCCTCAGCGCCTCGGGCGGGTGGGTCCTCGACGAGGCCGCGCTGGTGCCGGCCACCGCGCCGCTGCAGGTCGGAGGGATCGCGACCTTCGACATGGACGGCGACGACGACAACGACGTCCTGCTCCTGAGGCCAGGCCCCGACGCGCTGCTGCGTAACGACGGCAAGGGCAAGTTCACCGACGTCTCTGCGTGGGCGCTGCCGGGCGAGGCCGGATGGAGCGTCTCGGCGGCGCCGGGAGACGTCGATGGTGACGGGGACGTGGACGTGTATGTCGGCAATTATATCGACGGCGTCTCGTTTCCCGCGCACTTCTGCCAGCGCAACGTGCTCCTCATCAACGACGGGACGGGCCGCTTCACCGATCGCGCCGTCGAGTTCGGCGTCGATGGCCGCGGCTGCACACTGGCCGTGGCGATGGCGGACGTCGACCGCGACGGCGACCTGGACCTGCTGGCAGTCAACGACTTCGGCATGTTCACGCGCAGCAACGAGCTCTATCGCAACGACGGCCCCACGGCGGCCGGTGGCTGGACGTTTGCCGACGTCTCCGAGAGCAGCGGCTTTGCGCAGGCGGTCTACGGGATGGGGCTGGCCTTGACCGACCTCGACGACGACGGCCAGGTGGACCTCTTCGCGACGAGCATCGGGCGCGGACTGCTGCAGACGCGCACGGCGAACGGCGCCTGGCAGGACGTGACGGAGGCCCGGGGGGCGCGCGTCGAGTGGGCTGACACCGGCTATCAGACGACGTGGGGGACGCTGTTCGAGGACCTCGACGGCGACGGCTGGGTGGACCTCTTCGTGTCTGGTGGCCACATCCCGGCGACCGCGTGGCTCGCCAACCCGGACGTCCAGCCGAACGTGGTGCTGCGAGGCAGCGCCTCCGGCGTGTTCAGCCCGCCTCCGGCCACCTGGACGATCGCGACCGTGGCGAACAACGACGCGCGGGGCGTCGCGGCCGCGGACTGGGACGGCGACGGTGACCCGGATCTAGCCCAGGCTCAGGCGGACGGGCGCCTGACCCTGCTGCGCAACGACGCGCCGGTGCCCGCGGGCGCGCTCAGCCTGCGCGCGACGGCGACGGCGACTGCGCCAAGCGCCGTCGGCCTGGAGGTCACGGCCACGTGTGGCGGTCTTGCACGTCGCCGTTGGGTCACGGGCGGGGGCTCCTTTGCCAGCGCCACCGTCGCGGAGCTGCGCTTCGTCTTTCCGCCGCCGTGTCATGTTGCGGGCCAGGTCGTCGACCTCACGCTCCGTTGGCCGAGCGGCTACACCGAGCTGAAGTCGCTCGTGACCGGGGCGCTGTACTCGGTGACGGAGCCGGCATGGGTGACCGTCGGAGCGTCGAGCGTCCAGGTCACGCCGTCGACCGTCGCGGGGGCCGTGACCTCGGTCGTGCTCGAGGCGACCGGCGCGACGCTGGGGCCCACGACCACGATCGCCCCGGGCACGTACGCCGCGGACATCGTCGCCGGTCCTGCCGAGGGAACCGAGGCCCTCGTCACCGTGCGCGTCAATGGCAAGGCCCTGCCGGTGCATCCACGGCTGCGCACCCCGTCCGCCGCCCCGCGCCTTTGGACCGTGCCGGCCTTCGTGCGGCCGGGAGCGGCGTATGCGTGGGTCGTCGAGCCGCACGCGCCCGACGGCGCGCTCCTGGGCCCAGGTCACACGATTACGGTGTCGACTCCTGGGACGAGCGCGGTCACGGCCGTCGGTGACGGTCTGGGTCGCTACGTCGCGAAGATGCCGGCGCCGTCTCTGTCCGGGACCGTCGTGGCGAAGGTGACGCTCGACGGTGCGCTGTTGGCGCAGCCGACCCTCGAGGTCCTTCCGCTGCTCGACCTGACGCGCAGCTTCGGCGTCCTCGGTGAGCTGTACCTCGATGGGGGCGCCGTGCAGCTCGGGAAGTTCCGCTACGCGGCCTTCCTGCGCGACCACAACGACCTGGCCGTCACCGCGGAGCCAGGGCTGCTGACGATCACGGCCAATGGCGTGCCAGTGGACCCGCTGACCTTCAGCGCGCAGGCCGGCGAGGCCATCGCCTCGGCGCCGGGTGCTTCGTTTCCAGCCGGGACGGTCGTGACCCTGGCGTTCGCGGGGCAGACGCTCGCGGCACCTGCGGCGGTGCAAACACTGAACAACGGCGCGGCGTATGCTCAGGTCATCTCGCCGTCGCGCTCGCTCTGCGGCGTGAGCATGGCGACGATGCGCGCCGACGGCCAGGACGCGCTCACCGTCACGCTCCAACTTCGCGACTCGGGTGGCCATCCCGTCAAGGCCGTCACTTCGCCGATTCTGGTCGGAAAGGGCGTCTCGCTCATCCCGGACTCGCTGGCGACCCACGGCGACGGCTGGATGTTTCGTGTCCGCGCCGGCGTCACGCCCGGGCCGGCGACCATCGAGCCACACCTCTATGGCGTCCCGACGGGCGTCGTCTGCCGTGTGACCCTCGTCGCTCCGGACCCGCTGCCCGTGCCCGACGCCACGACGTCGAGCCTCACGGTGACGCCCGACACGGTGCTGCTGGGCTCGGGCTATCTGTCGGTCATCGAGGTTCAGCCCCGGTCAAGCGCAGGGCGACTCGTCGGAAGCGGTCTGGTGCTGGAGGCGACGACGACGCTCGGCGAGGTGACCGTGCAGCCGTTCTACCGTGGCTTTGGGCGTTACGAGGCGGTGGTCTCTGCGAGCGGCGCCGCGGGGACCGGCGTCGTGACCGTAAGCGCGCCGGGGACGGGGTTCGCGCTCTCGGCGCCGCTGACGGTCGTGGACGTCAACGCGCCGCCCGAGCCCGCGGTCGAGGCTGGGACGGCGACGGAGCCGGTGGCGGAGGCCGGGGCGGAGGCGGGTGCAGAGGCGGTGACCGGGGCGGAGTTCGCCACTGCGGCCGAGGCCGTGACAGAGACAGAGCCCGTGACAGAGGTCGAGCCGGTAGCAGAGTCGGTAGCAGAGACGGTGGCAGAGCCGGTGGCAGAGCCCGTTACCGAGGCGGCGCCCGTCGCGGAGCCTGTGGCCGCGGAGCCCGTCGGGCCACCGGAAGCCGCACCGGCACCCGACGTCGCCGTGCCACCGGATTCCGCACTGCTGGGCGAGGCCGTCGAAACGGTCGACGCCGCGGTGTTGGGCGAGGCGCTACCGGCCAGCGACGCGGCGCCCGAGTCCACCGCAGACATCGCGCCGGAGTCGACCTCCGCGAGCGAGCTAGGCTCGGGAGCGGAGCCGCACCTGCGGCCCGACGCGACGGACGTCCCAACCGCCTCGCCATCGCCAACCCACGTCGAGGGCGGCTGTTCGGTCGCGCGGCAGGCAGGCCCGGCTAGCGAGTCCCTGTGCGCGGCGATAGCCGTCCTCGTCCTCGCGGCTTGGAGTTGCCTCCAGAGACGCCGACAACAGCTGCGCCGTGCGTCGAGGTCCGCGTCATCCGGGCTCTGAGGGTGACCGGAACCGCCCCGCGGCTGCCCTTGCTCGCACAGGCCGGCCTCTGCCATGCTCGGCGTGGAACGCGAGCGCGACGCTGAAGGGAGCCGCATGCCTAACGCCCTGAAAACCATCGACATCGACGCTCCGCGCGAGGCGTTCTATGACCTGGTCGTGGACTTCGCGCGCTATCCGGAGTTCCTCTCGGACGTCAAGCGCATCCAGGTCCTCCGGCAGACGGGGGAGGTCTTCGAGGTCCGCTTCACCATCCAGGTCATCAAGGAGTTCGACTACGTGTTGACGCTCACCGGCAAGCGGCCGGAGTCGCTCACCTGGACGCTCAAGGAGTCGGGCCTCTTCAAGAAGAACGACGGCGGCTGGAAGCTCGAGGCGCTCAGCCCCGAACGCACCCGGGCGACCTACACCATCGACGTGGGTCTCTCGCTGTTCGTGCCCAGCGCCATCACCAACCGGCTCGTGCAGTTCACTCTGCCGAGCATGCTCGAGCAGTGGGCCAAGCGAGCCATGTCGCTCCAAGGAGGTGTCCGATGAGTGCACGCGCGCTGCGTGGGCTGGAGATGGTGTGCCTGACGCGCGAGGGGGACTTCGCCATCGACTACGGCGGTGGGGGCAAGTACGTCGACGAGAAGGGCCAGCCGGTCGAGGACCTCGCCGACATGGGGTGCCTCGGCTGCGGCTCGGGCTACTTCACGCGCGAGTCGAGCGCCATCGAGTTCTGCCCGGCCTGCGGCTACTTCGAGCGCAAGCGCTTCAAGGACTTCCAGGAGCTCCAGAAGTGGTCCAACGGTCAGAGCTGGAAGTTCCTCAAGCGCAACGGGCACAAGGCGTTCGGGGGCTTTCGCGGCGGCGAGTGGAGGCTGACGTTTGCGGTCAGCAAAGATGAGCTGGAGATGTCGGGGCAATACTCCGAGGTCCACGACCTGCTCGGCGGCAAGTGACCCCGCAGCAACCCACGGCCGCAACCACGACCACCGCCGCGATCGTGATCATCGGCAACGAGGTGTTGTCGGGGAAGGTCGTCGACGAGAACACGCCGTACCTCGTCAAGGAGCTCCGTGGCCTCGGCGTCCGCGTGGCCCGGGTGGTCATCATCCCCGATGTGCCTGACGAGATCGCCCGCGAGGTGCGGTGGGCGTCCGAGCGGTACACGTGGGTCTTCACCGCGGGTGGCCTGGGGCCCACGCACGACGACGTGACCATGGCGGCGATCGCGCAGGCCTTTGACGTCGCGCTCGAGCCACATCCCGAGCTGGTCGCGCGCATCGACGCGCTCAAGCGCGGGCGCACCGGGGTCGACTCGCTCGCACGCCTCGCGTGGGTCCCCGCGAACGCCAGCCTCTACTGGGGCGATGGGGAGCGACACTGGCCTACGGTGCAGGTCGGCAACGTCACCATCTTCCCAGGCGTGCCCCGCTTTCTGCGGGAGCGCTTCGACCTCATGCGCTCTCTGCTCCAGTCCAGCCGCTTCCATGGCCGCGTCGTGTGCCTGCGGGTCGTGGAGTCGAGCATCGTGACCCACATCGACGCGACGGTCGCCGCGTTTCCGGACGTGGACATCGGCAGCTACCCGCTCTTCCCCGAGGAGCGCGAGGCGAGCGAGGTCCGCACGAAGCTCACGTTCGACTCGAAGGATGAGGCCCGCGCGGAGGCGGCCGCGCGCGATCTCATCGCGCGCCTCGAGCCCGGGAGCGTCGTCGGCATCGATGCGACCTGACCGCGGCGTCGCACAACCATTGCACTGCGGGCCGGTCCCTGCTACACGGCGACGGCGGAGGGTGGCATGACACGCATCGGAATCATCGGCGGCAGCGGGCTCTACGACATGGCGGGTGTCGCCATCACTGAAGAGCGGATGATCGCGACCCCTTTTGGCGAGCCCTCGGACGCTCTCCGGCTCGGGACGCTCGACGGCGTCGCCGTCGCGTTCCTCCCACGTCACGGCCGCGGGCACCGCAAGACCCCGAGCGAGATCAACTATCGCGCCAATCTCTGGGCGTTGAAGTCGGTCGGCGTCGAGGCCGTGCTGTCGGTCTCCGCCGTCGGTTCGATGAAGGAGGCCATCGTCCCGGGCCACCTCGTGTTCCCCGACCAGTTCATCGACCGCACGCGTGGCTTTCGAGCGGACACCTTCTTCGGCGACGGCCTCGTCGCGCACGTGAGCCTGGCCGATCCCATCTGCCCGCTGCTGCGTGGCCTGCTGCGCCAGACGGCGGAGCGCTTAGACCTCCCGCACCACGACGGCGGCACCTACCTCAACATCGAAGGCCCGCAGTTCTCGACCCGCGCCGAGTCCCACCTCTACCGGACCTGGGGCGTCTCGGTCATCGGCATGACGAACGTCACGGAGGCCCGCCTCGCGCGCGAGGCCGAGCTGCACTACGCGACCATCGCCATGTCCACCGACTACGACTGCTGGCACGCCTCGGAGGAGGCCGTGAGCGTGGACGCCGTGGTCAAGACGCTGCTCGAGAACGTGCACAAGGCGCAGGCGCTCATTCGCGCCGCTGTGCCGGCCGTGGCTGCGTCGGTTCGCGGGACCTGCCCGTGCCCCAATGCGCTCGATGCCGCCGTGATGACCGCGCCCGACCGCGTCCCGCCGGTCACGCGCGAACGACTCGCTCTCCTGCTCGCCCGGCGGGACGCCGCCGCGGCGTAAACCGCTCACCCACGAGGCCCCATGACAAAGAGCCCTCTCCTGGTCGTCGGTTCGGTCGCCTATGACGACGTCGAGACCCCACATGGACATCGACCCAACCAGCTCGGCGGCGCTGCCACGTATTTCTCGGTCGCGGCGAGCTTCTTCGTTCGGCCGCACCTCGTCGGTGTCGTCGGGCGCGACTTCCACGAGCGCGATCGGGCCTTGCTCGCCGAGCGCGGCGTCGATCTCGCGGGCCTCGAGACAGACGCGACGCAGGACACGTTCCGTTGGGGCGGCCGCTACCACGAAAACATGAACGACCGCACCACGCTGTTCACGTATCTGAACGCGTTCCAGTCGTTCCGTCCCAAGGTGCCACCGGCCATCCAGCACGTCCCGTACGTGTTCCTCGCCAACATCGACCCGGTGCTGCAGCACGAGGTGCTCGGCCAGATGCGCAAGCCGCACTTCGTGGGCCTCGACACCATGAACTTCTGGATTGGCGGCAAGCGCGACGAGCTCATTGCCGTGCTGCGGCAGGTCGATGGGCTCGTCATCAACGACGAGGAGGGTCGCCTGCTGACCGATCGGCGGTCGGTGCTGGCCATGGGCAAGGAGCTCCAATCGCTCGGGCCGAAGACCGTCATCATCAAGCGCGGCGAGTACGGCGCGGTGCTCTTGTGTCACGACGACGTGTTCACGGTACCCGCGGTCCCGCTCGATCAGGTCCTCGACCCGACGGGTGCTGGCGACACGTTCGCGGGCGGCTTCATGGGCTGGCTGGCGCGCACCGGAGACCTGTCTCCGGAGAACGTGCGCCGCGCGGTCGTCATCGGCAGCGTCATGGCCTCGTTCTGCGTCGAGGGCTTTGGACTGGAGCGGCTGCTGGCGGTGCGGCAAGACGAGGTCGCCGCGCGCTACGAGCGCCTGCTGAGGTACGCCCACATCCCGCACGCCGGAGAGCTGAGCTGATGCTCGAACGGCTCCGCAGCGCCCTACCCTCGCGCACCACGGGTCTCGAGGCCGCAGCGACACGCGTGTTCCTCGAGGCCATCTCGACCAACGACTTCAGCCGCATTGTGGGTCGCTTTGCGCAGGCCAAGGTCCCCAAGCCGCTCCTGCGCGCGGTCATCGCGTGGTACGTCAAGCAGTACAAAGTCGACCTCTCCGAGGTGGCCGACCCCATCGAGTCCTTCGAGACCTTCGACGCCTTCTTCACGCGCACGCTCAAGCCGGGCATCCATGTCGTGGACCCGGATCCCGACGTCGCGGTGAGTCCCGTCGATGGACGCGTGCTCAATGTCGGACGCGTCGCCGAGGGGCGTATCGATCAGGTCAAGGGACGCTCCTACGCGCTTGACGAGCTCCTGGACTCCGCTCCGGACACGGCGGTCTACGCGCACGGCTGGTACATTACACTGTACCTTTCCCCACGCGACTATCACCGCATCCACAGCCCCGCCGACGGCAAAATCACGCGCTTTCGGTACGTGCCTGGCCGCCTGTACCCGGTGAACGCGATGGGCGTCAACAACGTCGACCGGCTGTTCGCGGTCAACGAGCGGCTGATTACGCATATCGATGGACCTCTCGGCAAGTTCGCGGTCGTCAAGGTCGGCGCAACGAACGTGGGCCTCATCACCGCGAGCTACACCGACATCCGGACCAACAGCGGCCGGCGCACCCACTATGACGAGGCGCTGAGACGCCCGGTCAAGATCGCGCGCGGCGGCGAGCTCGGACAGTTCCACCTGGGCTCCACGGTCGTGCTCATCAGCGAACGACCGGACCTCGTCCCGGTGCCCATGAATCCGGGCGACTTCTTCCGGATGGGCCAGCGATTGCTGCGCCGCTCCTAAGCGCACGCGCTCGTTCGGTTCCTCGTTGACACTCGGATCTCGGGCTCCGTATAGTGCCGCGTCCGCAGCGACGTGTGGGCGGCGGCGAATGAGCGACAGTGATAGTGAGCGACAGAGATTCTGATGGTGGAGGCTGAGATGCGAACGTTGAAGTTGAGCTGGGAGCGGATGTCGGTGGCAGGTCTCGTGGCCGTGATGGCCGTCGGGACCATGGCCTGTGAGGCCAAGTCGGGAACCAAGGCGGACGCGGGGAGCGGGACCGGCACGGGCGCGGGGACCACGACCGGCGACGGCGGTTCCGGGACCGGGGCAACGACGGCCGGGGACGACGCGCTCGTGCTCCCGGATGTGGGGACCACCGG
This sequence comes from Pseudomonadota bacterium, assembly GCA_005776585.1. Classification (GTDB taxonomy): domain Bacteria; phylum Myxococcota_A; class UBA9042; genus SXOX01. The sequence continues at coordinate 2,874 of SXOX01000156.1, read as the reverse complement.
CAGCGGCGCCACCGGGGACGCGACGACCGGGGGTACCACCAGCGGCTCGACGGGCGACACCAGCCCGCCCAAGGACACGTTCATCCCCAACCAGACCGACACGGGCGGCGGCACCGGGAAGCCTCAGACGTGCGGGCAGTTCTACCCGTGCGCACAGAAGTGCCCGGCCAACGACGAGCCGTGCCAGACCGCGTGCGCCGAGGATCTCTCGCAGGCCGAGCAGGACAAGATCGGCGCCTTCGAGCTGTGCAAGCAGAAGAGCGGCTGTACAACGTCGGCGTGCATCTTCGAGAAGTGCATCACCGAGTTCGCGGGCTGCTTCGCGGGCGGCAAGGACACCTGCATCCAGATCCTCCAGTGCGCCGTCGGCTGCAAGGCGGACGCGGCGTGCCAGAACAGCTGCTTGGAGAAGGGGTCCACCGAGGGCCTCACCATCTTCATCGAGGAGCAGGCCTGCCTGAGCAAGGAGTGCCCGGACAACGCTTCGTCCTGCCTCCAGGCCGCGGCCACGACCGGGGCGTGCAAGGCCCTCTTCGAGAAGTGCACCGGCGCGACGTCGACGGGCAACGAGTGCAAGGGCACCGGGACCTGCACGGCGATGAACACCTGCATCGTCGGCTGTGGCGCGGACGCCAAGTGCCAGACCGCGTGCACAGAGGCCGCTTCGGACGCCGCATGCAAGGCGTTCGCCGCGGTCCAGCTCTGCTTCCAGGAGCAGTGCCCCACGGGTGACGCTGCGTGCGTCAAGGAGTCGCAGGGCCCCGGCAAGCCGTGCGCCGATGAGGTCGCCACGTGCGCGGGCGCACCCAAGCCGGGTGCTGCTGGCGAGCTGTCGCTGCTTCAGCCCATTCGCTTCATTCTCGATTGGCTCGTTGGGGCGCAGCGCATTCCCTGGCTCCTCAAGTAGCTTCCAGGGCGAGCAGCCACGTGGCGGAGGTGGTGTCGTGAGCGAGAATCGCGCGTTCGTCGATGCCATCTTCCGCGCGTGGAGCGCGTTCTACGACAACCCCGTCCAGCAGAAGCTCTACTTCGGCGCCATCCAACGCCGGGTGCTCGACCACCTTGGCGAGCGGCCCGGTCGCGTGCTGGACCTGGGCTGCGGCACTGGCGAGCTGCTGACCAAGCTCCGCGAAGGCACGGGGCTCGGACTCGACCTCAGCCGCGACATGCTGCTCCAGGGCGCGAAGAAGCCAGGCCTCGGCGGCAAGCTCGTCGTGGGCGACGGGCACCACCTGCCGTTCGAGGACGGCGGGCTGGACGCCATCACGTGCCTGGTGTCGTTTCAGTACTACCTGCGGCCCGAGGTGGCGCTGAGCGACATGCGGCGGGTGCTCAAGCCCGATGGCGCGCTCTACCTCGCGGCGCTGACCGCCCTGCCCTTCGAGATCGAGGCGCTGGAGTCTCTCGTCCGCGAGCGCACGGGCGGCCTGTTTCGCGTCTATGCGCCGTCGTCGCTCAAGCGCATGTTGCATGACGCCGGCTTCGAGGACGTCCACTACCGGCTCGTTCGACCGCTGACCCGGCTCTACGTCGCGCGGCCAGGCGCCTCCGCCGTGCGCTCGGCGTAGCGCGCCGTCGCAACCACCGCGGCCGCCATGGTCACGACGGCGCCGAGCGCGGACAGCAGCGTCCAAGGCTCATCCAACAGCAGCGCCCCCAGGACCGCCGAGATGACGACGATGAGCTGCGTCGCGATGCCGTAGACGGTCGCGGAGACAAACGACAAGACGGCGTTCATCAAGAGCTGCCCGGCCGTTGCGGCGAGACCGACGCCCAGCAGTACGGGCACGTCCACCGGCGCCGGCCAGTGCCACGTGCGTGCCAGTGGCGCGCAGACGACCAGCCCGACGACGCAGAAGACGACGAAGATATCCAGTGCCGACTCCGGCTGACTTCCGCGTCGCATCGCACGTACCGTGGTCATCGCACCGGCCGAGAGCAGCGCGGAGGTCGCGCCGACGGCGATCCAGACGCCGGCCCCTGAAAACGTCTGGCCGCCGGTCGGCAAACCGACGACGACGAGTGTGACGCCCAGCGCCCCGAGCAGCAGCGCGGCGAAGGTGCGGGCGCTCAGCCGCTCGTCGAGGAAGAAGCGCTCGACGATGACGACGAACAGCGGCGAGGCGCAGTTGAGGAGCGTCGCGAGCCCAACGCCGAGGTGCTCGATGGCCAGGAAGTACATGAGCACGGCGCCGCCGCCGAGCACGCCGCGCGTGACGAGCAGATCGAGCCGGTGCGGCCGCAGCCCGCGTCCGCGTCGCAGCACGAGCAAGAGACCGACCAGGACGCCGATGCCGAAACGGAAACAGGCGACGGTCGGGCCGTCGTAGTGCCGTGTGGCGAGCTTGGACAGGAACGCCATGGTGCCGAAGCACAGCATGGCGATGAGCAGGAGCAGCGGAGCGTGACGGGCCGTGGGGCGCGGAAGGCGCATCGCGGCGGGAGTGTGCGGACCGAAAGGCGATGACGCAAGCTGGCGAGACCGGCTTACTCGGCGTACATCGCCTCGATCTCGGCCGACCAGTTCTGAGCGGCCACCTTGCGCTTGAGCTTGAGCGTGGGGGTGAGCTCGCCGTTCTCCATGGTGAATGCGCGCGGCAGGATGCGGAACTTGCGGACGTGCTCGACCTGCGCGTACTCCTCGTTCGTCCGAGTGATCGCGCGCTGAACGGCCGCGATGACCGCCGGATCGTCGTGCGCAGGACCCGAGCCGGCGCCCGGCACGGCCTTGGCCTTGTCGGGATCGATGGTGACGACGGCCGAGAGGAACTTGCGCCGGTCGCCAATGACCATGGCCTCGGTCACGAGCCCCTCGGAGAAGTCCTTCATCGAGGCCTCGATGTTCTTCGGCGCGATGTTCTTGCCGCCCGCGGT
>SXOX01000155.1 GCA_005776585.1 Pseudomonadota bacterium | reverse complement strand
GGATGTCGTGCTCGAACGGGTCGATGCCGAGCGCGCGCAAGGAGCCGAGGTACATCTCCTGGATGTCCTTCGGCGACGGCTTGAGCAGCACCTGGAACTGGTGGTGCCGCTCGAGGCGGTTGGGGTTCTCGCCGTAGCGACCGTCCGTTGGGCGGCGCGAAGGCTCGACGTACGCGACGCTCCAGGGCTCGGGCCCGAGCGAGCGTAGGTAGGTGGCGGCGTTGAACGTGCCCGCGCCCTTCTCGACGTCCCACGGCTGCACGACGGCGCAGCCACGCTCGGCCCAGTAGCGCTGCAAAGTGAGGATGATGTCCTGGAACTTCATGGGCGGCGGACGCTAGCAGAGCGAAGGTGGCGCGGGCAAGGGCCTCGGCCCGAGTTGAGAGAGGAGGAGACCCGCGTCCTCTGGCCGAAGGAACGACCATTTCGAGGACGCGGGGCGTGGGACTTTAAGGACGAGTGAACGCGGAAAGACCGCGCCCCCGAGTAGTGGAGGGCGACTCCCTCGACCAGCGCCACGGTGGCTGGTCGAGGGACTCGAAGGGGGTAAGTAGTGCTAAAGAGCAAAAGGGGAAATCCGCTGCACTACCCAAGCAACGTCCGTGCCAAGCCGATGATCCGCGTGCGTGACGCTCGTGGCTGCTGACCGTCGGCCCGTGGCTGCCTCAGATTGCGAAATTTGGTGTCTCATGTCGCGACACAGGCTTGAATGTTACTAAAACTATTACAGAATCTCACAACGAGACAGAAGTCTCATTTGGAGTCACTGCGGCGTCGGCATGACGGGCGCGCGCCCATGTGCGAAGGTTGGCCCTCGATGCGACGCACCACCGCACTCGTCGTCCCGGGGCTCGTCGTCTTAGGGCTCGCCGTCTGCGGCGCCTCGCAGGCGTACTCCGACGACCGCAGCCTGTCGCTCGGCAACGCCTCCGATGGCAGGCTCGTCAACGGCAAGCGCCTCGATCCGATCGGCAAGCACCATCGGGTCATCGAGTCGACCCGGCGCCGCGGGTATCACTGGGGCACCGACGAGCTCGTCGGGCTCATCCTGCGGTCGGCCGCGCGCGTCGCAAAGGCGTATCCGGGCGCGGTCCTCCAGGTCGGCAACATGAGCAAGCGCGGCGGCGGAGACATCCCGGTGAGCGCGTCGCACAACAGTGGCCGTGACGTCGACCTGCCGTTCTATGTCCTCGACGCGAAGGGCAAGCCCGTCCGCGAGCACGGCTTCGTGAAGTTCGAGGGCGGCCTTGTCTCCGGGAGCCTGCGCTTCGACGTGCCGCGCAACTGGACGCTGGTCAAGGCGCTCCTGGAGGACACGGCCGTCCAGGTCCACTGGATCTTCGTCGCCGATCCGCTGCGCGAGGCGCTGCTAGCGCACGCGAAGCGCAAACGGGAGACCGAAGCACTGACGGAGCGTGCCGCGCAGGTCCTTGGGCAGCCCGCCAACTCGAGCGAGCACGCGGAGCACTTCCACGTGCGGCTCTACTGCGCCCGCCACGAGCGCCTGGAGGGCTGCCTCAACTACGGGCCGATGTGGACCTGGGTCGACGACTTCGCCAAGGAGCTCGCCGCGGCGAGCACGGCGTTGGCCGCCTCGTTTCTAGCGGCGGACGTGGCCAAGGCCGTCGCGGCCATTCAGAAGGTCAGGGTCATTCGCGGGACGGGGGTCATCAGCGCGCTCGTCACGGTCCTCGGCGATACGCGTCGCGTGCTTCGGGTCGCGGCCTCCGAGGCGCTCGCCGTGCTCGACGGCGCGGTCGAGGCAACCCCGGCGCTGGCTCGCGCAGCGCTGAGCGCCAACGACGCCGAGGAAAAGGCACGCCACGTCGCCACCCTGGGCGCCGTGGGCGATGCGCGCGCGAGCGACGCGCTCTTGGCGGTGCTGGCTGACCGGCGCGTCGCGAGCCCGGAGACGCGTGTCGAAGCGGCGCGCAGCTTGGGCCGGCTGCAGCTTCCGGCGTCGGTTCCGGGCCTCGTCGCCGCGCTCGACGACCCGGCCGCGCCCGTGCGCGTGGCCTCGGAGGAGGCGCTGGACCACGTCACCGGACCTCGCTTTGGCGCGACGCCCGCGGGCAGGCGCGCGTGGGCGACGTTCGTCTCCGAACACGCCGGCCAGCCACGCTCGACGTGGCTCCGGCGGGGTTTCGCGAGCCGCTTTCGCATCGACGCCGACAAGCAGCCCCTTCGAAGCGTCGTGACCCGCCTCGTGGCGCTCGTTCGTCGCGGCGGCGCGGTAGGTCGCAACGCCCGCGGGCTCATCGGCGAGCTCACCGGCCATGTCGTGGAACAGGCGCACTTCACCGCCTTTCAGCTCTGGCGCTTCTACCGGAGTTGGCTCCTGGGAGGAGGCCTGAAGGCGGTGAAGTCGGCGCCGTGACCGGTCCCTGCTGGCCCGAGGGCGGTGATGCCGGCTATACTGCACTTCATGCCCGGCGCTGCCCAAGTCGTTGAGGTCCCGCGTCGCCCGACGTACGCCGACATCGAGGCGCTGCCGGACCACCTGCGGGGCGAGATCATCGCTGGGGAACTCATTGTCAGCCCGCGGCCAGCGATGCCGCATATCCAGGCGGCGTCGGCGCTGGGGGCGTTTCTCAATGTAGCGTTTCAGCAGGGACTGTTAGGGCCCGGCGGCTGGTGGATCGAGTTCGAGCCCGAACTGCACTTGGGGCGCGATCCAAACTACCTCGTCGTCGTGCCCGACATCGCCGGGTGGCGTCGCGCGTCCATGCCAACCTTGCCAATGACTCCGTTTCTCGATCAAGCTCCGAATTGGGTCTGCGAGGTCTTGTCACCCGGTTCAGTCCGGACCGATCGGGCCGCGAAGCTCCCGTTCTACGGCCGAGAGGGCGTCGAGCACGTCTGGCTCGTCGATCCGCTTGCCATGATCCTGGAAGTCTACGCGCTCGACCGCGGCTCCTGGCGGGTCGTCCACATCTATCGCGGCGATGATCCCATCCGAGCGGAGCCCTTCGACGCCGTCGAGATCCCGCTCGGCAAGCTCTGGGAGCGCTAGCGCTCACTCTCCGGCGACGAGGACGGCGCCGTCCGACGTGCCGACGACGAGGCGGTCGCCCTCCCCGAATGCCAGCGCAGACGCCGTCCGTCCCTCGAGATCGACGACCGCCAGCAGGTCCCCGCCAGGCAACGTGACCAGCGTGACCACGCCGTGTCGCAGGAGCGCTGCACGCGCGCCGGTTCCGGAGACGGCGGCGGGCGCGCCACCCTCAACCGTCTCGACCGGCAGCGGCGCGCTCGATTCCTCCCATGTCACGTGATGCACGCCCCCATCCGCCGTCGTGAGCAGGGCCCGCTGGCGCGCGACCGCCATCGCGGTGATCTGCCCAGGAACCTGCGTCGAGCGCAACCGAGCCGTCACGATTCGGCCGCGTGCCAGCACCAGCCCACCCGACGTCGCGTACAGGATGCTCTGTTCGAAGGCGCCGAGCGCGGCGACGCGACCGGGTGTCGCGCCGATGGAGGCGGGATCGACCCGCGGTGGCTCGAGCTCCAGCACGAGCGTCTCGTCGACCCGCGAGGCCAAGGCGATCGCCTCACCCGAGCCCAGGAAAGCCGCGGCGACCAGGCCACCCCGGAGCGTGAAGCGGCGCGGCTGGGCCTTGCCCGACATCTCGGCGACCCAGAGCGTGTCCTCGGCGAGTCCCGCGACGAGATGCCCGTCCCGGTCCATGGTGAGCCCGGCGCTCGTCGAGGGCGGCAGGTCGCGGAGCCGCCATCCGGTCGTCGCGTCATAGGTGCGCGTCCCCGAGGTACCAAACGTGACCGCAAGCCCGCGACCATCCGCAGACACCGCGAGCGCCGTCACCGCCGCGGGCCCGACGTCGATGACCTGGGTCACCACCAGTCGTGGGGCGACGGCACGTGCGCTCGGCACCGTGCGCGCCTCGAGGTCCGGGACCAGGCCGGCATGGAGCGGGGGTGGCAGGGCGAGCCCGAGGGCCTCGGCCCAGGTGCAGACCGCCTGCTCCGCGGCCGCCCCCGTCAGGCCCGTCACGCGTGAGAGCTCCTGCGAAAGGCGGGCGGCGGTCGCGGCGTCGAGCGCGTCGAGGCTCGCGAAGGCCGCGGGGACCCCGAGGCGCGCCGCCAAGACGAGTGCGGTGACCAGCGCTGGCTCATGGGGCAGCAGGTCGCGGAGCAGCGCCTCGAGCTGGCGCGCGTGTCCGGCGTATTCTGGAGCGACGGTCACGGCCGCCTCGCGGACCGCCCACAGGACGTGCGCCGGCTCGGTCACCTGCGGCACCTACGACAGGACGGTGCCCGTCGTCGCGCCGAAGCCGATGACGAGACCTGGCGTCAAGGACACGCTGCGGCCCGAGGCGACTTCATGCACCTGACCGCTCGTGTCGGTGGCGGTCCAGCTGGACCCTCCAAGGTTCTTGAGCCCGAGCCGGCTGGGGTCCTGGGGATGACGCTGCACGATCGCGCGAGGGCCGTCGAAGTCATACAGCCCATTCAGCTCCAGGTGATGTCGATAGAGCTGTGTGCCGCTCTCGAGCACGACCTCGCCTCCGGGGAGCCTCACGCGGAGCGCTGGCCCGAACGTGTGCCGGCACGACCAGCACCGCTCGGGCGCACCGGCGCCGATGAACGCCTCCGCGCTGCACGACGGACACGTCCGGATCGCGTCTCGGAGCGACACCATCGCCGCGCGCCACTCGCTCTCGCGGACGCGGCCGTGGGCGGGGTCGCGCACGCCGTCAGTGAAGCTGCGGAGGAAGTGCGTGCGAAACGCGTCCGGATACAGCGGCCAGTAGGCCAGCGGGTTGTCCTGCTCGCCGGGCACCGGTCGGTTGGACGGGTCGCTCGGATCAAACAGGAAGAGCGCCTGGCTGCCATAGAGGCGCGTCATGGCCGGAAGATCGAGGCACTTGATCTCTAGCTCGCGCCGACCCTCCAGTGGATGGTGGACCATGAACAAGTAAAACAATAGGACCGACAGCGACCACAGATCCGTCGCCGAGGTCGGCGCGGCCTCCCCGCGGACGATCTCGGGCGCCATGAACCGCGGTGTGCCCTGCACGCCCGTCATGCGGCTGCCGTCAACGGTGACGTTGTCGTTGTCACACACCAGCACGTCACCGGTGCGCGGGTCGAAGAAGACGTTGCCGAACGAGATGTCGCGGTAGCACAGGCCGCGCGAGTGCAGCGCCAGAAAGCTGTCTGCGAGCTGAAAGCCCGCCGTGGCGAGAGCGCGGAAGCTCGGCTCCACGCGCCTCTTCATCAGGTCGACGATGCTCGCGAAGCGGTCATCGCGAATCGCCATCACGTAGCCAAAGCTCTGCGGCGCCCTGCGGGGTGCGGAGACCAAGGCGCGTGGCCACAGGAAGCGCTTGTCGGGCGGACCGCGCCGTACGAGCCGTTCCAGGGCCTTGCGCTGCTCCGGCGTGGCCTGAGCGAGGTGATACCACTTGAGCGCGACGTCCTCGCCGTGCAGGATCGCGCGATAGACCTCTCCCTGGCCGCCCTCCCCCAGCAGATCGAGCACGGTGGCCCTCAGGCTCGTGCCGTTGACCTCGACCTCGTCCCCCGCGCGAAAGACCGGGCTCATCGGTCGTCTCCCGCCGTGACGCGCGTGATGTACCCCTCGATGCGGGCGGTCTTGCCGCAGTGGCCGCAGGTGGTCGTCATTGCATTTGGGACTGCGCAGCTCACCTTGTCGCAGGGGCACTGCACCAGCGTCGTCGCTTCGCACCAGGGACAACCAGGGTAGCTCGCGTCGAGGTCGAGGCCCCCCTCGGCGACCGTGGCCCCGTAGCCCTCGCGTGCCGCGCTGGCAGCGCGCGTGCGAAAGGCCCAGGTCGCAAACCACGCGCGGTCCCGCCGCTCGAGGCGCACGCCGAAAGGCTCCTTACGCTTGGCGCAGCGCGCGAGCAGGACGACCACGCTCGGCGAGTGTCCCGCCCGCTTCACAGCATGGGCTCCGGTGGGCGCACGAGGAGGACGACGCTGATGTCGTCACCGCTGCCCTCGGTCGACGTCTCCGCCAGCCAGTCGGGCAAGGCCGCCTGCACCGCCGCGGGACCGTCCTCGCACACCAGCGTCCACAGGTCGTGCGCCGCCTGCGCGAAGCCCGTGTCGTCGGCAAACGAATTGGCATAGCCGTCGGTCGACAGCAGGATGAGCGCCGGCGACTCGGGCGTGACGGGCACGATGGCCATGCGCACGTCGTTGGCGGCATCGGGCGATGAGAGCGAGGTCGTCTCGTTTCCGATGAGGCGCGCATCCGCCGCCACGGGCCGCGTCACGAAGCCGGTCGACCCGTCGACCAGCAGCGCATCGCCATCGCCGATCTGGAGGAAGACGAGGTGGGTCTCCGTCGCGCGAACGCCAATGGCGGTCGTGCCATATGCGTACGATGGCCATGACGTAAATCTCGTGGCAACAGCCTCGGCGTCCTCGCCCAGTCCGCTCAGCTCGTCGGCCTCCAGCGGATGCGCCGCGACGTCCTGCTCGACACCACGTCGCCAGTGCGCAACCACGGCCGCCGCGACAGCCTTTGCCCACGGCTCGGTCCCGAAGTCGTGCGCGGTTTCGGACACGTCGCTCAGGGTCGCGACCACCGCATCGACGGCAAGCTGGGCGCCAGTGCCACTGCGAAAACACCGGGGGCTGCCATGGCCATCAGCCACCGCCCCGATGGCCACCCCTGGCGCGCCGTCGTCCTGCCAGCCGAGGGCGTCCTGATTTGGGCGGTCTGTGCGCCGGTGCTGCGCGCCCTGGACCGAGGCACCGACGACGAGCCAGCGGCGCACGTCCTACCAGACGTCCGTGGACGTCGCCGGACCGCTCGCTTCGGGCGGAGGCGTCGGGATGGGCACGTTGCCCTCAGCGGGAGCCGCACCCTCGGTCCTGGATTGACTGGGCGGCGCGGACGCGGACTGGAGCACCGCCGTCGAGGCCCAGCGAATGCACTTGACGAGTGTCTCCGGGTTGTTGGCCCGCAGCGGCTTGAGCTCCTTGTTGCCAATGAAGCGCTCGAGCACCTCGAGGTCGGCGTCTTGCCCGATCGCGATGGCGATGCGGACCGCCTTCTTGCCCCACGGCAGCGCCATGAGCCGGCCGAGCGCGGACTCCCAGTCATCCGTCGGCTGGCCGTCGGAGACCAGCACGAGGACCGGAGGCAACGCGCGGTCCGTCATCGGCGGGATGCGCAGCTCGGAGGCCACCAGGTCCAGGCCCTTGCCGAGGTCGGTGACGCCGTCGGCGTCCAGATCGGTCCAGCGGAAGTCCTCGACCGCCGTGGGCTTGTCGACGACCCACGAGGCGCCCGCGGCAAAGCGCGCGACGCGGACCAGGACTTTGGCGAAGGGGTTGTCCTCGGCGACCTTGCGCATATGCGGCAAGGCCTCTTTGATGGCCGTATTGAGCTCTTGGATCTTGCCGTCGGAGTCCATGGACCCCGAGCCGTCGACGAGCCAGATGAAGTGCAGGGGTCGCGCGGCCAGCTCGCCGCCAGGACGTTTGCGGGGTACGGGTGCGTCAGTCACCCGAGCAGGATAGGCTGATTGCCCGCCGGATCAACCACCGGGATTGAAGACGAACGGCCACTGGACGATGCACTGGCCGCCCTCGGGCTTCTTGAAAGCCATGCGGCGGATGACGCGGAGCACGCACTCGCCGACCGAGGCGTCGCTGACCGTGTTCCCGGCGAGCGAGGCGTTGGGCACGCGACCGTCGAGGCCAATGGTCCAGCGCGCCGTGATCTTGCCCTGGAGGCTGTTGTTGACCTGCAGCCGCTGCTCGTAGCAGGCGCGAATGGCCGAGGCGCGCAGTCGCACGTTCTTGGCGATGTCGCCCTTCTCGCAGAAGCCCGCCGACTCGCCGGAGCCGATGTTGAGCTTGGCCACCTTGGTCGCTCGCTTCTGGCCAAGCGAGGCGTGGAGTCCTTGGCCGCCACCGGTGTCGATCTTGCCGAGTCCGTGGATGCGGCCGTAGCCGTCGGTGCCGCCGCCGCCGGTGCCCGTGCCCTTGAAGCCCATGCCGCCTGAGCCGTGGCCCATGACGAACTCGGAGCCCGCGCCCGCCATGGCGATGGCCAGCTTGTTCTGAAGACCGGTCGTGTCCTTGGCCAAGATGTTGGCGATAGCGCCCGTGGTGCTCATCTTCGACGAGAGGATGTCCACCAGGCCGACCTTCTTCGGGTCAATCTTGGAGACCAGCTTGCCGTCGCGGTTGGGGACTTTGGAGATCTTCTTCGGGTCCTCGTCGGGATCGCCGAACTTGCCCTCGTCGCCCTCGGCCTTCTTGGCAGTAGTGTCGTCGTCCTTGGGCGAATCGTCCTCGGGCTTCTTCTCTTCTTCCTTCTTCTCGAGCAGGTTGGCGTCGACCTTCATGGCCTTGCGCTCCTGCTTCTTGTAGTCGCACTCCACGCACTGGTGGTCGTAGCTCTTAGTCATATAGTAGACCGAGCCAAGCAGCCCCAGGATGGCAATGGACATGCCGGCCGGGACCCACAGGTCCATCCGCCAGCGCCCGAGCCCCGTGGGCAGTACCGGGTTGATGAGCTGCCAGACGAGCGTGATGTCGCCAAACTCGAGCTTGCCGTAGTCGGTGCCGCTCACCCGGATGGTCTTGGCGCCGTCGCCGCTGGGCGTGCCCTGAGCGAAGGCCTCGGCGACCGAAAGAGTCTTGCCGCCCACGTTGAACGTGCCCGTGAGCTTGTCGGTCAGAGACAAGTCGTAGTCGCCCTTGAGGCTGTGCGACTTGAACATTTTGAAGCGCGGCGGGATGGCGTCGGTCGGGACGACCATGCCGTCGTGCGCGTCGCGGCCGACCTCGAGGCTGTGCGGCTCGGTGAAGACCTCAGAGCGCACCGGCGTCCCGTTCCACAGCACGCTGACGCGCAGGAGACGCGCGTTGTTGCTCCACGTCTTGACCGCGCCGACGGCCTCGAAGCCGCCGACGATGAGCAACAGCGCGCCGCCCAACATGAGATAAAAGCCGCGCCCGACCTCCAGGTCCGAGGCGAGCAGGTGCGAATCGAGGCCCGCGCCCTCCAAGAGGGGGTAGATGAAGAGGTAGACGACCATCTGCGCGAGCAGGATGAGCACGCCACCGGCGAGCGTGACGGCCGCGAGCATCTTGCGATGGAAGACGACCGCCAGGATGGCAAAGAGCGCGCCGACACCGGCGGCACCCACGGCGCCCTGACCCCAGACGAGGTCGACGGCGTTGATGACCTCGGTGACCTTGTTCGGCACGAACCAGGGCGCTGCGACGCCACCGGCAATGACGAGAGCAGCCCCTACCAGCGCAACCAGCATTCCGATCAACATGGGCCTACCTCCACTACCACCATGGAACGAGTCGATCGCCCCGGCTTACTCGGCCGGGCTCTTGCCTTCGACGGCGAGGTTGATCTTCTCGAATCCGTTTTTCGCGCACGCCATCATCACGCGTTTGATCGCGTGATACGGCACGAACGAGTCCGCCTGGATGATGACCTCGTGGGACGGCTCTTTGTCGGGCGATTGACGCTTCATGTCTTCGCGCTTCTTCTTGAGCTTGTCCTGGAGGCCCTTCGTCACGTCGTCGTCGCTCGCCTTGTCGCTCAACAGATCGTGAGTCGCGACGACCGCCTCGCCCTCGACCTTCGTGGTCGCAGCCGAGATCTGAATCAGGATGGCTCGCTCCAAGTCCTTGTTGTTCAAGGCCTTGGGCATCTTGATGTCCTTGTCCTGCGAGAGGATCTCGCCCGTCGCGTTGAACATCATCATCAAGAAGGTCACGAGCACGGTGAACATGTCGATCATGGCCGTGAGGTTCAGGTTCGCCACCACGGACCGGCCGCCCTTGTTGTTGAGCGAGCGCTGGACCTTGGGGATGCGAATGAACTTGAAGAGCCGCCGCCCGGTCTTGTGAATGGCCATGGCTAGCTCCTCCCCTCGAGCGCGGCGACGAGCGTGGGCACCGTCTCGTCCGTCCCGAGCTGAATGCCCGTGAGCTTGAGGCCGATGCACACATCCATGGCCGCGACCACGTCCTCGTAGTGCACCTTGTCACGGCCGACGAGCATGATCCGGCTATGCAGGTTGTTGTCCTTGTCCTTGGGCAAGGCTTCCTGCATCTCCTTCAGCACGCGCTCCAGCTCCTTGACCGGCAGCTTGCCGTCGTTGCCGCGACGCAGCACCTTCGGCGGATCGTCGTCATCGCCATGCTTTACGTTGACTACGAATGCGTTACCGTCGATCAGTAGCTGAATCGTGTCGTCCTTCTTTGGCTCCTGCGGCTGCGGCTGAGCCTGGGACTTGGGCAACACCTGATCGATGTCGATCTTGGCGAGCCGGTTCCAGACGGCCGTGAGCATCAGGAAGGCGAGCAGGCAGCTCATCATGTCGATGAACGGGACGAGGTTGATTTCCACGTCTACGGCACGTTTGCCGCCAGCTCCGGGTATGGATACGCCACCCATGGTTCTTGCTCCCTAGGGCTCAGCCCTCGGCCGCGGGCTCCTTGATGGCGTTCTTGTTCGATACGATGAGGTTCATGACCCGCACCGCGCCCTCGTGGATGTCGTCCACCAGCGACTGCGTCCGACCCGAGAGGATCGAGAACGCGAGCAGGCAGAACACGGCGACCGCGAGACCCATGAAGGTGCAGTGGAGCGCCTCGGAGATACCGTCGGCGAGCGCGGCGGCCTTGTTGGCCATGTCCGCACCACCGCCGGCGCCCTTGAAGGACGCGATCATGCCCTTGATGGTGCCGAGGAGGCCGAGCAGCGTCGCGACGTTGGCGATCATGGCCAGATAGCCGGTACGCTTCTCGATTCGGGGCAGCTCACGGAGCGCCTGTTCGTCCATGGCGGCCTGGATCTCTTCGTCGGATTTCTTGGCCTTCATGACGCCCGCATGGACGATGCGGGAGAGGGGGAAGTTCTCGAGCTGGCACTGGCGGGCGACCTTGTCCAGGTTGCCCTGGAGCACCGGGCCCGTGATGCCGCGGATGAAGTTCTCGCTGTTCGCACCGGCGGTGAAGTAGAGCACGATGACGCGCTCGATGATGACCGCGAGCGACAGCACGGCGGTGACGGTGATGCCCCAAGCGATGATACCGCCTACGCGGTAAAACTCGCTCATGAACTCGGTGATGCTCTCGTTGGCGGCTTCAGAAAACACGACCATGGAACTTCTGCCTCCCGCAGCTACGGCTTCGGCCTCGCGGCCTGGTCATCAGCTTCTTGATGCGTGTGCATCATTAACTATTCGGCCCATCAACAAATGATGGCCGGGACGCTAAGGGTTACCAGGGTCGGAACCCCTCGTCAACGCCTGTGATTGCGGTCAATTCCGCGATGCAAAGGCGTTGAGTCGAGGCACTCGGCGGGTTGGGGTCCCATTCCGACCCGAAGTTTCAAGAAAACGGCGAACATAAAAACAAGTGGCTCAGTAGGGCGAGTAAGGGAGCGTGGGGAGGCTCGACGCGGGCGTCGAGGTCGGCGCGTAGTAGATCGGGGTCGTCACGTCCACGGGCGTCGGCGTCGCGACGGCCGCGTAGTGGACGTTGACGCGGAGCGCGCCGCCGCCGGTCGACGAGATCTCGAGCTGCTTGATGATCTGAGGCGTGTAGAACAGCGCGTCGGAGCACGTGCCGCCTTGCATGCAGTGGGCCGTGTCATCGATCGCGGGCACGGCGCACGAGGGCGCGTCGGGCCAGATGTAGACGGTGCTCGTCGTCTTCGCGGGCGGGAAGGACCCGTTGGCCGGGCGGATCCATGGAATCGACACGTGGGGGCCCAGAAGGCAGGTAGCCTGGAAGGCACCACGGAGCGTGACGCGCACGGTGCCCTTGGGCGGAACCAGGATGTTGCCGTACGCCTGAGGGGGCAGCGCGCCGTCGAGCGTCCGCGTGCTGGCATAGAGCTTCGCCTTCTTCGACCACACCGCCGTCGAGGTCGTGGCGACCGCCTTTGCCGCACACGCTCCGTAGGCTCCCCCATTGGAGGCCGCCGTGCACTGGCCGGTCGCGCACGCCTTGGGTGAGGTGCACTGCGTGCCGTTGTTGTCCTGCGTTGCGAGGTAGGGCCGGTAGAGCGTTGCGCCGGCGATGAGCTCGCCCGGCTCGTGCACGATGCCGAAAGGGACGTCGAAGGGGTTGGTGACATCGACGACGAGCACGCGCGGCCCGTCGACGTTGCCGTTCTGCTGCGAGTAGAGCGGCCCGAAGATCTGCTCCATGGTCCCGCCGTCCAGCGTGTAGTTGCTTACGTCCGTCGGGTCCGAGGCTGGCTCTGCGACCTTCGCGACGTGGAGCGGCGGCGCCCGGAAGGCCGAGTTCAGGTTCAGCTGCCGCGTGGTCACGTGGCCGACCTGATCGGTGACGCGCACCTCCAGCCGCGACGGCGCCGTCAGGCCGGCGACGAGTGCCGCTTGCGGATCGCCGTCCACGAACGTGTCGACGGCCCACGGGATGGTGAAGACCAGGTCCGCCTGCCCGTCCGCCGCGTCGCTCCACGCGCGCCAGCCGGTCAGCGGGTCGCCGATCTGCAGGAAGCGGTACTCGAGCGTTGGCGGGCTCCCGGTGGTCACGTCGTCGGTGATCTTGAAGGCGAACGTGGGCAGGTTGTTGGCGGCCACGTCGGCCCAGGTCTGGTATCGGCTGCGCACGACGACCTTGTGCAGCGTGCACGGTTCGCACGCCGGTCCAATCGTGCTCGGCGTCGTCGTGCCGTAGGTCACCGTGCCGTTGGCGGCGGTGCTCATCTGAATCTTCGACTCGTCGATGTAGGTCGTGTCTTGCCACGCAATTGCCGGCGCCTGTGTGTCCCGAATGAGGGTGAGCGTGACGCTCGACTCGTTCCCCAGCGCGTCCTTGGCGTGGTAGACGATGGTCTTTTTACCGCTCGTGAGCTCAATCCCGTCAATCAGGTCGTCCCCGAGCAACAGCAGCGGCACGATCGTGCCGTCCTCGAAGCTGAGCCACGCCTCGCCGACCCCGACACCCGCGTCGACGATGGTGCCCTTCACATTCACGTAGCCCGCCGTCGTGATCGTGCCGTCCGCCGGCGTGGTCAGCGTGATGACCGGCGGCGTCGTGTCGCGAATGACCTGGACCGAGAGCGCGGCGACGTTGCCCACCAGGTCGACGGCGCTACACGTGAGCGTCGCGCCCTCGGCCGTGGCCGTCGCGGTGGTGGACACCGGGCTCGGCGCGCACGGGGGCGCAAGATTGGCGGCAGCGCACACCTTCAGCGTGCCCGAGTGCTGGTCGTTCGAATGACAGTTGGCGTCAATCGTCGCGTCCTTCGTGTAGAGCGCGCCACCGGGTCCGACCTTCGCGTCGGGGTCCGTCGACTTGGCCCACACTTCCGGCGGCGTGGCGTCGACGGTGAGCTCGAGGCTGGTCGTGCTCGCGTTGCCGAAGCCGTCGGTCGCCGTCGCGACCAGCTTGGCCTTGCCGTGGACCGCGGGGACCTGAATCGTCCCAGAGAACGCGCCGTTGGCAACGGTCGCCTTCGCGGTCGCCGTGCCCAGCGCCAGCACGACCGAGGCGACCCCGGGCACGTCGTCATTGACGGTCCCCGACACGGCGAGAGCACCGGGTCCAATCCAAGGCACCGCCACCGGCTGCGTCAGCGCGACCGTTGGCGCCGTGAGGTCCGGCTGCACGAAGAAGCTCGCCCCCGTGTTGGTGCGACCGGCGACGTCGACGGCCGTGACTGAGCACGACAGTGCCGGGAGAGTCGCGGGACCCGGGACGTTCGCGGTCCACGTCACGACCCCAGGCGAGTCCGGCTTGGGCTTCCACGACGTCGCGACGGGCTGGCCGCCCGAGCCGCAGGCCATGGACACATCCGCGATGCCGGAGCCCGAGTCGCTCGCCGTGCCCGTCACGGTGACCACGGGCTTCGCGGGGTCGACCCAGTACGTGCCCGGGTACTTGCCCAGTGGGCTCGGGTCGACCACCACGACCGGGTCCGTCGCGTCGTAGCTCACAGTCGCCGTCGCGAGCGCCAGGCCCACGTTGCCCGCCGTGTCGGACGCGTCCACGACAATGGTGTTGGCCCCCACGAGCAGCGGCACGGCGCCGACCCACTGCGTCCCGGTGAGGTGCTGTGCCGAGACGGTGCCTCCGGGGCTCGTGAGCGTCACCGAAGCGACGCCCGCGGGCACATCGGTTACCACGAGGCCCAGGTCGATCGCCTGGGTCGTCACCCACGCGGGTGGCTTGGGGCTGATGGTGACCTTCGGCGGCTGCGCATCGACCTGCACCGTGCGGGCGACCACCGTCGTGTTGCCGAGGCTGTCCTTGGCGGTGACTGTGATCGTGTGCGGCTTGCCGTGTGACGTCGGCCCGAAGCCGGGAAGGGCGCCCACGAACGTGGTCCCGTCCACGCTCGCCGTGAGCGTCTGGCCGTCATCGGTCGCGATGGTGACCAACACATCCGACGCGTCCGTCACCGTCCCCGAGACGATGACCCCGCCGGCCGCGACGACCGCGCCGTCCTTCGGCGAGGTGATCACGACCGCCGGGCCGGTCGAATCGAGCCGCACCGTCAGCTTCTCTGGCGGCGAGGTGTTCCCCAGATCGTCGGCCGCGGTCACCGACAGCACGGCGGGGCCCTCGGCGAGCGTGACGACCGTGCTGAAGGCGCCCTGGGCGTCGGGCACCAGCGTCGCGGCAGGCGAGGCGCCGCCGGAGATGATGACCTGCGCGATGGGCGAGTCGTCGGTCACCACGCCCGCGACCGTAAGGTCTTTGGCCGCCGTCACGAGCCCCGAGGCCGGCGCCGTGACGATGACCACCGGAGGCGCGTCGTCGATGGTGAAATGCACGGTCTGGGTCGTCGTGTGAGCCGAGTCGCCGATGGCGTCCGCCGCAGTCAACGTGATGCTGTGGGTGCCACTCGTCGCCGACAGCGGCAGCGAGTACGAGGCCGGCACGTCCTTGGCCCACGACGCGAGCGGCGCGCCGTTGATGGTCATCGCGAGCGACGCGACTCCCGTCCCCGCGTCCGTGACCGTGCCTGACAGTGTCAGGCCCTTGGACGTGATGCGCGAACCCTCGGTCGGCGTCGTAATCGAGATGACCGGGCCATGGCGATCCAGCAGCACCTGCCGCTTGGCGGTCGCCTCGTTGCCCGCCTCGTCCACCGCGCGCACCGAGATGAGCGTCTGCCCGTCGGGCAGGTCGAGCGCCAGCGCGAACTGGAGCGTGGGCCCCGTGGGGTCCAACGTGACCGCGGGCGCCTTTGGGGTCAGCAACGTGAACTCGGGCAGCGAGCCGTTCTCGATGGCTTTTACGGCGACGTCGGCCGGGCCCGCGACGATCGCGTCCGCGGCGGGCGAGGGGGCCACGAACTCGAGCGTCGGCACGATCGGGTCGAAACGGCGCGCCTTCGGCGTTGGCGGATAGAGCGGGCCGTCGTCCTTGGAGAGCGCGACGTAGTAGCCGTCGGCCGAGGCGAGCGTCGCCGGCGCGGTCACCGCACTGGCTACGAGCCAGGCGTGGGTCGCGGCCGCGAGATCGTAGCGCGTCGAATCGGCGCGCAGCGGGACACCCGACGCCAGCGCCACGAGTTGGTCGCCCTGGAGACCGTCGAAGCGACCGTCGCCGAGATCGGCGCGCAGCTTGGCCAGCAGATCGAACACGGTCGTCTCATGCTGGGTCGCCAAGGCGACGAGACCGGCCTCGAAGAGCCACGCGAGCACGGCGGCGCTCGCGTCATCGGTGCCCGCGGCGGGGACAGTCGTGGTGACCGGCTGCACCCCAGGGCGCCGCAGATGGGCCTCGATGCGCGCGGTCGCGGTCGTCAGCGCCTCCTCGGCCGGCAGATCGATGGTCTTCGAGAGCCGGTAGTGCTGCGCAAGGTCGGCCACCAATGACGCGAGGGCCGAGACCGCGACGTCGCTCGTGACGGTGTCTTTCAGCAGCGTCGTGGCACGCACGAGCTCGGTGCCGTTGTCGTCGACGGCCACGAGGACCCGCGACGTCCCCTTGGGGATCGCCAGCGCGACCGAGAAGTGGCCGTTGGACTCGGTCGTCGTCTGTCCAAGTGTGGCGCCGAGCACCAGGCCGTCGAAGCGCGACACGGTGACGAGCTTCTTGGAGATGGGCCCGCCGAGCGTGGCCACGCCCTCGAGCGTGCCGGTGCCAGCGTGCGCGACGGTGACGTGCAGCTCCTGTGTGGTGACGGCGCCGCGCTCGGAGCGGGCCTCGAAGCGCACGGTGACGGGACCGTCCGGAAGCGCGGTCACGTTCCACTGAGCGCGAAAGGCGCCGGGGCCCGTGAGGAGATCCACGAGGCCCAGCGGCGCGACCACGGTGAGCGAGGCGACGGGATCGTGGGGCGCACCCGGCGTGGCCTGGGCCTCGACGGTGACGGTGCCATCGACCGCGGTGCCCTCGGACGGCGAGACGATCGTGAGGAGCGGCGCCGTTCCATTGGCAGTCACGTCGGTGACGTCGCTGGTGACCAGATCGGTGGTTCCTTCCGAGATTGACGCGCCGTCGCTGACCGCGTCCGAGGTGGCCGGGGTGGCCTCCGTTCCGGTCTCGGCGGCGCAGCCCGCGAGCAACAGCACGACCCAGGCTCGTTTCATGGCGCTTCTCCTTGCCTACCAGCCCGAGACGCTGCCCCAGCCGGCCTTGGCGAGGACCGCGCCCGTGCGGACGTCGATGTGCAGCAAATGTCCGCCGCCCAGAGGCGCCTTGCCGTCACGCAAGCGGTTGGATACGACCCACACGACGCGCTTGAGGCCCGTCGCGTACAGGATGGAGGTGCTCCACTGGGTGTCGAGCCCCTTCTCGAGCCCGGCGACTCCGGCGATGCACAGCGCGGCCTGCTGCGAGATGAACTCCGCCTGCGGGCACGCGTCACCGCGGGCCGCGCAGCCCGCCTCGACGCTCGCGCCGTCCGCGTCGCCAAGGCTGAAGCCCTTGGCCCGCGCGTAGGTGGCGATGCACTCCGCGGTGGGATCGGGCGGGGCGTCCGTCGCTGCGCACGCCAGCGCGGTCGAGGCCAAGAGCCAGATAACGGCGGTTCGCTGCACAGCGGAACCCTACTCGATTTCGGGCGGTGTGTCGCCTCGCCACGTCTCCGCCATTGCGCCGAGCGCGCGCATTCGCTATCCGGGCGCCGTGCTGCGCCGTCCCATCCTGCTGGTCGCCGGGGTCACGCTCCTGACCGTCGGGTTCCTCGTGCTCCTGGGCTGGATCGGCTTTCGTCGCTTCCTGGCGGAGCTTCCGCCTGCACCGCGGACTGCGCTCGGGCCGGATACGGTGGCTCCCGCGCTGACCGAGCGTGTCGTGGTGCTGCTCATCGACTCGCTCCGCGAGGACCTGGCCAACGATGCGGAGCTCATGCCTCACTTCGGAGGCCTCGTGGCCAAGGGCACCTCCGGGGTGCACATCACTCCGCCGATGACGCTCACCACGATGTCAGTTGTGAGCCTCGGGACCGGGATGACGCCCTCGGTGTCGTGGTCGCTCAAGAACTTCGACGCCGAGCCCATCGAGGATGAGACCGTCTTCGAGCTGCTCGCGCGCAATGGCAAGCGCATCGCGCTGCTCGGCGATGCCTCGTGGACTCAGCTCTACGGGCGCTTTGCGGCCCACACGCTGGCGTTTGGTGACCATGGCTTCTTCAGCGGCGAGGAGGCCGGGACGGGCATGCTGGGCATCGATCAGCAGACGCTGGACGACGGCGAGAAGCTGCTGATGGACCCGAGCTGGGACGTCGTCGTGCTGCACGTCGTGGGCACCGACAAGATGGCCCACAAGCGCGGCGCCGCGCGGCGGAACCCTGACGGGTCGCCCAGCGACTATGCGCGGGTGGCGACCGCCATCGACCAGCGGCTCGGCCAGCTCGTCGAGCGAGTCGGCGGCGTCAAGCGCACGACCTGGCTCGTGCTGTCCGATCACGGCTGCAACCTGCAAGGCAACCACGGGGGTGGTGAGCCGGAGGCGCGTCGCGCGCCGTTCGTCTGGGCCGGTGCCGGTATTAAAGCGCGCAGTGGCGTCGAGGCGCCGCTCACCTCCGTCGCAGGCACGCTCGCCGCCCTCTTCGGCCTGCGCCCGCCGCGGACCGCCGAGGCGCCCGCGGAGCTGCGCACGCTCGAGCACGGTCGCGACGCGCGGGTCGCCCTGCGCAACGCGCATCTCCAGGCGCGCGAGGCCTACGTCGGCGCCGTCGTGGGGGTCACCGCCGCGCCCGACGCGCCGCCTCCCGCTCGAGGCCTGCGCGCGCGGCTCGAACAGCTCACCGAGCACGCCTCGCTTGCTCTCAGCCACGACGGCTGGCTCTTGCCGCTCGGCCTCGCGGTCGGGTTCCTGGGCGTGGGCTTGCTGACCTGGCTCGTGCTGTCGGTCGGCGGCGTCCCCCGTCCCGGCGCGCACGCCGTCGTCTGGCTGGCGCTCCTCGCGGCGCTGCTGCACTGGTCCGGCTGGCAGTTCGAGGCCGTTCGCCTCCTGGGCGAGTTCACGCTGTCGGCTCGCGGTGCGGCCGTGCGGCTGGCGATCATCGGCGTGTTGCTCGGCGCCGTCGCGCTCCTCGCGCGCTTCAATCGCCTGGGTGTCGCGTGGCTCGCACTGCTGGTCGTGGGCCTGACCGTAGGCCAGAGCGTGATGCGGTGGCCGTACGGACCGCTCGAGGTCATGTACCGGACCGTGCTCGTCACGGCACTCGCGGTCGTGGCTTGGACTCAGACGGCGCGTGCGCTGCTGCTGCTGGTCGGCCTGCTCGCGGGGACGCTGTTGCTGGATTGGGTGGCCCCGCCGGACCTCGGCGTGTTGATGAAAGCGCCGACCCCTTGGCTCGCGGGGCTGGCCGTCGGCGCAATGACGTGTGCGCTCGCGATGCAGGCCGTCCGGACCGAGCCCGGAGCGCTCGGCCGCTTCGTGGCACTGGGCGCGCTCATCGGGGTCGCCGCGCTCTACCAGCGCACCCAGACCGCCTGGCTCGTCAAGCCGCTGCTCGTCGCGTTGCCGCTCGCGCTCTGGGGGGTCTCGCGCGCCGCGCCGCTCGTGGGCCGCAACGCCGTGCTGCTCGTGGCGCTCGCGTTGGTCCGGGCGTTGGCGTCCGATCCGCGCACGGTCGCCTTCGTCGCCCTCATCGCGCTCTGTGTCGTCGCGTCCGGGCTCCGCGGCCGGCTCGTCGCCGTCGGCGTGGGACTCGCGCTCGTCGCGCAGCACGCGTTCTTCTTCGAGGTCGGCTACGCGTTCTCGTTTTCGACCATCGACGCGAGCGTCGCCTTCGCCGCCACGCGCGACACCATCAACCTCGGCGAGGGCTTCGCGTTCCTGCTCTGTCAGCACCTGGGCCCATGGCTCGCGGTGGTCGCGGCGCTCACCTACAGCCTCCGCGTCTCGGCCGACGCGCGCGGCTGGTTGGCCGGCGTGCTGGCGCTCGTGCTGGTGCTGGCCACGGAGTGCGTCGGTGCGTTCGCGAGCTTCGAGGCGGCCCGGCACAACCACTGGTTCACGATGCACGCGGTGCCGCTCTACGTGTTCGCGATGTGCAACGTCGGGCTTGCGGGCTTGGCGGCGGTCGTGTGCGGTCGGGCGATGGGGCACGGGGCGTTCCCATCGGCGGTGCGTTCGTAGGAGGCTGTCGAACGGACCGTGCCGTGAGGACCAAGTCGAGCTGTGAGACTGGGGAAGAGGTCACACCAGAGGCACGTGCCATGATTTCCCCATCCATTCAGGCCGACCCGTGCCTCCCGTGTGGGCATGGTTGAAGCGCACCAAGGTGGGTCCGGCCACGTGGGTCAAGACGATGTGATCGGAACCGACGTGGACCCACCACCCGTGTCCATCCAGTCCCGCGCGGCCAGAGGCACAAAGAGGGGCGTTGCCCCAATTTGCCTCAAGACCCCATTGGAAACGCGCTAAGCCTCTTCAAACCGCACGACGACGTGCTTGCCATCGAAGGCGGCCGCGAGGAGCCGAATGGGCGCTGCACCCGCCTGACGTAGCTTGGCCGCGTAGTCCCGCTCGCGGAGCTGGGCCATGGCCACCTCCAGCGCCTCGGGCCCGCCGACCTTCAGCTCCATCGCGACGCCCGCAAGCCCCGATTGTTTGGGGATGACCAGTACATCCGCGCGACCGAAGCCGGACTCCGGGTCCGTCTCCACACGGTGCGTCTTCTCCATCCCAACCAGGAGCCCCGCGATGAACGCCTGATACACGCGCTCCGGATGACGGCCTGCGGTCGTGTGAAATGACAAGGCCGTCTCGACCAGGAACTGGAGCCGCCGGCCGAAGCCGTCCGCATCGCCGGCCAGCAGAGACGCGGCCAGTGGCTCGACGGGCTCGCGCAACGCAGAGGTCACCGTGCGCTCCGCCAGGTCCGCGAGCGCCAGCCGCACCTCGGTGTTCGGAGCGCGCACCGTCGCCCGCAGTCGGGTGCCCTCGGGGGTCACGTCATCGACGCGCAAGTAGCCGATCATGACCAGGAGCGACAGCAGGGACTCCGGCCTGGACTCGGTGTCGCGCAGCGCAAGATGCTCGTCGATGATGACTGAGACCGCCTCGCCGCGCAGGATCGCCTCGAGGGTGGGCCCATCGACGGTGCCCCGCTCGATGAGAAGCTGCCGGATGAGAGCGTTGTCGCTGGTGCCGACCCAGTATGGAGCCAGCCTGAAGGGAGCGTCCCTGAAGAACTGGGTCACCGACCACGGGTTGTAAACGTCGAAGCCTCCGATGCGGTAGCCGTTGTAGAATTCACGCATTCCGTCGGCCAACTCGACGGGAACCCCGGCCTGTTCGAGCAGGCCTCGGACCTCGCCCTCCGTGAACCCGAACGCGTCGCCATGCTGGCGCGACAGGACGGAGTGCACCTCCAGGTTGTTGAGCCCGCTGAAGATGCTCTCCTTGGCGACCCGCAGGATACCCGTGAGGACGGCGCGCTCGAGGTGCGCGTTGTCTTTGAGGCCGCTGCCCAAGAACGCGCGGAAGAACGTGACGGCCTCGTCGTAGTAGCCGAACTCGTGCGCCGTATGGAGCGGCGTGTCGTACTCGTCGATGAGCACGATGGGCCTGCGTCCGCCAACGTCATGAAGCCACTGCGACAGGCGCTGGAGCCCGCCCTCGTGCGCGAGCGTGAGGCGTGACGTGTCGGTGAGTCCATCCGATCCGAGGGTCTCCGCCGGTGACAGCGACCGCCGCACCATCGACTCCAGGCGCTGAGCCTCTCGGCCAATCTGCATGGCGAGCTGACCAGAGGCGGCCTCCCACGTGCGCGCCTTGACGTCCTTGAACGAGAGCCAGATGACCGGATGCGCCTGAAAATGGCGCCAAACCGCCTCGCCGGCGTGCGCGATGGCGAGCCCGTCGAACAGGGCACGCACGCCCGGCGGTCCCGGCTCGACGAAGGCGCGCAGCGTGGTCAGGTTGAGGGTCTTGCCAAAGCGCCTCGGGCGGCAGAAGAGCGTGACCGACGGCGGCTGGCCCAGCAACGTGGCGGTGAAGGCGGTCTTGTCGACGTACAGCGCGCCGTACTCGCGCAGGGTGATGAAGTCGGAGACACCCGTGGCGATCGGCGGCAGCATCACACGCAGCATACGCGCTCCCATGCCGGTGAGAAAACGGCCGGCGTATGGATAGCAAGGCTGGCGTGAATCCCCAGCGCGAGAGCCTTTCGGTGTCGCCGAGAAAGTGTCATACGCCATCCTGCGTCTCGGTCACCCCGCGCTCGGCCCCCCGAAAGAGGATCACCATGTCTCAGCTCAGCTTCCCACGCGCCCTCGTCGCCGTGCTCCTGCTCGTCACGCCCCTGGGCGCCTCGGCTGCGCCGCCCGACAGGGGGACGGACGCCGCACGGAAGGAGCTGGAGGAGCGCCGCAACCAGATTCAGGCGGTGTACACGCTAGGGCTGTCCAAGAAGGCGGCCGACGAGAAGGCGCTGCTCGCCATCATCACGAGCGTGAAGGCGCCGCTCTACCTGCGTGCCTCCGCCATTCGGGCGATTCGTCGCCAGCGCAACGAGCGCTTCGTGCCGGCGCTCAAGGCACTGCTGACCGACAAGACCGTTGCATTGAAGGTCGAGGCGACGATCAAGCTCTACCAATGGCGTTTCTATGCGGAGGCCCTGCCGGTTCTGCGGGATCTGCAAGACCAGGGCGTCGCCTTTCGGCGTGCCTTCGAGACCGGCTTCGACGACGGCCTGCCGACCTACGACGAGAACGCGCGCGCATTCTTCGACCGGGGGCTCAAGAGTGAGAACGCGTACGTACGCATGGATAGCGCCATGGGGCTCATCATCCTCGGTGAGGCGCCGCTGGGCGTGCCGGTGCTGCGCGCAGTTCTGGTGTCCGACGAGCGCTACCACATTCGCATGGCCGCGGTGAACTATCTCACGCCATTCAAGCACGTCGCGGTCGTAAGAGAGCTGTTGGAGCTTGCCGCCAAGGATGCCGACGAGCGCGTGAGCCAGCGTGCGAAGCAGGTCCTCACCGTGAACGAGGGCGCGGAGCCGGAGCCGTGAGCGGCGGCCATCGCTAGCCGCCCCACCCCATTGAGCCGACCGGCCGCACGTGCTACGAATCCCGCATGATGCGCTCGGCGTTCCTCGCTCTTGCTTTCGCGGCCCTCGGCTGCGCGTCCTCGGCTGACGGGGGCTCCACCGTTCGTGGCGAGTGCACCGACATCAAAGACGGCACCCCCTGCGGCGCGCCAGTCAAGGACCCGTGCGCGACGCCGCAGTTCTGCCGGCAGGGGCAGTGCGTCATCGGCGCCGCTATCGAGTGCGAGGACAACAACCCGTGCACCATCGAGACGTGCGTCGGTCTCAAGTGCACGCACCCGCCCGCGCCCAACAGCCAGGCGTGCGATGACGGCGACCCGTGCCAGTCGGGCGACACCTGCAACGGCGGCCTCTGCCAGGCGGGTCCGGATCGCAAAGACTGCAACGACAAGAACCCGTGCACGGTCGATGCGTGCGAGCCGTTCTTCGGCTGCCGGCCGAGCGGCGAGATCGTGGCGCCGTGCGACGACGGCGACCCGTGCACCGTGCGGACCATCTGCAACGACGGCCGCTGCGTCGCCTTCGGGTACGACACCTGCGACGACGGCAACGCCTGCACGCTCGACCTCTGCAAGGCGGGCTTCGGCTGCACGCACACGCCCACGTTCGCGCTCTGCGACGATGGCAACCCCTGCACGGAGCTCGATCTCTGCGACGGCGCCCTCTGCCGCGGCCACGCCAACCGCTGCGCGTGCACGAGCGATGCCGTCTGCCACGTCACGCTGCCCAAGGACGCCTGCGCGGGGACGCCCACCTGCGTCGCCGGCCAGTGCGTCTACGCGCCCGGCACTGGCACGACCTGCCCCAAGCCAACGAACCCGTGCCTCGTCAGCCGCTGCGACGCGAGCGGGCAGTGCGTCACCTCGCCGGCCCTCGACGGCACGGGTTGCCCCGATACCAGCGTCTGCTCGGTCGGCGGCGTCTGCCTCGGCGGCCAGTGCGTCGGCACGCCGGTCTTCTGCAACGACCAGAACGACTGCACGACCGACACGTGCCAGGACGACAAAGGCTGCGTGTTCACCCCGCGGACCGAGGGCCCGTGCGACGACACCGACCCGTGCACCGAGGGCGAACACTGCGCCGGCGGCTACTGCGGTGCGGGGACCTACACGTGCGGGCCGTGCCTCACGAAGTACGACTGCATCGCGTCGATGCCCGCGAGCCCGTGCACGAAGGGCTTCATCTGCGACGACGGCGTCTGCAGCCCCGCGGAGTCCGCCGGCTGCGACAGCTCGTTCGACACGGCCTGCGCTCACGCCACCTGCGACGTAACGACGGGCGCCTGCGTCATGGTCACGGCGGCCGATGGCACCAAGTGCGACGACGCCAACCTGTGCTCCACGGATGACGCCTGCAAGGCGGGTGTGTGCGGAGGCAAGCTGCGGCTGTGCCCGGATGACGGCAACGTCTGCACGCTCAGCCTCTGTGATCCGAATACGGGCGTCTGCCTCCATCGTCCGGTCGGTCCGCCGTGTCCGGATGGGTCGCAGTGCGTCTTCGACGGCGAGACGTTCGTCTGCGGCAACGGCAAGCCGTGCCCCGTGAGCGGGCTCCCGTGTGACGACGGCAACGCCTGCACCGGCAAGGACAAGTGCGCCGATGGCCTCTGCGAGAGCGGCGAGAACACCTGCCTCGAGGTCTGCGACAATGGCCTCGACGACGACAAAGACGGCTTCGTCGACTGCGCCGACGCGAGCTGCGACTACGAAGAGGAGAAGTGCCCGACCAACTGCCATATCGGGCCAACCATCGTGTGCGATCAGGGTGGCATCCAGCTCTCGACCGCCAAGGACGTCGGCCAGGCGAGCCCCGGGAACCGCTCGACGGAGTGGCCGTGCCTGCCGACCATCAAGCACACCGGGCCCGAGGTCGCGCTGACAATCGACATCCGGTGTCCGGGTCCCGCGGTCGTGTCGGTGACGCCGGTGGGCCCCTGGACCGCGGACGCGGGCGCGACGCCGGCGTTCTCGGCGATTCTGCTCAAGGGCGCGCCGTCGGCGTGTCTGCCTGCGCTGTGCGTCGAGGCGACGACGCTCGTCGTTGGCAAGGGCACGGCCACTCTGGGCGTCATGGTCGCCGATACGCGCGACTGGACGCTCGTCGTCGATGGGATCGACGGCTCGAAGGGTGACTTCACCGTCGCGGCCACGTGCGGCTGTCCGGAGTTCTGATGAACGCGAAGCTGTGCCTGCTGGCGATTGGTGCCGTGGCCTGTGCCTCGACGGGCTGTGTCAAGGACGACACCACGACGACCACGACCGTCCCCGCCGCGGACGTCGACTTCTCGAAGGCCGAGCTCGTGCCCAAGGGCGACGCGGGCCCCAAGGCGACCGACGGGAGCCCCACGGGAGACTCGGCGCTGCCGCCGGGCGCCCAGCCGTGCCCGCTCGGGAGCGGCGCGCCGTTTCCGGCAGGGAAGGACCGTTGGAGCGCAGAGCTCATGCTACGCGCCGAGTTCGACGCGTTCATGTGGTACCTGGGCCCCATCCACGCCACGGTGCTACCGGACGGCGACGTGTTGATCTTCGGCCTTCGGCGCAAGTCGCCGGGACCGTCGACGGAGGACTCGAACGCGGCCTACAAGCTCGTTCTGGGAGACGAGCCCACGACCGACGGCGAGGTCGTGCTCAAGCAGGCGTTTTGGAAGTCCAAGCGCGGCACCGATGGCCCCTTCTGTTCGGGTCACGCCTACCTCCCCGATGGCAAGCTGCTCGTCGCCGGCGGTGAGGGCCCCGGCCAGGTGTGCGACGACCCGAAGCGCGGTCCGGGCTGCGTGATCGGCGCGGTGGGCCTCACCTACGCCGAGCTCTATGACCCGAAGACCGGCGAGTGGACGCTCATCGAGCCCGACATGCTCGGCGGCGCGCGGTGGTACCCGTCGGTGACCCGCCTTGCGGATGGCACGGCCCTCATCAGCTCCGGCCTCTACTGGGCCGACGGCAAAGCCAACCACAGCTTCGAGCTGTACGCCCCGGGTCTGGCGCGCGGCACGGGCGCGCCATGGATCGAGCTGGCCAAGGACGACGAGGCGCCGCGCGGGGTCGCGCTCATCGCCAACTACACGCACACCTACGCGCTGCCCACGCCGCTCACGCTTGGCGGCGCGGTCCGGGACGTGCTCGTCATGGGCGAGCTGGGCGAGATGTGGGCGATGACCACCTCGCCGAGCTTCACCGGGGCGCCCAAGGAGCGCTTTGCGCAGCTGCGCAATCGACCGGAGCCGGGCGGCATCGAGAACGCGACCGAAGGGGCGACGAGCTCCATGCTGCAGCTGCGGCAGGACGGCAAGGGGCGCTTTCCGGCCGGCAGCATCGTTGTGGTCGGCGGGTCGGAGTCTCGCGACATCCAGCAGCGCGCCGAGGTCTACATCCCCACCTGGGATCGCTACTGCCCGCTGACGCGCACCGTCGAGCCTACGGCCTGCGCGTCGCAGCCGGGCTGGACGCATGACGGCACCGTTTGGTGCGACACCGATCCGCGGCTCGGCATCAGCCGCTACCAGGCGGCGTCCGTGCTGCTGCCCGACGGTACGGTGTTGCTCGTCAATGGGCACACGCACCGCGATGTCATCCCCAGTGACCCGCTGGATGGCGACTTGCGCAAGCCCCAGCTCCTAGATCCCGAGACCGGTTCGGTCTGGACCGGCACCGCGTGGCCCGATCCCAACATCCGCGGCTATCACAACTTCGCCGTGCTGCTGTTGGATGGTCGGGTGCTGCTGGGCGGCGGACGGAGCTATGAGACCGACCAGGCCAAGACGCATCTCACCGATGAGCGGCCGAGCATTCGCTACTACCATCCGCCGTACCTCGGTCCGGTGGACAATGGTGCCAAGCGGCCCGTCATCGGTGCCGTGCCATCCGACGTCAAGCTGGGCTCGAGCCTGTCGGTCGACTACACCGACGGCCCGATCGAGGCCGTGAGCCTCATCGCGTTGCCGAGCCAGACGCACTCGTTCGACCAGAACCAGCGGCAGGCGCGGCTCGTCCACTCGGGGGGCACGGGCGCTTCGGGTACGGTCTCGTTCACGGTCCCGGACCCGGCCACGCTGCCTCCGGGGCCACACATGCTGTTCCTGATGAAGAAGATCGACGGTTGGCTCGTGCCCAGCATCGCCAAGGTCATCAACCTCAAGTAGCGGCGCGGACTAACGAACGCGCAGCCAATCCTCCAGCGACTTGACCTGGAGATACGCGTTCGTGCGGCGTACGGCGCCCAGCTGGGCCCTGAACTCGTCGTCGGAGGCGTCCGCGTCGCCGTAGCTGTGTCCTGGGTAGAGCAGCGTGTCGTCGGGCAGCGTGGCCAGCCGTTGGGTGAGCGTGCGGTACATCTCCTCGGTGCTGCCGCCGGGCAGATCGACGCGGCCGCAGCCCTGGAGAAATAGCGTGTCGCCCGCGACGAGGCGATTGTCGACCAGGAAGCACTGGCTCCCCGGCGTGTGCCCGGGCGTGTGGAGCAGCTTGATGCTTACGCCGCCGACGTCCACGGTGTCACCGCCGGACTTGGCGCGAAAATCCGACCGCGAGAGCTTGGTCACGACCTCGAGTCCCTTGGCCTCATGCTCGTTGCAGTAGACCGGCACCGGGCGCTGCGTCATGAGCTCGGGTAGGCCCTCGGCGCCAAAGCCGAAGATGCTCCCGCCGCAGTGATCGGGGTGGTAGTGCGTGACCAGCGCGCCGACGAGCGTCATGCCATCGGCGTCCAGCAGGTCCAGCAGGCCCCGCACGTCCCAGGCTGGGTCGACGAGCACGCACTCGCGCGTGGCCGTGCTCCCGATCGCGTACGCGAAGTTCTCCATGGGTCCGACGGGGATCTGGCGAAAGTACAGCGAGCTCATAGGGGCGGCGCTCCGGTGAGGCCACGGGACTCGGGCCCGAGACCGGCCTTGGTGCGCGACTTGAGCAGCTCCTGGAGCTGCCCGTCGGTCAGCGCGCTCATCTGGGTCGCGCCCAGCTGCCGAGCGACGAGCTGCATGCGTGCGAGGTGCTCGACGAGCTCCATGCGCAGGTAGGCCTGCTCCAGATCCTTGCCGACGGTGAGCACACCGTGGTTGGCGAGGATGACGGCGTCATACCATGCCAGTGCGCTACCGAGCGCGTCGAGAGCGGGCTCCGAGCCTGGCATCGCGAAGGGCAGGGTGGGCACCTTGGGCCCGAGGCTCACGACGGCCTCGGCGATGGCGGTGGTCTCGACGGGTATGCCGGCAATCGAAAAGCCCGTCGCCGTCGGCGGGTGCGCGTGAAGCACCGCCACCGCGTCGGGGCGCGCCTTGTACGCCGCAAGGTGGAGCTTGAGCTCGCCGAACGTGTTCCAGCGACCTTGCAGCTTCTTGCCCGTGAGGTCGCAGACGAGCAGGTCGTCCTCGCGCACCGCGGCCTTCGAGAACGCGGTCGGCGTGCAGAGCAGCTTGCCAGC
This sequence comes from Pseudomonadota bacterium, assembly GCA_005776585.1. GTDB lineage: Bacteria > Myxococcota_A > UBA9042 > SXOX01. The sequence continues at coordinate 9,241 of SXOX01000155.1, read as the reverse complement.
GCCGAGGCGGCACGACACGTTGCCGTCGTGATTGGCGACCCAGCCGCGGTCCCACAGCTTCTGGCACCAGGCGACGAGCTCGCGCTTCAACGAGGGCAGCAGCACCGGGTCGGCGGGGCGGCTCACGCGGCGTCTGCGGCGTCGACCACTCCGACGATGAGCCGCTGGATGGGCAGCTCCTTGACGCCGAGGATCTGGCGGATGCCGTTGCCTTCGCAGAGGATGATGACGCGATCGCCAATGCCCGCCTGCGCGTTGTCGACGGCCAGGAACGTGTCGCCGTCGTCCTGGCTCCGCTCGTCGAGCGGCTGGACCAGCATGAGCTTGTGGCCCACGTACGTCGGGTGCTTGGCGGTGCTGACGACCGTGCCGATGACGCGCGCGTAGATCACGCCGGCTCCTCGTGCGCCACCTGATCGACGATGCCGACGATGGCCAGGTCCACTGGAACGAACGATGGCTCGAACGCGAGCGCCGCCTCGCGCGACTGCACCGTGTGCACCAGCTCGCCCGGCCCTGACTGCACTGCGTCTGCGGCGATCTGCGGGCGGCCGACGGGCCTCAGCGCGTGATCCAAGAGCTGCACGACCATGAGCCGACGGCCCTCGAGGCCCTCGGATTTTTGTGTGGCGACGACCGTTCCGATGACGCGAGCGAGGTTCATGCGGCCGCGAGTGTCGCCACCGCTTCCGGCGGTGTCAATGGCCTACTTGCCTGCCGCCGACCACGTGCCGCTGCCCGTGAGCGGCGCGGCGTTGCCGCCCATGCCGATGACCTTCATGTCGTAGGACTTGATGGTCCACGGTCCCTTGAAGGACTTGTCGGCCTGGAGCGTCGAGTCGGCCGTGCCGTCGAACCAGTATTCGAGCACGCCGCCCCACAGCAGCACATGGCCGTTCTTGAGCGTGATGCTGATCTTCTTCTGCTTCGGGTCGTAGCTACCCGACATGTCGAGCTCGAAGGGGTTGTCGCTGGCCTGCCCGGTCATCTTGCCGCTCACGATGAGCTTCGTGTTGAAGCACTTGATGCTGAACTCCAGGTCGCCGTGCGTCTTGGCGTCGAGCGGGATGAGGCCGATGATCTGGAACGTGACCTTGCCCTCGAACTCGCCCTTCCAGTTCTCCGGCAGGTCGAGGCCCTCACAGCCAAGCGTCGGGTCGGCCCCGCACTGGCCGGCGGTGCACACCTGCTTGTCGGGGCACGTGCCACACTGGCCGCCACACCCGTCCGGGCCGCAGGCCTTGCCGGCGCACTTGGCCTTGCAGCCGAGATCGGCGGCGGGGCCCGTGTCGGCCGGGCCCGTGTCGCTCGGCGTCGTGCCCGGGTCCGTCGGCGCACCCGGATCCTCCGCACCGCCCGGGTCCGTCGGCGCACCCGAGTCGATGGTGCCGCCGGTCTCGGGGAACGCCAGCGAGGGCGTGTCCCCGGTCTTGCCGTCCGGCACGGTGAAGGCGAAGCCAGGGCCCGCGTCGCTGCCCGCCGGAGTGACCTCGTCGCCGCCGCAGCCCAGCACACCAAGCACCACCGCGGCCCAGAGCGGCCTCGTCATCGTCCAGCTGAATCGCATTGCAGCACCTTCCCCGGGGCCAGAGGGTACGCGCGCCGGGCGCGACGCGCAACGCAATTTGCCACGCTGTCACGCGCGCGAACGACAAGCGGTGACCGGTGCGTTAGACTCGGGCCCCAACACGCGAGCTGCGCGCTGACGAGGGCGCGTGCTCCCTTTCCTCTCGTGAGGTGCGTCTTGCGTCGACTCTCGCTCCTGGTCTTGCTCTCCGCGCTCTCAGCCGCGTCGACGGCGCTCGCGGGCACGCCCCGCCTTGCGCCCAGCGTCGCGCGTCACGTGCCCAAGGGCGCGCTCATCGTGGGTGCCATCGATGACCCCGGTGAGCTGCTCACGCGGCTCGGCGTCCCAGCGGTCATCAAGGCCTCCGGCAAGCTCCTCGCGGACACCCGGCCAAAGGCCGTCAAGCTCCTCGGTGCCGACCCGTTCGACCTGGCGGCGTGGAGCAAGCTCGGCATCGACAAGAACGCCCCGGCGGGCTTTGCACTGGTCGACGAGAAGAAGGAGCAGGCCGTCATCGTGTTCGGCCTCAGCGACGTCAGACGCTTCGAGGCGGCCTTCGAGCGCCTGAGCGCGGGCTCCAAGCGCACCGTCGAGCGCCGCGAGGTCGGGGACGCCGTTCTGCTCATCCCGAGCCGCGAGGACGACTTCTGCATCGTGGTCCAGGGCAAGACCGCCGTCATCGCCATTCAGGATCGCGGCGGTCGTAACGGCATGCTGGCGTTCGCCGAGCGCATCGCGCGACTGCCTGAGGCGGAGTCCGTCTCGAGCAACGCCGAGGTGAGCGACGCCATCGCGGGGCTCGGCTCGGGTCTCTCCGGAGCCTTCGTCATCGACGTCGCCCATGGGGTGCGGCGCCTCGCGGGTTTGTCGTCGGAGGAGCCGGTCGAGCCGCCCGGGTGGTCGGAGAAGGAGCTCGCGCGAGCCAGGGAGCGCAACGCGCCGGCTGACGAGATCGCGCGGCTCGAGCAACAAGCGCGACGTGAGGCCGAGTGGCGCCAGCAGCGTCAGGACCGCCGGCAAGGCGCCCGCGCGTGGTTCGACAAGTGGCTTGCGCCCACCCCGTGGCTCGCCTTCGGACTCGCGCTCGGGCCGCGCTCGCTACAGCTTGTTGGGCACGCTCCGGCGCCCGCCACCTCCCCGCTGGGGCGGCTGTTGGCCTCGCTCGGGCCCACGGGGCGCCTCCTCAACGCGCTGGACGCCATGCCGTCGGTCTACGTCGAGGCGGGCTTCGACCCGGCGACGACCTGGGAGCTCATCGACGACTTCGGCAACGCCACCTTTGGCAAGAAGCGCTGGCAGCGTCAGCTCGATCAGGCCGGTGGGCCCGTCGGGCTCGACTTCAAGCGCGTCGTGACCGAGTGGCTCGGCGGCAAGGCGGGTCTCGCGCTGAGTTGGGCGCCTCCCTCGGATGACTCCGGAGGAGAACGCGTGACGGGCGCCGGCTACGCCACGTTTCGAGACATGGCGGGTGTGCGCGAGCTGTTCGATCGGCTGATTCAAGGCGGACCGCTCGGGTTCATGATCGAGCGGGACAGCGCGACGGGCGGCTATATCCTGTTTCCCGGCACCCCGATGGAGCTGCGTGCCGCGTTTGGCGCCGACAGCCTGACCATGGGCAACCAGCCGGCCTTGCAGGGGAGCCTCGCCAGCGGCGGCGTCGGCGCGATGCTCAAGCGCGTCGATCACCCGGAGCTGCTGGCCCTGCTGCGTGCCGCGGAGCCGGTCGCTCTCGGGCTGATCGACTTCGTCGCCGTTGGCGCGACGCTCTTTCTCAGAAACCGCACGTGGGCCGCTGAGAAAGCCAGCCCCAGTCGCCCTCCTCCCACACCGCAGGAGCAGGCGATTCGCGACCAGCTAGCCGCCATCGACGACCAAGAGGCCAAGCTCGAGCGCGAGCAGGACAAGCGCGCCACCAAGACGATGACCACCATCGCGCAGGCGCTTGGTCCGCTCGCGGGCGCGCTCCGCCGTGACCCGAAGGGCTACACGGGCGCGATCGGGCTGTTCGTTGGGGCCAAGCGCCTCGATGTGGCCGTCAAGCTCGTCGGAGACGCGTGGATCGCCGCGACGAGCGCCCAGGAGCGCGACCGCAAGGAGCGCGAGAAGCTCTGGAAGAAGCGCTCGGACCTCGAGCAGCGCCTGCAGCAGGAGCGCGCTCCCGCCACCGCGCCGTAGGCGTAGGCCTTGCCCTTGCCGGGGCCGCGGTCGAGTGCTAGAGCCAGCGCATCACCCTGTCTGGAGGATGCAATGAAGCTCTACTACAACCCGGTCTCTTCCTATTCGCAGAAGACGCTCATGGCCTTCTACGAGAAGGGCGTCTCGTTCGAGCCCAACGTCGTCGATCTGATGAACCCGGAGGCCAACGCGGCCTACCGCAAGATCGCGCCGCTCGGCAAGGTGCCGCTGCTCGTCCTCGACGATGGCTGGATGATCCCGGAGTCGTCCATCATCATCGAGTACCTCGACACGCACTTCGATGGACCGAGGCTCATCCCGGCCGATCCGGATCGGGCGCGCCAGACGCGCTTCTTCGACCGCCTGTCGGATCTGTACCTCAACGACACGATGACCACGCTGCTCTTTGAGCCCTCGCGCAAGCCGGAGGACAAGAACCCGCGCGGCGTGCGTAAGGCCAAGGAGACCTTGGACACCATGTACGCGCTCATGGACAAGAGCTACGCCACCAAGACCTTCGCAATGGGCGACGAGTTCACGATGGCCGACTGCGCCGCAGCGCCCTGTCTGTTCTACCTCAAGCGCGCCTATCCCTACGCCCAGTACCCCAACGTGAGCGCCTACGCCGACCGGCTGCTCTCTCGGCCCAGCTACCAGAAGGTGATGGCGGAGGCCAAGCCGGTACTGGAGCGGATGTTCGGCGCTAGCTGAGCCATTTTTGACTACATCGGCCAGGTGACATTTGGCCGCTCCTGAGCCTGACACTTGGCCGCCCCTGACTCTGACACTTGGCCGCTATCAAAACTTGCAATTAGCCGAAGATCTGTCCTACGATCCGCCGCTGTGTCGGACGCTCCGCTGCATCCCAGGTTCGCCATGCCTCTGCTCGAAGAGGCCCTTGCTGACTCTCCAATCGTTCTGATCCATGGGCCACGCCAGTGCGGCAAGACGACGCTTGCCCGCGCGCTTGGCGAGGCGCGCGGCTACACCTATTTCAGCTTCGACGACGTCGTTACGCTCGCCGCCGCGGAGGTGGACCCCGTGGGCTTCGTCGCCGAGCTCCCCGCGCGGACGATCCTCGACGAGGTCCAACGCGCTCCGGGCTTGTTTACGTCGCTCAAGCTGGCCGTGGATCGTCATCGGTCTCCCGGGCGCTTTCTCCTGACGGGGTCCGCGAATGTCATGCTGGTCCCCACGCTCGCCGATTCGCTCGCGGGAAGAATGGAGATCCTGCGGCTCTCTCCGCTGGCGCAGTGCGAGCTCTCCGGTCGCGTGCCCCGGTTTCTGGAGTGCCTGTTCGCGGTGTCGTTTCCGAGCCGCCGCACCGAGCGCCTCGGGTTGGCGCTGGCCGAGCGCGTCGCTGCCGGGGGCTATCCTGCGGCCCTCGCCCGTGCCACCGCCCGCCGCCGCATGCTGTGGTATCGCAACTACATCGATGCGCTGGTGCAGCGCGATGTCCGTCAGTTCTCCCGAATCGCCTCACTCGACGTCCTTCCGCGTCTTTTGGCCCTGGCTGCGGGTCAGACGGCTAGGCTTCTCAATGTCAGTGACCTCGCGGGTCCGTTTCATTTGAGCCGGGCGACGATTCGCGACTATGTCACCTTGTTGGAGCGCGTCTTCCTGCTGGACGAGCTGCCGCCGTGGCACACGAACCGACTCAGCCGATTGATCAAGACGCCGAAGCTCCACGTTGGAGATACCGGTGTCGCGTGTGCGCTGCTCGGGCTGGACGGTGAAGCACTGAACCGCGACCGCGTCGTCCTCGGGTCGCTCGTCGAGACCTTTGTCTACCAAGAGCTTCGCCGCCACGCGAGCTGGACCGACGAAGAGGTCACGTTTTGTCATTTTCGGGACAAGGATGGCGTCGAGGTCGACATCGTCTTGGAGCGGGGAACCCAGAGCGTGGCGGGTGTCGAGGTCAAGTCCGGGTCAACGGTCACGGCGTCGGATTTTCGTGGCCTCCGCAAGCTGCGCGAGGCGAGCGCAGAGCGCTTCACGGCGGGCGTCGTGTTGTACGACGGCGAGACCACCGCGAGCTTCGGGGAGGGCCTGTATGCCGTTCCGATTCGCAGCTTGTGGGAGCCCGAGCTCCTACTGCCGCTGTCGTGACTCCCGCTCGGCCTTGCGCTTCGGGTTCTCGTAGATGGACAGGATGGGCACGCCATCCTGGGTGAACTGCGCCGCGGGGGCGTCGGTGCCGTAGGCCTCCCAGATCCCCACCTCGTAGTCGTCGTGGTCCTTCTGATGATGAAAGACCGCGTAGTCCGTGCGCGCGAGGTCCGCGGGCAGGGAGCCGACGTCGAACAGGTCCGCCGCGTGGCGAATGTCCCACCGTAGCAGGCCCTCCTTGCGATAGAGGTCCCAGCAGCCCCACGGGCTCTTGTGGAAGTAGACGCTGCCGTCCGCTGGGACGCGGGCGTTGAGCCAGGCCAGCCCGAGGCCCGTCGCGTAGCCCCAGAACTGGCGCTGCATTCCGGCGTTCGCGGCGCCCGGCAGGCCGCCGATCAGCTCGTTCCAGTAGGCCTCGCCGTTCGGGTGTGCGAGCAGCGTGGCGCGGGCACTCGGTGCGAGCGTGACGAAGAGCAGCGTGGCCGTGACCGCAACGCGCGCCAGAGCCCGCTCGGCGATCGGCCGGGCCAGACCGATGAGCGCGACGAGCCCCTTGCCGAAGGCGTCTCCGGCCAACAGGCACAGGAACGGCATCGCGGGGAGCCAGTGCTTGATGCCGCCGAAGATGGGCGTGCTGGGGATGGCGATGAGCGCGATGGGGTACAGGCCATGCCAGCCGAGCAAGGCCCCGACCGTGAACGGATCGCGTGGGCCGGGCGCGCCGCCGGTCAGGCGCCACGAGCGCAGCCAGGGCCACAGCCGCAGCGCGGCGCCGAGCCCGATGAGGCCCAGCGTCACGAGTGGTACGGTGAGCAGCGTCAGCACGAACGGGTAGCTCGACGGAAACGGCGGATAGGCCAGCACGTCGCCGAAGTAGACCTGCATGTAGTGCTCGTGCTTGAGATGAAATGACAGGTACCAGGTGAAGTTCTCCCAGCCGTCATACCAGAGGCGTGGCCAGAGCAGCACGAGCATGGGCAGGCCGATGGCGGGCATGGTCAGGAACGCGAGCGGCATGGGCGGCAGCGCGATGCGGCGATCGAGGGCGGTGAGGCCCATCAGCACCGCGCAGAGGCCCAGGGCCAAGCCCTTACCGCCGAGCGCCCGCCAGCAGACGAGCAGCACGAGCGCGCCACTGAGGCCAACGACCCACGCGCGCCACCCGGGAAGCGGCCGCGCGTTCGGGCCGAGCACGATTCGGGTGCCCGACAGCCACCAGGCGACCAGCACGACGGGGAGAAACAGCGCGTTGTGCTTGGTCAGGACCGCAAGGCCCCACAGCACGCCGGTCGCCACGGCCCAGCCACGGGAACGCAGCGAGCGCCAGAACGCGGCGACGACCGCGAACATCAGAGCCGTCACGGGCACGTCGAACGCCGCGAAGTGCATGTGCAGGAAGCCACGCGGCATGAAGAACAGGGCGAGCGCGGCAAAGAGCGCTGAGGCGCGGCCCTGCAGCGTACGGCCGAAGACGCCGACGCCAAACAGGTAGACCGTCGCGATGAGCAGCGCGCCGAGCGCCATGGTCGGCAGGCGGAAGGCGGTCGTCTCGGCGAGCGGTCGCGCGACGGCGCTCACGGCCTGACAGCCGGCGCCGACGACGGGGACCCCGGACTCGTCGGGCTTGGGCCGGCAGAGCTCGCTAAACGTCGTAGGCGATAGCGCAGGCCCTTCGCCCACGTCCGCGGTGATGCGGACCTTGGCGCGCAACCCCGAGGTCTCCACGACGACGCCGCGGGCCAGGACCCGAGGCGCGATCGCGCTCTCGATGACCCCGCCCGAGCCGATGGGCGGCGGACGCAGCAGCAGAACCTCGGCGTCCTTGGCGAAGCCTTCCGTGTCATGGACGCCGTCGACCCAGGCGTGCAGGGCCTCGTCGTCGCCCTTGCGTGGTGCCTCGACGTGCGACACGGCGCGCAGCTTGGTCCCGAACGCCCGCCAGGAGGCGCCGAACAGGACCTTGGCCAGCGGCGGATGCTCCGCGTTGGCCTGCCAGGCGCGCGTCACCGCCTCTCGCCCGAACGGCTTGTCCTTGGGTTCAGCGTGCGAGACGGCCCAAAACCAGTCCTGATAGTCCGCCGCGTGGCGGAAGTAGAAGCCTTCATCGCGTGGGAAGCCCACGTCCGTCGTGGCCAACAGAACCGCGAGCGTGCCCGAGAACAGCACGGCCGCGACGCCAAGGTCGGGCAGCGACGCGGCGGCGCGAGCGCGGAGGGAGGTCATGCGTGGCGGTGTCGGGGCAGGGATGGCTACTCGAGCTGCGCGCGGGACTCGGCCTCGGCGTCACCCGACTCGTGGGTCGTGCGGATGTCGAAGTACATCCACAGCATCAACGCCTGGCCGAAGGCGCCAAAGAGCGCGGTGACGGCGGCGCCGACGAGCACGCTCAGGTAGAAGCCGACGAACGGGATGAAGCCGAGCACCTGGCCGACGATGACGTTGAGGACCACGTTGACGGCGCCGATCGTGATGCCGACCAGCAGGATGCGCTTGCCGTCCTTTTCGAAGAGGTCGAGGCTGCGCGCATTCAACGCCAGGTTGCGCCGACCCTCGGCCCAGTACGCCGGGAACATGAACGCGCTCAGCGCGACGCCGGGCACGATGATGCAGATGAAGCCGACGAGGGACACGAGTCCCGCCAGCAGGAATGAGACGAGCAAGGGTACGAGATCCCCGAGGACCTTCTTGACCGCCTGATCGAGCGGGATGTCCACGCCGACCTTGGCGCCGAGCAGATGCAGCGACGTGACCGAGTGAGCCAGGATCCCGAGGAGCGAGACGAGCGGGATGACGAGGCTGAAGATGCCCGCCAGGCTCGAGATCCAGAACATGAGCAAGGTCAGCACGGCCGTCGTGAGCGCCACGGCGCCGATCGGCATCGCCGCCGTGATGAGGTTCGGCTCGAGCAGGCCCCAAGCGCCCGACAGCGCCGCCTGGATCTCCGTCCAGCCCACCGCGGCGCCGGCCTTCCAGTTCTTGCTCAGGGCCAGCGCGGCTTGAATCGCCTGCGGGATGAGCTTCCCTGCCGCGCTGAAGGGGACGTCCTCGGCCGGAGGCGCCTCCGACTTCGGGCCGGTCGCGGCGGCGCGCTTCGGCGTCTCCTTGGCGGGCTTGCCCTTGCCCTTGCCGGGCTTCGGCGCCGGTTCATCCCAGGACTGGTCCTCGTTGACCGCCACCATGCCGTCGTCGCCGGCGGCCTCTGGTGGATCATCCTCGACGGGCCAGGCCGCCGCCTTGCCTGCGGGCTTGGCCTTGGCGGCCCAGTCGTCCTTGGGAGCCGGCTCGCCCCAGTCGTCATCGGCGACGGGCGCGCCCCACTCGTCCGCGGCGGGCTCGGGCGCGCGCTGCGACGGCTGCGGCGCCGCGGACCGCGCCGGTGCGGGCTCCGTC
>SXOX01000154.1 GCA_005776585.1 Pseudomonadota bacterium | reverse complement strand
GCGATGATTCGCGCAGCCGCCAAGAACCACGCGCACGTCGCCGTGGTCGTCGAGCCGTCCGACTACGAGGCCGTGCTCACCTCGATTGAGACGACGGGCACAGTCAGCGAGCCGCTGCGCCGGTCGTTGGCCGCGCGGGCGTTTGCGCACACGGCCGCCTACGACGGCGCCATCGCGACGTGGCTCGAGCGCGCCACGGGAACCGTCGAGGCGGGGCTCCCCCAGACGCTGCGGCTCGAGGCCGCAAAGATCGCCGATCTGCGCTACGGCGAGAACCCCCACCAGGCCGCGGCGCTGTATGCGCCGACACATCAACCCACGACCGGGCTCGCGGAGGCCCTGCTCCATCAGGTTCAGCAGGGCAAGGCCCTCTCGTACAACAACCTGCTGGACGTCCACGCCTGCATGGGCCTCGTGCGGGACCTCGGCGCCGACGTGCCCTGTGCCGTCATCGTGAAGCACAACAACCCGTGTGGCGCGGCGCGCGCTCCGGACGGGGCGCTGCCGGCCTACCTCGCGGCGCGTGCGGCGGACCCGCTCAGCGCTTTTGGGGGCATCGTCGGTGTCAACCGCGAGGTCGACGCGGCCCTCGCCGCGGCGCTCGTCGAGACGTTCCTCGAGGTGGTCGTCGCGCCGGGGTATCGCCCCGAAGCGCTCGCGGTCCTGGCGAGCAAGAAGAACCTCCGCCTGCTGACGCTGCCGGTGACGGCGCCCGTCGCCCACGGCCTCGACGTGCGCCTCGTCGACGGCGGCCTCCTGGTTCAGGCGACGGACGCGACCATCGTCGCCGTCGCCGACGCCCGCGTCGTGACGCACCGCGCTCCGACGAGCGGGGAGCTCGCGGCCCTCGACTTCGCCTGGCGCGTCTGCAAGCACGTGAAGTCCAACGCCATCGTCTTTGCGCGCGGACCGGTCACCTCGGGCATCGGGGCTGGCCAGATGAGCCGCGTGGACTCCGTCGAGCTCGCCGTGAAGAAGGCCGGCGGCGCGCTCTCAGGCTCCGTGCTTGCGTCGGATGCGTTCTTCCCATTCCGGGACGGGGTCGACGCCGCCGCTGCCGCGGGCACGACCGCCATCGTCCAGCCCGGCGGGTCGGTCAAGGACGCCGAGGTCATCGCCGCCGCGGACGCTCACGGCCTCGCCATGGTCTTCACCGCCATGCGGCACTTTCGACACTAGGAGCCTCCGGTGCGTGTCCTCCTCGTCGGAAATGGAGGGCGGGAGCATGCGCTGCTCGCGGCCCTCCGGCGCTCGCCGAGCGTGTCGGAGATCCTCGCCACGCGCCCGAACGCCGGCATGGCGCCCCACTGTACGGCGGTCGACGTGGGCGCGGCGGATGTGGGCGGCCTCGTCGCCACCGCCATCGCTCGCGGTGTGGACCTCGTCGTGGTCGGACCGGAGGTGCCGCTCGTCCTCGGCCTCGCAGACGTCTTGAAGGATCGCGGCATTCCGGTCCTCGGACCGACCGCCGCGGCCGCCCGAATCGAGGGCAGCAAGGCCTTCTCCAAGCAGCTGATGCAGGAGGCCGGCGTCCCTACGGCCGCCTTCGCGACCTTCACCCGCGCGCACGAGGCCGAGGCGTATCTGCGCCAGACCGGGCGCCCGCTCGTCGTCAAGGCCGACGGCCTCGCGGCAGGGAAGGGCGTCGTCGTGCCAGGCTCGCTCGCCGAGGCGATCGACGCCGTCCCCGGGCTGCTCGCGCTTGGCGGCACCATCGTCGTCGAAGAGCGCCTCACGGGTCCCGAGGTCAGCGTCATCGCGCTGGTCGACGGCCTGACCGTGCGCACGCTGCCGCCAGCACGCGATCACAAGCGGGCCTTCGATGGCGACCGCGGGCCCAACACGGGCGGCATGGGCGCGTACTCGCCGGTCGCGGACGTGGATGCCGCGCTGCTCGAGGCCATCCACACGACCATCGTCGAGCCCGCGGCGCGCGCGCTCGTGGCCCGCGGCGCTCCGTTCCAGGGATTTCTGTATGCGGGCGTCATGCTCACGCCCGACGGGCCCAAGGCCCTGGAGTTCAACGCGCGCATGGGCGACCCGGAGTGCCAGGTGCTGCTCCCCCGCCTGCTCGGCGACGTCGGCGAGACGTTCTACGCGGCGGCGACCGGAGCGCTCTCAGGCGTCGACGTGCGGGTCGATCCGCGCGCGGCGGTCTGCGTCGTCGTGGCCAGCGCGGGCTATCCGGGCACCGTCACGACGGGCGACCCGATCGGCGGCCTGGAACAGGCTGAGGACCTGCCCGACGTGCACGTCTTTCACGCCGGCACGGCCGTGCGCGACGGGCAGATCGTCACCGCGGGCGGCCGGATCCTGGGAGTCATGGCGCTTGGTGAGTCGCGCGACGCCGCGCGTGACAAGGCCTACACCGCCGTCGGGTCGCTGCGCATCGCCGGCGCCCACTACCGACGCGACATCGGCCGCTAGCGGCCTTCCGGCAGCCGCCCTGCTAGCGGCGCGCGTGCAGGAGTGCTGCGCCGAGCGCCAGAAAGCCGCTCAGGACGAGCAGCCCGCAGCACACCATGGGCTTGTTGTCGTTGGCGAGGCCCCCGAAGAATGCGCCGGCGCTGGCACCGAGCCACACCTTCGGGTCGAACAGCCAGCGGTCGAGCGGCGTCACGTGACGGCTCCGATGCGACCGCCGCTTCGCCAAGCCACGATGCCTCCATGGTTGGGCAAGAACGGCGCGCTCGGGCTCGGCAGCACGTGCAGGCTGACGCAGTACAGGCCGTGCGCCGCGAGCGCCAGGTGACGGGGCCGCATGTCGTCGAGGAGCCCGAGATAGGCCAACAGCTGCGGACGTACCGTGTCAGGCGTACCGCGCAGCAGATCCTGCCGGCTCGAGCGACGCGGCACCGGAAAGTGATCCGTCGCGGGGACGAGGCCCAGCGCCGGGTGCCCCCAGAAGAGCCAACTGACATGATGCGGCTCCGCGAGCCAGGCACGGTGGAGGCCCTTCTCGGCGAGCCGCCGGCGCAGCGCGAGCTCGCGCATGAGCGAGGCCGACTCGCAGCCGACCGCTTGAGCGATGACGTCCACGACCTCGCTCGGGAAGGGGGGACGGCGTCCGCGCTCCAGATCCGCTGCCGGATCCACCCGGAGGCGCAGCTCGCGCACGGGCGTGCGCCCGGTGCCCATCGCCAGGAAGAGCTCCGGCAGCGCGTCCAGGTCGGAGTCGGAGGCAAACGGCGTCGTCCAACAGACCGGCGTGCTGTGCGGTGGCGCCTCGACGGGCCGTGGGCGCGCCCCCGAGACGTGGACTGCGACGGCCCACGGTGGGATGGGGTCGAGCCGCGCCAGCGAGGAGACCGAGGCCGTCACGGCGAATGACACCCCCGCCAGCTCCGGCGGACGCTCCGGGCGCTCCGACAGGACCAAGGTCGTGCCATGGAGCGCGCTCGGCAGTGGCTCGTTCGGGAGCCCGTCGGGGAGAAGCACCTCCATCAGCTCGTCGAGTGCGGCGCCGTCAGCGCCGAGCAGCAGCGCGTAGAGGTCCGCGTCGCGATCGAGCAGCACCCGCTTCTCGCGCGGCGGCGTTCCGAGCTCCAGGACCGCGCGGCCCTCCTCCTCGAAGATGGGGCCCGCGGGCGTGTCCGCCAACAGCCGAACCCGAGCGGGCAGCGCGGCCTCCAGCACGTCGACGAAAGGGGTGACCTCGCGCGTGACCCGGTCCTCGCCTCCCATCGCGCCTGCGGTCCTAGTGAGTCGTGGGCGCGTCGCCCGAGTCGTCGTCTGCGGGATCGAGCCGCTCGACGGAGTCCGGCAGGCGGGGCTCGGTGGCCGGCGGCGTCTCGATCGACGCGTCCGCGGGCAGGAGCGCCTGCGCACGTGTCTTCTCCAGCAGCGCGACGAACGCGTTCTCCTGGAGCGCCCGCGTGAGCACCTCGTCCATGTGCTCGACGAACTCGAGCCGCACCTTGGCCAGGACCGGCTTGGGGATGTCGTGCAGGTCGCGCCGATTGTCCGCCGGGCAGACCACGAGCCGCACGCCCGCGCGGTGGGCGGCCATGACCTTCTCTTTCAGACCGCCGATGGGCAGGACTCGGCCGCGCAACGTGATCTCACCGGTCATCGCGACGTCGCCCCGCGCCGGAATGCCAGTCAGCGCGCTCACGAGCGCCGTGGCTGTCGTGATGCCCGCGCTGGGCCCGTCCTTGGGGATGGCGCCCTCCGGGAAGTGAATATGCAAGTCGACGTCTTGATAGAAGTCAGGCGAGAGCCCCAGTTCGTTGGCGCGTGAACGCACGTAGCTCATCGCAGCCTGCGCCGACTCCTTCATCACATCGCCCAGTTTGCCCGTCACCGTCAGCTTGCCGCGCCCCGGCATCTTGGTGACCTCCACCTGAAGCAGATCCCCGCCGGTAAAGGTGACCGCGAGCCCATTGACGACGCCGACCTTGCCCTCGTGCGCTGCGAGGTGGTGCCGGAACTTGTGGGGCCCAAGGTACTTCGGGATCCGCTCGGAGGTGACCTGCACGGCGCGCTTGCTGCTCTCGGCCGGCGGCTTCTCTTTGAGCACCTCGCGCGCGATCTTGCGACAGACGCCGCCAATCTCGCGCTCCAGGTTGCGCACTCCTGCCTCACGCGTGTAGTGGCTCACGAGCGTGCGGAGCGCGCCATCGGTGAACTCTACGGCGACATTCGGCGCCTCCGCGAGGCCGTTCTCGCGCATCTGCTTCGGCAGCAGATGCCGACGCGCGATCTGGAGCTTGTCGAACTCCGTGTAGCCCGAAAGCTGAATGATCTCCATGCGATCCTGAAGCGGCAGCGGGACGCCGGTCAGGTTGTTCGCCGTCGTGATGAACATGACCTGCGACAGGTCGTAGTCGAGGTCGAT
>SXOX01000153.1 GCA_005776585.1 Pseudomonadota bacterium | reverse complement strand
GTCGGTGGCGCGGTCGGCGGAGGTGCGCCACCGGGGGGCGTCGCCGCGGGCGGGATGGCACCGGCCGAGACCGGTGTGGCCACGAGCCCTGGCTTCGCAGCAGCGGGTGCCGCGCCGGGCGCCGGTTCGGGGTTCACGCGCTGCGGCGTCGCGGCCGGCGCAGCGGCCGGCTTGGCGTCGTCCTTACAGGCCGGCAACGCCAGCACGAGGCCCGCGAGCGCAGTCGCGGTGACAAGTCGTTCGAGAGTTCGCATGATTCCTCCAGAGTCAGGTCGGTGAGTTCCGGTCTACGTGAGCGGCACGTGGACGCAGCCCTTGGCCGGGTCGCACGTATCGGTCGTCTTGGGGTCGTTGTCGTCGCAGGCGCCGAGCTGGACCACGTTCGCGCAGCCCTTGCCGACGAGGCACGCGTCCGCAGTACACGGAACGCCATCGTCGCACGCGGCGTTCTGTGGGCTGTGCTCGCAGCCGTCCGACGCGCCCGCCGCGAGGCAGCGGTCGAGGGTGCACGCGTGACCGTCATCGCACTTGGCGTCGTCTTTGGCCACGAACCGGCACGTCCCACCGTCGCAATAGTCGCCGGTCGTGCACGCCATACCGTCGGTGCACGTGGCGCTGTCGTCGGCGCTCCAGGTCGTCGCGCTCACGGCCGGCACGCACGCCTTGCACGGCGCGGCCGGGTGCGGCGCGGCCCCCTTGTAGCACTTGCCGCTGATGACGCAGGTGTCCGCCAGGGGCACATGCTGACAGGCGCCCGCGACACATGAATCAGCCGTACAGTCGAGGCTGTCGGCGCAGCTCTTGGCCGTGCCGCGACAGAGGCCGTCGGGCCGACACGCGTCCGCCTCGGTGCACGGATTGCCGTCGTCGCACGCGGTGCCCGGCAGGCAGGTGCCCGCGGTCGTCGTGACCTCCTTGGCCGCGGCGTCGGAGACCTTCACGTCGGGCGGGTAGCCGATGGCGATGCACACGTGGTTCACGGGGTGACAGCTGCGACCGGCCGGGCACTCCAGATCGCTGAAGCACGGGCCCGCGCCGTCACCTCGCCCCAACTCGCAGCCTGCGGCGAGAAGCACGACGAGCCCGAGTCGGACCCCGTTCGTCCTGATGGCTTCCGTGTCGCTCAAGTCCGCCTCCCGCTGCGCGCCCGGGGCGCGCGGCACGCGCGGCGCACCATAGCCAAAGATGGCGCTTGGGACAATGCGGGTGGCGTTACCCGAGAACAACCTCCAACAGCGCGGTCTCCAGCTCCGGGCGCCGTTCGCGACACGCGGCGGCGAGCTCGAAGCTCACGAAGACCCGGATCTTCTTGACGACCTGAACGAAATCCGCGTGAACGCCTTGGACGACCGCTGAGAGCTCCTGCAGCGGATAGCTGCCCTGACCGGAGACGCCCAGGTAACGCACGTCGATGCTCTCGGCGCGATCCTTGTCGTGCGGCGGCGTATCGACGAGCACGTCGCCCTGGCGCACGACGCGCCCCGTGGCCTTGGCGATGGCGCGCGCCATCTTGTCTGTGACGCGATCGAGGGCCGCTCCATCCAGCCGGTAGAGGCGCTCGTACGCTTCGCGCTTCTCCGGCTCTGCGTAGGCGCGGCTGTAGGTGACCAAGCGCTTGTGGAGCCGCCGCTCGTCGCCGGTGAGCCCATCGAGCAGGCGGGCGCTCACGGAGCCGGCTGGCGCGTCACGGCGCAGATCGGCCAACAGCTCGTCGTCCGAGCGCGTGAGCAGCAGCCCGAGCAACGCGGGCGCGACCGGCGTGGCCGTCGGCAGGCGCCGGACGTGGTCGAAGAGCGCCGCCTCGACCATGGCGCTCGCTCCGCGGACGGCGTGGTGCCAGTAGGCCTCGGAGAACATGAGGTAGCGGCTGAACACGAACTGCTCGGCTGAGACCTTGCCGGGTGCGGCGATGGCGATGGCGTCCTCGGCCTCGTTCAGCGTGAGCGCGGCCACGAGGCGCCCGGCGTCGAAGCTCGTGCCGTACGGCACGCCGAGATGGACGCTGTCGCGTTCCAGGTAGTCGAGCTTGTCCGCGTCGATGGCACCGGAGATGAGCGTGCCCAGGAGGCGGTCGATGCGGGTCGGCTGCTCCCGAGGCTTCTTCTCGATGAGACGGGCCACCCGCTCCGGCTCGACCTTGAGCTCGCGTGACAGGACCGCCCCCAGACGCTCCCGAATGATGTCGGCGCCCAACCGCTCGTGCCGGGGCGTCTCTTGCCCCCGCCGATGCAGCGCCTCGAGGCTGTGCGCGAACGGGTAGTGCCCGACGTCGTGCAGGAGCCCGGCCATCAGCACCGTGAGGAGGTCGGCCTCAGACAAGCTGGAGGCAAAGACGGGGTGACGCTGCAGGCTGACCAGGAACCGCGAGACCTGACCGTACACGCCGAGCGAGTGCTCGAAGCGCGAGTGCACGGCGCCGGGATAGACGAGATGCGTGGGTCCCAGCTGACGGACGCGACGCAAGCGCTGGAACTCGCGATGGTCGACCACGGACTGAACGCGCCGCGTCAGGCGCACGTCCACGCGATCGGGCACCCGAATCGACGGACCGTACGGGTCGAGCTCCGGGATGTGGACGGCCACTAGCGCACGGGCGGTGGAGCGGGAGGCGCGGCCGGAGGCGGCGGAGGCGCGGGAGGTGGCAGCGGCGCCAGGCCGAGCTCGTTGCGCACGAGGTTCTCGAGCTCGCGGTCATGGCCGGAGCCGAGCAGCACGTCCCGTACGGTGCCGTCCTTGCTCACAAAGAACAGCGTGGGCAAGGCGCTCACCATGAGCGTGCGCTGCAGCGCGCCCGTCGGCTCGACGGCGACCGTGTACTTGAGCGGCGTGCGCGTGAGGAAGCCGCGCATGACCTCGACGGTCTCCGACGAGACGCCCACGACCATGAGCCCGTCCTTGCCGTAGGTGGCTTGCAGCCGCTCGAGCGCGGGCATGACGGCGCGACACGGTCCGCACCAGGTGGCGAAGTAGTCGAGCAGCACGATCTTGCCCTGCGTGGCCGGCCCACCGATCGCGACCGAGCCGTCCTTTTGCGCGCTGATGAGCGTGCTCCCCGGGAGCGGCTTGCCAACCCAGTTGCTCTTCAAGAGGTCGCGGCCCTCGAGCCGGAGATCCAGCACGGCGAGCAGCTTCTCCGGTGGCGCATTCAGCGCGCGCTGCACCATGAGCGCAGCGACCGTCCCGGGAGCCTTGGTGCTCACGCGGTTGATCATGTCCTGCATGCTCATGACGTTGACGCCGTCGATGCTGAGGATGTAGTCGCCGACCTGCACGCCGATCTTCTGCGCGGGCGAGTTGGGGAACACCATGGCCACGCGCGGCACGGGGCGCGTGACGCCGAGCTCGCGCTGCTCGTCGGGGGTGGCGGGCTCCAACGTGACGCCGAGCCAGCCCTTCTGAGGCGCGGCCGGAACGACCTGCGGCGGCCGCAGCGGCGGCGGGGGTGGCGTGAGCGTCGGCGGCGTAGGGGGCGGCGTCTTGGCCCAGGCCGAGGGAGCGAGGGCAAGCGAGGCGAGGGTGACGAGGAGCAGGCGAGTCATGGGGGAGGACGATACCGGTCCGGACCGGCAGCGGCAAGGCGCGTCAGCGCGGCTGGGGATGGGTCATCCCGGAGGTCGTCCCGCTAGCGACGGGCTCGGACACCGCTCGCGGTCCTCGCGCGGCGCGGTGCGCGCCGAGCTGCGGGGTTCGCTTCGCGTTGCCCGAGCCCGCCGCTAGCGGTGTGCCGTCGTCGTCGACTTTGCTGGCCGGTGCGACCTAGACGGGGCCGCCTCTCGCGTTACCGAACCTGATACGTTGCAGACGTCTGCGTTGCTAGGTATGCCGGTCTGCATGCGGACGACGCTCGACCTCGACGCCATCGGCGGGCCGAGGCTGCGTCGAGAAGTGGGCATCAATCGCCGCACGCAGCGCAACAAGCCCATGGGAAGCCGGCGGGTCGCTGCACGCGCTGAGGAGTGGACCTCGGGACGGTCCTGACATGTTGACATTCTGACCTAAGACAGTAGACGGGCCGCACGGCGCGCGGTTGCTGGGGTAGCCCCGCATCTGCCCGCCGGGTGGTCGCTGTCGTCGGAGGCCGCCGAGGCCGGCGAGCGCTCGTCCGGCGATTGGGCGCTGGCGGCGCTTCCCGCCGCGTTCGCTGCAGTGCCGACCGGGTCACTTGCAGCCGGGGATCAGGTACCGCGCGCAGCCGTGGGTCGTGCAGGTGTCCTGCGTGCACGCGATGCCGTCGTCGCAGTCGACGTCCTTCTTGCAGAAGTCGCCGAGCAGGAAGCCCTTGACGGCGCCGTCCGACGGGTAGGCCAGGAAGAAGGTGTCGGGTCCGGTGGCCACGGCGTGCGTGTGTTCGCTGCTCCAATTACCAATGCCCGGAATGGCAATGAACTGCGTGACGAGCCCACCATTCGTGGCTACACGGACGTAGGAGGCGCTCTGGCCCGAAGGTGTGGCTTTCACGAGTACACCTCCACCAGTTGAACCCCCGAGCCCAATCACGGAGCCACACCACTGGCCGGTCGCCGGGCTGCTCTGGCAGACGATTGAGGGGCCCAGAACCGCTTGGTCGGGATCGACGAAAGCCATGGCCAATGCGTCGTTGGGAAAGGACCCGCCCGAGTGCGCTGCCATCAGGGTCTCGCTTCCGAGGATGGACGCCTTGCCGACAAGCACTGCTCCGACCGTGGCCGCGCCACTCCCGCCGCTCAGCGAGAACTCCTTCGTCCACAGAACGTCATGCGTTGGACTGACGAGGGCCAGTGTCAGAGTGGCGGAGTTGCCGTTGACGGGACTGAACCGGTAGTACCGTCCATCGTCGATGCGAAAGACCCGCGACGCATTGATGACCGACACTGACCCATCCGGGTTCGGCACCATGACCGGACCGCCGGTGCCAGGAAGCGTGGCCACCGAGAAGCCGTGCCGGTCGAAGCGACGCATGACCCCGCTGTGATCGCTGTAGACAAAACCGCCGCCGGGCCAAGGGATGTAGCCGGGCTGGATGTAATCAGTGCAGTTCGGCGCGGGCGTGGCGATCTTTTTTGTCGGGCCCACCTTGCATCCGGTGCCAGAGAACTGCTGATACCAGATCTCTACGCCGCACGGCTGGCCCGTGGACTGTGTCCACACGAAACCGACGAATCCGCCACCGACCGGCAGCACAACCCGGTCGTTCGTCACGGACTGTTGCATCCCCAAATCAAACACCACCCCGACGCCCGGCCCTTCGCACGTCGGGATCGCGGTGCACGCGCCCTTGCCGCAGAAGTCGGCCGTCGTCGCATCGCCGTCGTCGCAGTCGGCGTCCTTCACGCACGCGCCGGGCTCCGTCGCGACGCACTTGCCCTCGACACAGCTCGCCTTCAGGCCGGCGGCCGTGCAGTCCTCGGTCTTCGTGCAGCAGCCCGGTGCCACGCACGCCGGCGTGTGCTTGCACGTGTTGCCGAGGCATTGGTCCACGGTCTTCGAATCGCCGTCGTCGCACTCGGTCGCGGCCTTGCAGCAGCCCGCGAGCGCGCCGTGGGTGCAGGCCTTGCCGACGCAGGCGTCGGTCGTGCACGGGTTCTGGTCGTCGCACTCACCATCGACGGCACACGGCATGGGGCAAGCCTTCGGCGTACCGGGCTGGCAGACGCCCTTGGCGCACAGTGGCGCCGCGGCGCACGCGGTCTCCACGCCACACGTCGTGTCGTCGAGCGGAACGTGGGTCACGCCAGCAGCGCCGCACGCGTCGGTCGTGCAGGGGTTCTGGTCGTCGACGGTCACCGCGAGCCCGGCACAACCGCTGCCGGTGCACGCGTCATCGCCCGTACAGGGATTCCCATCGTCACACGCCGCACCCTTGGGGAGCCCGGTGCCAGGCAGGCATTGGCCCGCCTTGCAGAGCGCGGTCGTCTGACACGCGACCGCGGGGCCGCACGGGACGCCGTCGAGCGCGACGTGCTGTACGCCGCCCGCGGCGCACTTGTCGTCGGTACACGGGTTCTGGTCATCGACGGGCACCAGCGTGCCGGTGCAAAGCTGGCCCTTTTCAACCGTCGCGCAGGTGTCGTTCGTGGTGCACGGGTTGCCGTCATCGCACGAGGCACCCACGACGAACTGCACCTGCTGGCAACCGACCTTCTTTTGGCAGAGCCACTGCCAGCACGGGTTGTTCTGCTGCTGCCAGGCGCACTTTTCGAGGTCGCCCGTCGCCTCGCACGTTCCGCTGGCGTCACAGGCATCCAGCGTGCAGGCGTCGCTGTCGACGTCGCACGACTGCCCGGGTGCACGCGCGATCTTGACGGTGCAGCCGCCCGACGTCGGGTCGCACTCGACGTGGTCGACGCAAGGCTCGCCGGAGCTCGGACACTTCACCGCGCTCGTCGGCTCCGGGACGCAGGCGCCTTGCGCGCACCAGGCCTTCCCGTAGCAGCCGGCGGTACATGGCGTGCCGTCGGGCTCCGGCGCGTTCTTGCAGCCGGACGCGGGGTCGCACGTGCCGGGCCTGCAAGCGCCGTCGTCGTCGCAGGGCCGCGAGGAGGCCGGGGTGCAGTGCCCACCCTTGCAGGCGTCGCCGATGGTGCAGGCGTTGCCGTCGTCACACGGTACGCCGTCGAGCGCCTTGGCGCACAGGTCAGCAGTTGGCAGCTCGGACTGCCCCGCGACGTCGACGCTCGCGGCGACCTCGCTCGCGACGAAAAGGGCATCGGCGGCGCCACCAGCGTCCGGCTCGGTGCCACAGCCAAGGCTCGAGAGCGCGATGGCCGACAGGGCAGCGCAGATTCCAACCGTTTAGCGGACAGGCATACGGCCATGATCGTCAAACGGCGATCACTGTCAAGCCCGCTCGGCACCACCGCATGCCTTGCCGTGCCACGACGGCGGGCGTTCATCGCCGGTGGCCCATCGACCGCTCAACCGCGACCCGCTATGCTCAGGCAATGAGTTCCCCCAGGACCGAGATCTACGTCTCTACGGACGTCGAAGCCGACGGCCCGATCCCGGGCCCGAACTCGATGCTCAGCTTCGCGTCAGCTGCCTTCACCTCCGACAAGCGCCTCCTGGGCACGTTCTCGGCGAACCTGATCACACTCCCGGACGCACGACCGGATCCCAAGACGTCCGCCTGGTGGGCCACGCAACCAGACGCTTGGGCCGCCTGCCGACGCGACCTCCGCGAGCCCGCCGACGCGCTGGCCGACTATGTGCGTTGGCTCGAGGCGCTGCCGGGGTTGCCGGTCTTCGTAGGCTACCCCGCGGCCTACGATTTCCTGTTCGTCTACTGGTACCTGATGCGCTTCGTCGGCCGAAGCCCGTTCTCGCACTCGGCGCTCGACGTCAAGTCCTACGCGATGGCGCTGCTCGGTACAGGCTACCGCGACGTCTCGAAGCGGACCATGCCCAAGGCGTGGTTCGACCCGGCGCCGCACACGCACGTCGCGCTCGACGACGCGCTCGAGCAGGGCGGCCTCTTCTGCAACATGCTCGCGGCCCGGCACCGGAACCCGCCTCCACGCGGTACGTAACCTAACCCGCATTATGCATGAATGGCGCGATGTCAACGCCGCGAACGCACGGCTGAGCCGTCGCGGCGCGAAGCGCCGGCATTCACCGACTGAGGCGTACTGGTGGTACGCCGAAGGAGGTGAACGGCGGCGCAAGCTTGCGTTCG
>SXOX01000152.1 GCA_005776585.1 Pseudomonadota bacterium | reverse complement strand
GCTGAAGCTCCAGGCCAAGCTGCTGCGCGCGCTTCAAGAGCGCGAGGTCCTGCCGGTGGGTGGCACGCGGCCCATCCCCGTCGACGTGCGCGTGGTGGCCGCTACGCACCGCGATCTCCGCGCCGAGGCGAAGGCCGGTCGCTTTCGCGAGGACCTGTTCTACCGGCTCAGCGTCTTTCCCATCCGCCTGCCGCCGCTTCGCGAACGCAAGGACGACGTGCCCCAGCTCGCGCAGGTCTTCATCGACCGCTACGCCACCCGCTTCAACAAGCCGGTGCCGGGCGTCACCCCCGATGCACTCGCCGCGCTGGTCGCGTTTCGTTGGCCGGGCAACATCCGCCAGCTCGAAAACGAGATCCAACGGGCGGTGCTCGTGTGCCCTGCGGGCAAGCCGATCGGGCCATACGATCTGTCCGAGGAGCTCACCGAGACGCCCGTGACAGCGCCCGACGAGGCGGGTAATGAGGTGCTCTCGCCACTCAAGGACGCGGTAGAGCGTTACGAGATGGACTACATCAAGCGCACGCTGGAGCGCTACGGCTGGAATCGCTCCGAGGCGGCGCGACAGCTCGGCATCAGCCGCCAGGCGTTCATGGTCAAGCTCTCCAAGTACGGGATCGCGCCCGAGTAGCTTTACGGAACGCTAGGCACTCCTTATCTTGCGCGCGATGAGGCGACTGACCCTGTTGATCTTGTGTGCCGTCCTGTCCTGCTCCAAGGAGCCGACCGCCGCGCGCCCGGTCAAGGTCGAGGCTCCCGACCTCGCGCAGGCCCCGGCCGTCCAGGTCGACGCGGCCAAGGCCGGCTACGTCTACCGCTACTTTCCGGCGGGCTCGCGCAAGGCCGAGGTGGCCACGCGCCTCGACGCCATCCCGGAGGCGGCGCGTGACCTCGTCGTCGTCGTCCCCGATGACGTGCAGGTCCCGCCGGGCGTGGTCTACGTCGCGGATCTGCGCGGTGCGACGGGCCCCGTCACCGCCCGGCCAGTCCTGTCGGCGGAGCTCGATCAGACGCTCGAATCGGCGCGCGGACCGGCGGTCGCTGCGGCCGCGGCACCAACGCCGTCGGCGCCATCGAAGCCTGCCGCTGGCGCCGAGCCCATCATTCTGTACAGCGCGTCCTGGTGCGGCGTGTGTAAGCAAGCGCGCCGCTACTTCGAGAACAAGGGCCTCCCGTTCGTGGAGAAAGACATCGAGCAGGACGAGGGCGCGCGCGACGAGATGCTGCGCCACGCCGACGAGGCTCAGGTCCCTCGGGGCTCGATCTCCGGCGTGCCGGTCATCTGGGTCAAGCGGCGTCTCTTGATGGGCTTTGACGCGGCGGCCATCGAGCGGCTGCTTCGCTCGTAGCGCTCGCCCGGACGAACACTGCGCCCGACGCGTGCCTCATGGCCGCGGGACCTGCCGCCGCGCCTCGAGCGCGTCGACCGTCTTGGGCCAGTCGGCGTGCAGCAATCGCGACAGAGACCGATCCGCCAGCAGCTTCCCGCCGGTCTGGCACCGCGGGCAGTAGTTCGTCTCGTGCTCGCCATGCACGATCCGCTGGATCGCCGTCTCACAGACGGGGCAGGGCTTGCCGAAGCGGCCGTGCGTCGCCATGCCGTCGCGAAACGCGGTGACCTTCTCCGGAAAGCCGGCGCCCGTCTCGGCGCGCAGGCGCGCGGTCCAGGTCGTGAGCACCGAGACAATCGCCGCATGCAGCCGCACGAGCTCGTGTGTGGTCAGCGCGTCGGACATCCGCGTGGGCGAGAGGCGCGCAGCGTGGAGGATCTCGTCGGAGTAGGCGTTGCCGATGCCGGCGAGCGTCGTGGGATCGGTGAGCGTGCGCTTGAGCGTGTGCCGCTCCCGCCGCAAGGCCCGATCGAGGTCCTCGAGGGTCATCTCGAGCGGCTCGAGGCCGCCCGGATCGTGCGCCTCGAGCGCGGCGCTGCCGCGGACGACGTGCAACGCCGCGCGCTTCTTGGCGCTCGCCTCGGTCAGGAGCAGCGTGCCTGCGGGAAAGTCGAAGGCGGCAAGGCCAATCTTGCCTGGAATGGCCGCGCCGGCCGGCTCAGCCCACCTCAGGCGTCCGGCGATCATCAGGTGCAGCACCAGGAACAGCTCCCCTTCGAGGGCGAGAACGAGGCGCTTGCCGAGCCGCGACAGTCCGAGCACCCGACGTCCGTGGACCTGCCCGAGCGGGGGCACCGCGGTTCGCAGCAACGCCACCGCGGCGGGCGCGCGTCGTACTCCGGTCAGGACCTGGTCGAGCACGCGGGCACGCAGCGCCTCGAGGTACACGGTGAGATCGGGCAGCTCCGGCACGCTACGGCTCGTAGACGGCGCCGATGGGCGCGTAGACCCCCAGCGCGTCCGTGCCGCCGGCGACGAGCGCGCCTCCTGACGGCAATCGCGCGACGACGGCGCTCTTGTGCTTCCCGAAGAGCGCGATCTCGTCCTCGAAGGTGAGCTGGCCGTCCGCCCACCGCCAGCGCTCGGCCGACCCCGCCGCATCGCCTTCGCCCCCGATGACCAGGAGGAGGCCGCTCTCCAGCGTGAGCGCCGCACCCGAGGCGCGACCGCGAGCCAGTGCCCCGGCGACGGTGAGGCCCCCCTTGGCGTCGAGCACCATCACCGTCCGCTCGGCGAGCGCGACGACGACGGCGTGCGTGGTGTCTAGCCGGTCGGCTGAGACCGCCGCGGGGATCACTACGGGCTCCGTGAGCGGTGGCGAGGAGTTGTCCACCCACTCCGCGAGCGAGGTCGGTGAGCCTCCAACCGCAAGCGTCCGCTCGCCCAGCCGGAGGAGCGTGACGCGCCCGCGGGACGTGCGCAGCGGGGGCATCGCGGTGACGTTCGGCGCGCCCTCGGCCCAGCGGAGCGCGAACACGTCGGCCGTCCCGCCGCCGGCCACAGTCCAGGTCCCTGCGCCGCTCGCCACGACTCCCGCCCACGACCCGAGGTGCGGAACACCCGCGTGCGTCGTGAACGCCTCGGCCTCCGGCGCGAGCACTTCGGCTCCCGCCGCACCGCCGCCGAGGACGACCAGGGACCCCTCCGGCGCAAAGACGGCCACCGGCGCCACGCGCGGCGTGACCAAGGCTGGCTTGCGCTCGATGAGCGTCGTGTCGCCGTCGATGCGATCGACCGCGGTCGAGAACGCGTGCGCGTCCCCGCCGACGAGCCACACGGCGTCGCTGGCGAGGGCCGTGCGCGCCGCGACGCGGGTACTGCCGAGCGGACCCAGGGTCGCTGAGAACGCGCCCGCGCGGCGAAGCATCAAGCGCGTGGGCTCCTCGTCGTCTCTCATGCGCGCCGAGCCGCGTGAGACAACCGCGCCGGTCGCGTCCAGCAGCTCGAGCGCGACCCGCGCGCCACCTTCGATGGACGGTGCTGAGAGCTCCAGTCCCGCGAGCGAGCCGCTGCCCGAGTACGGCCCCGACGCGATGACGACACCATCGACCGCGATGCGCGCCGTGACCGCCCCCGCATACGGATCGGGGCCCGGAGGCGCCCGGACGTCGAGGCGCAGCCGGAGCACGGCCTCGTGGTCGCACGCAGCCGCGAGGACGAGCCCAGAGAGCAGCAGTAACAGGTGGCTCGACGACCGAATCATCGACGGCTATAGTACGCGCCCGCAAGCGGGCTGCCCACCACCGTGGTGAGCGCCGCACGCCGGATCCGCAGGGCAGGGTGACGCATGGGCCACGCACACGACGACCACGACCAACACGGGCAGGACCCGCACTCGCACGCGGCGCCCGCTGCTCCCACGCACATGGCGCGCACGATTGTGCCGCTCGTCTTGGCGGTGTCAGTCGCCGGCTACGCCTTTGGCTTCATGACCCGGCCCGAGGAGGCCAAGTGGTCCACGTCACGCCCGGTAGCCGGTCCCGGCTACACCGAGCCTGCGCCCGGCGTCGGCCCGCTGGATGCGCCCGTCGTCATCCACGAGGTCATCGACATCAACTGCCGCTTCTGCGCGCTCCGCAATGGCTACTGGAAGCGCCTCGTCACGGAGTTCGGCGACACTGTGCGCCTCGAGGTCAAGCTCTTCCCCTTCTTGACGCCCACGAGCGAGCCGCACGCCGTCGCTGCGATGGCTGCCAATCGTCAGGGCCGCTTCGAGGAGTACGTGGATCGCCTCTATCTCCATCAGGGGGCCCCGTTGGATACGGTGGGCTACCTCGCCATCGCCAAGACGTCGGGCCTGGACGCGAAGCAGTTCGAGGCCGACCTCAAGGACCCCGCCCTGCTGGCCTATGTCCGCAAGGACAAGGCCGCCGCGGAAGCGGTCGAGGTGCGCGCCACGCCGACCATTCTGGTCAACGGCGTGTCCCTGCCGGCGGACGCATCCGCTGACGCCGTCCGGCGCCTCGTGCGCGAAGAGGCCGCCAAGGTCAAGCAGCTCGTTCGGCCCGGCGTGGACGTGCGGCAGGCGCGACGCATCGTAGCGTCCAAGAACCACCCGGCCGGTATCGCGTTCTCCAAGTATTTCATCGACGGCGACGTGCGCGATCTGGTCATCGACCTCCGTCGTGGCGGCACGGGCCGGCGTCCGATGGAGGTCCCGATGAGCGAGCCGCACGGGAGCCATGGTCAAGACGACGAGGCCGTTCCCGAGTTCTAGAGAGCGTCAGCAAGGAAGGAACACGCATGGCGAAAGTCAGAAGAGCCAAGGGCACCGGTTCAGGCGGCCTGGGTGGCATCAAGAAAGAGTTCATCGTCATTGGCGCGATCGCCGTCATTGCTGCCGGGATCGCCGCCTGGGCCTTCCTCGGCAAGCGCGGTGACGCGGGCAAAGACGACGCCCTCGCGGTCGTGATGCCGGCGGACATCCCGTTCGAGGGTGGCAAGGACGCCTCGGTCGTCATCGCCAAGTGGACGGACTTTCAGTGACCCTTCTGCGGCAAGGTCGGTCCGACCTTACATGAGCTGGTCAAGAAGTACGGCGACAAGGTCCGCATCGAGTACCACAACTACCCGCTGGACTTTCACAAGTTCGCCAAGGGGAGCGCGGTCGCCGCCATGGCGGCGCATCGCCAGGGCAAGTTCTTCGAGATGGCCAACAAGCTCTACGCGAACATGTCCGACCAGGGGCCGGCCAAGCTCGAGGAGTGGGCCAAGGAGATTGGCCTCGACGTCGAAAAGTTCAAGGCCGACCAAAAGGATCCGGCGGTCATCAAGCAGGTCGATGACGACGCCAAGGCGGGTGGCGCGCTCGGCGTGACCGGGACGCCGTCGCTGTTCATCAACGGCCGCAAGCTCGAGGGCGGCCGTGAGCAGAAGGACTTCGAGGCGGCCGTCGAGGCGGAGCTGGCCGAGATCGAGAAGCTGACCAAGGACGGGGCGAGCCCCGCGGTCGCGCTCGGTAAGCGCATGCGGGCGACCAAGGAGGGCGAGAACTACGTCAAGTTCGCGGTCGAGCGTAAGTCTGCGCCCGCGCTGGCGTCCAAGGGGGACAAGAAGGACGAGTCCGTTCACCCCATCGAGGTCGCAGACGACGAGCCCAGCAAGGGGCCCAAGGACGCATTGGTGACCATCGCCGAATGCTCGGACTTTCAGTGACCGTTCTGCTCCAAGGTCGGTCCGACCTTCAAGCAGATCGAGGAGACCTGGCCCAAGGATGTGCGGGTCGTGTTCAAGAACCGGCCGCTCTCGTTTCACAACCGCGCCATGCCGACCGCCAAGGCGTCCATCGCGGCCCACAAGCAAGGTAAGTTTTGGGAGTTCCACGACAAGATGTTCGCCAACCAGCAGAAGCTCGAGGACGCAGACCTCGAAGGCTACGCCAAGGAGGTCGGGCTCGACGTCGCCAAGTGGAAGGCCGACCTGGCCAGCAAGGAGGTCGAGGCGCTCGTGAAGCGCCAGGACTCGGCCTGCGAGAAGAATGGCTCGGCCGGAACGCCTGGGTTCTTCGTCAATGGCCGCTACCTTTCGGGCGCGCTGCCCTTCGAGGAGTTCAAGGCGGTCATCGAGGACGAGAAGAAGAAGGCCGAGGCCGCCATCGCCAAGGGCGGCACGACCCGGGACGACTACTACGCCAAGCTCATCGCCGACGCCAAGAAGGCCGCGCGCAAGTCCTCGGGCTTGGAGGGCCCGGTCAACAAGTTCGCGCTCGACGACTCACCGGTGTTCGGGCCCAACAAGGCGATCGCGACCCTCGTCATCTTCTCGGAGTTTCAGTGACCCTACTGCTCCCGGGTCGTCGACCCGGTTCACGAGGCAGTCAAGAAGGCCAATGGGCAGCTCAAGGTCGTGTTCAAGCACTATCCGCTCGACTTCCACAAGGATGCCAAGCCGGCGGCAGTCGCAGCCGTGGCGGCCATGAAGCAGGGCAAGTTCTGGGAGTTCCACGATCTCGTCTTCAAGAACCAGAAGGAGATCGGCGCAGCCAAGCTGGAGGAGTACGCCAAGCAAGCCGGGCTCGACCTGGCCAAATGGCAGACCGACATGAAGGATCCCTCGGTCGACAAGATCCTGGCGCGCGACAAGCAAGAGGCGGAGCGAGCGGGCGTGAGCGGCACGCCGACCATGTTCTTGAATGGCCGCAAGATCAAGAACGCGCCGCAGACGGGCGATGGCTTCGTGGACCTCGTGCGCAGCGAGATACTCGAGATCACAGACTAGGCCCCAACCCGTGAGTCGCCTTGCCGTCATCGTATTGGGACTTGCCCTGCTCGGCGGCTGCAAGAAGAAGAGCTGCGAGAAGCTCGTCGAGATCGGCTGCGATCGCATCCGGATGACCGATCGCAAGGATCCGGACACCGCCTGCGAGACGCTGCGGCGTCAGTCCGAGGCGGTCGACGACGAGCAGTGCAGCAAGACGCTGCGGCTCCTGGAGCAGTCCGGCAAGATTCGAGACCTGGGCGAGTGAGCCCCCGTCCCCCGTGGCCGTTTTGGCTGCTCCTGGGCTACTGCCTCGTCCTGGCGGTGGGCGAGCTGTTCGTCCGTGCGGAAGGTAACCCCACCGAGGAGAGTACGCTCCGGGCCACGATGCTCGAGTCCGAGGCTCGGCTGGCCGAGGCGAGCGAGTGGGCGGCGGCCACCGGGCTCGCTCCGCAGGGGTTTGGAACGCTGTCCACCCACGTCGAGATCGCCGAGGGCTTGGGCCGCCAGGAGACGACTCCGGCCGGTACCCGCGAGCGTTTGGCTGCGCTCGTGTGGCTCTACGCAGACCGCACCCGCGACGACTTCCACGCGCGCGTCAACGCGCTCCTGCCTCCGGAGGCCGATCGGAGTCGGCTGGGCAAGCTCATCGCTACGCTCGCAAGCACCGCCAAGGCGCCAGCTGCGACCGATCCCGAGGTGACTGGTGCGCTCGGCGCGCGGCCAGGCTGGCTGGAGCGACGCCTCGTCGCCGAGCTCGGCTTCGCCAATCACCCGCTCCCCGCGGACGTGCCGTTTGCGCGCGGTGAGCTCGACGAGTTCAAGACCGTCGCGGGCGTTCTCGGCGGGGTCGTCATGCTCGGCTTCGTCGGCATGCTGCTGCTCTTGCTGTGGCCGTGGCTCAAAAAGCGGCTCGCGGAGCCTGCCGCGTCGCCGCCGCTGCCATTTTCGACCACTTGGTGGCTTCCGGTTCACGTCATCGCCGCCTGGTTCGCGTTTGCGAACACCTCCGGCTTCCTGATGCACGCGCTCCTCGGAGGAACCGGCCTGTCGAAGACGGGCTGGATCACGTTCTCGGTGCTGCACCAGGTGGGCTTTGGCCTGTTCGGGCTCTGGCTCGTCGGGCGTATCGGGCTGCTTCCGAGCAGCGCGTCGCTGCTGGGCGTCGTGCGTGCCCTGGAGCCGGGGCTCGAGCCCTACGGGGGTCGCGCGGGTCGCGCCCTGGGTCATGCGCTCCTGGCGGTCGCCATGGCGCTGCCGCTCGTGCTCATCGCCGAGCTCGTCCAGGTGCTCTTGCCGTTTACTCCGACGGCCCAGGGCCGCGCCACCCTGCTGCTCTTTGCCAGTCCGCCGAGCGACCTCGCCGCCGTGCTCCTGCTGCTCTCCGCCATCGTGGTCGCGCCGTTCTTCGAGGAGGCCCTGTTTCGCGGCTACCTCTATCGCGTCCTGCGCGAGCGCATTGGCCTCCGTTGGGCGACGCTGCTCTCGGCCCTCGTCTTCGCGGCGGTGCACCTGTCACCCGAGCAGCTGTTGCCGCTCACGGTCTTGGGGCTCGTCTTCACCCGCCTCTACGAGCGCTCCGGTGGGCTGCTTGCGCCGATGCTCGCGCACGCCATCTGGAACGGGACCGAACTGCTCAAGTACGTTGCGGTGTACGGGCGCTAGCCGTGTATCCGCGTGCGCTCGAGCCCCTGTCGGTCCCCGGAGGCCGCGCGATGGTGGTCACCACCGTGTGGGACGAACCGCTCGTCCGTCTGCTGGTCTTTCGTGCCACGCAGGCGCTCCACCTCGCGGACGTCGAGGTCGTGCTGTCGGGCCAGCACGGGCCCGAGGTCATGGTCTTCGCCGTGCCCGTCGACGCGCCGACTCCTCAGCTCAACCTCGTGGACGTCGATGTCGCCGAGCCCAGCGTCTACGCCGTCATTGGTGTCACCGACACCGGCGACCTGGTCGCGCTCCCGTGCCGCACCGCGCGCGACGACGAGCTGCTCTCCGTCATCCCTCTCGCGCCGCTCCCGGAGCGGCCTTACGAGCACTTCCCCGCGCTGGTCTACCGTCAGGACGACCCGACGGGGCAGCTCGCGATGCGTGGCATGGCCCGGTCGCTCCTGCAGAGCCAGCCGCCGGTGGGCACTGTGCCCCATGCGCACCCCCATCGGTCGACGGACTGAGCCCGCGCTGATACCGTGCCCCCATGAGCCTCGCGGCCGCGACCTCGTCTGCCACGCCTCCCGCCGCCGTCCTGACGTCGCGCGAACGCGACACGGCGCGCGCCCTCGCGGACACCATCATGCCGGCCGGCGCGTTCTTCCCCGGAGGTGGCCGCGAGTCCACGCTGCGCCGCTACGAGGCCTACCTCGCGTCGTTGGGTCCGGACGTCGTCTCCGGCGTCAAGCGCATTCTCGGCCTGGTCGATCTGGCCGCTGCCGCTCGCCGCGCCGGGCCGTTCGCGGCGCTCCCATTCGAGGCACGCTACGAGACCATTCAGGCGCTGCACCGCGCCCCGCCAACGCGGCTGCTCTTGCGGTTGGCCACCGCTCCCTTGCGCGTCGCCCACTACGATGATCCGGCGCTCTTCAACGCCCTTGGCTGCGTCTATCAACCGGCCAAGGCGGCGCCGGAGCGGTCGCGCTGGCGTTCCCAGGTCCTCGACGGTCGCTCGGGCGCGGTGCCAGCAACCCTCGACTGTGACGTCGTCGTCATCGGAACCGGCGCGGGCGGCGCGGTCGTGGCCAAGGAGCTCGCCGCTGCGGGCCACGCGGTCGTCCTGCTCGAGGAGGGCCGGTTCTTCGATCGCGCGGACTTCACCTCGCTCTCGCGTGTGGAGCTCAACCGGCAGATGTATCGCGGCGGCGGCATCGTGCCGGTCTTTGGCCCGACGCCCATCGCGCTCATGGTCGGCAAGACCGTCGGCGGCTCGACCACCGTCAACAGCGGGACCTGCTTCCGCACGCCGGACTCCGTCTTGCGACGCTGGCAGCGCGAGCTGGGGCTGACGGAGCACTCGCCCGAGGCCATGCGGCCGTACTTCGAGCGCGTCGAGCGCACCATTGGCGTCGAGCCCGCGCGGTGGGAGGTGCTCGGCGGCGTCGCGGAGGTCATTCGACGGGGCGCCGAGGCGCTCGGGTATCACCACCATCCCCTGAACCGGAACGCCCCCGAGTGCGACGGGCAAGGCGTGTGCTGCTTCGGCTGCCCGACCGACGCCAAGCGCTCGATGAACGTGTCGTACGTCCCGTTGGCCATCAAGGCCGGCGCCCAGCTCGTGACCGAGGCCCGCGTCCATCGCGTCCTCGTCGAGAATGGCGTGGCCGTTGGCGTCGAGGCCGCGCTTCCCACCCTGGACGGCGCGGCGCGTACCCTCACCGTTCGCGCGCAGCACGTCGTCCTGGCCGCGGGGACCCTCCATTCGCCGCTGCTGCTGCTGCAGAACGGCCTCTGCAACCGCTTTGGCCGCGTAGGTCGGGGGCTCACGATTCATCCGGCGATGGGGCTTGGCGCCATCTTGCCGCATCGGGTCGAGGGCTGGCGCGGCGTGCCTCAGGGCTATTGCATCGACGAGTTTGCCAACGAGGGCCTCATGTTCGAGGGCGCCTTCGTCCCCATGGAGATGGCGACGATGGCCTTCCCCTTGTATGGCCCCGAGTTCACCGAGCTCATGGAGTCCTTCGATCGCCTCGCCGTCTTCGGATTCATGCTCAGCGACAAGAGCGAGGGTCGCGTCCGCGTCGGGCCCAAAGGTGCGCCACTCGTGACCTACGCGCTCTCCAAGAGCGATCGGGCGCGCATTCAGCGGGGTATCGGCCTGCTGTCCGACGTGTTCTTCGCCGCCGGCGCCAGTGAGGTCATCACGCCCGTCTTCGGCCACGAGCGGCTGCGCAGTCGCGGCGACTTGGAGAATTTTCGCACAGCGCACCTGCGCCCGTGGGACCTCGAGATGTCGGCCTATCATCCGTTGGGCACCTGTCGGATGGGGACGGATCCACGGACCAGCGTCGTCGACGGCGACCACGAGACCCACGAGGTGCGCAGGTTGTACGTCGTCGATGGGTCCTCGGTGCCCGGCTCGCTCGGCGTCAACCCCCAGGTGACGATCATGGCCTTGGCCACGCGCTTCGCAGAGCGCCTCGACGCGCGCCTGTCTCGGAGCTGACAGCGCCGCGTCAGTGCGATGTCGCGGGGGTGGCGAGCTGCTGCATCCACAGTGAAACCTCGGCCACACCCTGCCCTCCGAGGACGCCCTCCCAGGGGGGACACTGCGGCGAGCGGCCTCCGGCGCGAGAGCCGCGCGCGATGGCGGCGTGTAGCGCTGCTCCCGTGCGCGCCACGATCTCTGCGGCGGGCGCCGGACGCGAGGTGAGGAGGTCCGCGTTGAACCCGTCGCCGCGTCCCTCGAGCCCGTGACAGATGGCGCAATGCGTCATCCACAGTCGCCGCCCTGCCTCCCGAGGTGTCACCCCGCGGAGGTGGGCCTCGACGAGTCCGTCCCGCGGTGGAGGTGCCGCCCACTCCGGCTCGCCACACGCGACCAGGAGGGCACACGCAGCCAACGCAGCCTTCATGGCGGGCCCTCCGCTGGGCTCGGCTTGGGCTCGGGCCGCAGCGTCATCAAGAACGCCGTCAGATCCGCCGCGTCGCCGTCACCGAGGGCATAGTCCGGGTGGACGAAGTCCGGCAGCAGGAGCTTGGGATTGAGCAAGGCCATGTATACCCAACCGCTGCGCAGTCGAACACCGGATCGCGCGAGGTCTGGGCCGACATAGCCGCCTTTGCTGCCCTCGAGGTGGCAGGCGCGACAGCCCAGCGCGTCAAAGAGCCTGCGACCGTGCTCCGGTCCGAGGACGGGGGGCGGCGCGGATAACGGGATGCGGTCGTCGCGATAGACGTTGGAGATGATCGCGCTCAGGACCTTCGCGTCCGACCGCGGCATCCGCAGGTTCGGCATGCGCTCTGCCTGAGCGACGCGCAGCGTGTCCGGTTGGACGAGAAAGTCCTCGAGCCACTCGGGTTGGACCTTCGAGCCCTCACGATCGAGCGGCGCGTGACTGAGGTCTCCGCCGGTGCCCTGAAGGCGATGACACGAGAGGCATCGATAGGTGGACACGAGGCTGCCAAACGCCCCGCGCGGCTCAAACGCGGGAGTCGGCGACGCGACAGGCATGACCGTGACAGGCCAGGACACGTCCCGAAGCGAGAGCAACGCCAACGTCATGGCGGCGATCGCGTGTGGCTCGAGCCCGTGCTGTGGCATCTTGGCCTCGGGGAAGCCAGCCTCGGGCCGCTCGATCTTGCGATAGAGCCAGTCCGAGAGGCTCCGATGAGTTCCCTCGGGGAGGCCGGCAAAGCCCAGACGGTGGGGGCTACGGCCCCCGATCCCCCGCAGCGCCGGCGCGCTCTGCCCCTTGCGGCGCAGCTCCTTGAGCCGGTGGCAATCCGGGCAGCCGAGGGCCTGAAAGAGAGCGCGCCCGGCGTCGATGGCTTCCGGCGCGCCGAGCGGCTCGGGCTCGGCAGGGAGCGGCGTGCCGTCGACGATCAGCTCGTCCAGCAGGTAGGCGGCTAGGTCGAGCACCTCGGTGCGGCTGAAGCCGTAGTGCGGCATGAGCGTGTTGGGGTCGAGCGCGTGAGGGTCTGTGAGCCACGCCACCAGCCAGCGAGGGCGGGCTTCTTCGCCAACGCGGTCGAGTGCAGGGCCGAGCGTGCCCCCTTTGCCCTTCAGAGAGTGGCAGGTCGTGCACCGGGCCTGTCCAAACAGACTCCGTCCGGCCTCGGGATCCCCCTCGTTCAGCGGATCGGCCGCGGGGAGCCCTTCGCGTCTCAGCGAGAGGAGAAACGTCGCAAGCTGGTCGGTGTCGGCGTCCGACAGCCGGAAGCGAGGCATCTTCGTCCCGGGGCGGACCTGGTTGGGGTTGGTCAACCAACGAACCAGCCAAGCGCGGCTGCTCTTGTCACCAACGCTGTCGAGCGCCTCACCGAAGGGCTGGTCGAGCGCAATGCCGGGGACGTCGTGGCAGGCGACACACCCCCGGTCTTTCAGGAGCTTGCGACCCTCGGAGAGGTGAGGCGCGCCCGCCACCTCGACTTCCCGGTGACAGACGCCGCAGCGCGCTTCACGGCCTACCGGAGACACCATCGGTTCGATGACGTCCGGCCCGGGCTGGTGCCCCGCGGCGGCCGTCGTGGTCGCGCGTCCGTCGCCTCCGTGGCAGGGCGTGCATCCAAAACGCTCGGGCGGGTGTGTCGCGAGCCACGTGCCGGGGTGGCTGGTCAGGGGCTGGTTCGCAGTCGCCATGGCGGCGTCATCGAGTCCCACGTGACACGAAGGGCAGCGGTCGACGAGAGACAGCTCCGGGACGTACGCCTGACGGAGCCCGATGGGGACCGCGGCCCCGGTGAGCGCCGCGTAGGCCTGCTGATGGTCTCTCCACTCGGCGCGATAGTCGTCTACCGCGACCCACGTGAGGGTCCCCAACAAGGCAAGGGAGCCTCCGGCCAGCGTGCGGTACATCATTTCACGGCGCCGGCCAGCTGGCGGGCGACCAGTAGAAGCCCCAATTCGGACCCCGAAGGAGCGTGCCCATCACGGTGAGGATCGTGAAGCCAACCACGAACAGGGTGAACATGGCGTTTGCCGATGCCCGCGTGGAGCCCGTGCGCCGGTAGGTAACGACCGACCAGAGCACGTAGGCCGCGGTCAGGATGGTTCCGGGGTTGACGAGCGTGATGACCCACTGCGGCACAGTCGGGACCCACGTGCGGAGCCAGCCAAAGCGCACAGTGAAGGCCAGCATGCCCACGGTCACGAGCACGCCAAAGAGGAGGGACAGCCCCATGACGGCGCGATCGTGACGCGCACCGAGCCACTGGCCGACACCCTCGGTCTCGCGGTCCACGAACGGGACGAGCGCCAGGCCAAAGAGCGTAAAGAACGGCAGGAACAGCCCGCCCATGAAGGCCGAATAGCTCACGAGCTCCTGGAGCCCGAGGAAGTACCACGGCGCCTTCGCCGGATTCTCGGGGAGATCGGGGTTAGCAGGGCCGCGGAGCGGCGCATCGACCAAAAGCGAGAGCACGAGGAACGCGACGGTGAGGAGAACGAATACGTTCAGCTCGCGCAGCAGGAGGTGAGGCCACGACGTGACGGTCTCCTTGCTGGTCGGCTGGCTCATGCGTCGTCCCGTGCGGCCGCGCTCTCGTCGGGACGCGAGAGGCCGTCCTTGTGGACGCGGAAGAAATGCAGCGCCATGAAGCCAGCGCCAATCAGGGGGAGCACGACGCAGTGCAGCACATAGAAGCGGTTCAACGCGTCGCCGCCGATCTCGCGGCCGCCGAGCAACAGCTGACGCTGCCAGCCGCCGACATCGAGTGACTGCGTGACCCCCAGCGCGTCGGTCACCTCGGTGGGGGACGCAGCGATGTTGACGCCGCAGACGGCCGCCCAATAGCCGAGCTGATCCCACGGAAGGAGGTAGCCCGTGAACGCCAGTGCGAGGGTGACGACCAACAGCGCGAGGCCCACGAGCCAGTTCAGCTCCCGTGGCGCCTTGTACGAGCCCGTGTAGAAGACGCGCATCATGTGCAGCAGCACCGCGACGACCATCCCGTGCGCAGTCCACCGATGGAGGTTGCGCAGGACGCGACCCCACGCGACCGCGTGCATGAGATCCTGCATGCGACCGTAGGCCTCGCCCACCGACGGGACGTAGTAGATCATCAACACGACGCCCGAGAGCGTGAGCAGGATGAAGAGAAACGTCGAGATGAGGCCGAGGCCGAGCGTGTACCACCATTGGAGGCTGTGCTGGTGGACCTTGGGCGCGTGGATGTGCAGGAACAGGCTCGACATGACGGCCTTGAGCCGCGTGCGGTCGCTGTCGGGCATGCCGACGCGAAAGATGGCCGCGCGCAGAAACGCGGGGAGCCGGCGCAGATTCGCGCGGACGTTGCCCACCTCAGACCTCGAGCCGGTCGTCTGGGTCGACGCGCGAGGCCACGTTGGCGTACACGAGGCCATTGGGCTCGACGGTCAGCGCGACGTAGCTGAGTGGGCGTGGTGCGGGACCGCCGATGACCGCGCCGCGCGCATCGAATCGGCTGCCATGACAGGGACAGGCGAAGCCCTCGCCACCGTCGCGCACGATGCAGCCGAGGTGGCTACAGACCGCCGAGACGGCGTACAGACCTCGTGTGTCACGCCCCACGAACAGGCGCGGGCCGTCCAGGTAGACGCGGGTGCCTGAGGCGAAGTCCTCGGGACGGCCGAGCTTGAAGACGGGCGAGCGTTCATTGTACGCGCGCAGGTCCGAGAAGGCGACCGTGCCCAAGGTGGCCACGACGCCAGAGCCCGCGAGCCCCGCCGCACCGACCTTGACCAGGAAGCGCCGGCGGCCTTCGTCGCGGGCGTCGTCGGCTTGAGCCATGACTAGTTCACCGCCAGAGTCACCTTGGCGGTCTGACCCGCGGTCACCGTGACTTTGACCGGGACGGCCACGCCCTTCTTGGGGCTCCACAGCTTGGCCGTCCAGGTCCCGGGCGGCACGTTCGCGATCGTGAAGGTCCCGTCCGCCTTGACCAAGGCGAAGGCCGCGCTCTGGAGGACCACGATGAAGCCCTCCATCTCCGTGTGGACGTTGCACAGCTGCGTGTAGGCGCAGAGCTCTCCAGTGCACTTGTCGAAGACGTAGCTTCGCGTCTCACCGAGCGGCCACGTGCCCAGATTGTACTTCTCGTAGTCGGGCGAGAAGACGTTGTGGCGCACCTGATCCGAGTTGAGGAATTGGACCGTCGCTCCGCGGACCACGGGCAAGACGCGCGGGATGAAGACCATGTTCTTCTGGTCGTATTGGTGCGTCGCCTTGGACGTCGATCGGGGCACGTCGGCGAGGTAGATCACCGCATCCCGTCGGACGCGTGGCGCGCCGCTGACCGTGCCCTGGACTGTCCCTGTCTGGGCAGACGAGGTACCGGGACACAGGAATGTAATCGTGACAGCCAGCGCGATGGCGAATCTCATGACGTCCTCCTCACCGCTCAGAAGGCGGCGTCCAAACCCAGAAAGACCGTATGCGTCCCGTGTGAGAACGACTCCGGCTTGCGCAGGTCGATCGCGCCCTCCACGATGGCCTTGACATTCGGTCGTACGACGAACGCAACGCTTGCCACGAGCTGCTGCTCGGCGATGGCGTAGTGCTCGCCCGCACCGACCGCTTCGTAGCGCACCGTGCTTTGCAGCCAGGGCAGCCACACGACGTGGACCTCGCCGATCCACCCGAGCGCATTGAAGCGTTGCTCGTCCCCTCCCGGATTGGACTGCGTCTCCCAGACGACCGCGGCCGTCAGCTCCACATCCGAGAGCCGCACGTTCACGTCCCCGCCAACGCGCAGCAGTGTGCTGTCGTAGCTGCGGCTCGTGCCCGTGGACTCGACACGCGTCAGGTGGTTCTTGCCCCACCGCACGAAGGCACCGATGGCACCGGACCACTCGCGCCAGTTCTTCGCGTCGACCTCGCCCGACCCGTCGAGCCCCATGCCGCCGATCTTCCACTGCAGCCGACCCGTCACGTCCTTCCCCGAGTTCGTGTCGAGGTTTCCGTTGACGGGCGCCGAGGCTCCGGTTCCATTGAACACGCCGATGGCGTAGAGCACGCGTTTTGCGATAATACCGTAGAGTTCAATCCCGCGGTCGAGGCCAAACATTGGTGTGCCGCCCGAGATGGTCGCCGCACCCGTGGCGGTCCCCGTCGCAATCGGGGTCGTGGTGGCGGTCGCCGCCGCGTCGGTCGTCGCGGGAGCCGGTGTCGTCGCGGCGGTGTGCGTCGCGTCGTGGCCCGTGTCGGCCTTGGCCGCCTCCAGGTGGGCATGCGCCGTCGCGGTGCCCCCGCCCGGCGACGTGAGCCAGCGCGTCAGCCGAAAGCCGCTGAACGCCAGCGCGCTCAGGGTGGGCGAGCGATGCGCCGAGAACGGCTGCG
Organism: Pseudomonadota bacterium; assembly: GCA_005776585.1. Classification (GTDB taxonomy): domain Bacteria; phylum Myxococcota_A; class UBA9042; genus SXOX01. The sequence continues at coordinate 36,880 of SXOX01000152.1, read as the reverse complement.
CCTCGGGCTCGAACTGGCCGGCACGTACGTTCAGCAGGTGCCGCGGAACGCCGACATTCGAGAACAAGTTCGAGAGGATGAACACGGCCTTGTCGATGCCGACCTGCCCGTCGACACTCAAGTGGGCACCAAACCAGAGGGAGATGTCCTCGGACAGCGTGCCTGCGAAGTTGAGCGTCGCGACCGCCGGGAAGTCGAAGTCGTCGACCACGTCGGCATCCGCGGTGGCGTTGAACTTCACGGCGCCTTGGACTCGCAGCGCGAGCGGCACCGACTCCTGGATGCGCCCGGGCCAGACGGCATCGGGAAAGACGTCCTTGTATTTCTCGGAGCCAAGCTCCAGCGGTCGGCCTTTCTGAACCTTCAGGTCGTCCTCGGGATACTGATAGCCGCCGAGCCGAAACGCCTCACCGAACGGTGTGAGCCGCGGGAAGCTCGTGTGGCAGGTCTGGCAGCTCGTACGGTACTTGCGCGCAAATGCGGGGACTGCGTGCCCGTCGAGGGGAGCGAGACAGCACATCACTGCGGCCGCGATGGCCGGCAGTTCCAATCGGAGCGAGCTCGTGACGCTGCACATGGGGCCGAGCCAGAGCACCGGCCGTGCCACTGCCGCGGACGGCTCCAGGTGCGCTGCTCTGGCCCTGCGCGACGTCCTCTGCCCCCTGTCGCGGGCGACGCCGCGGGGCGAAACGCCCGTGAGGACGGCCTTGGGTGGACGATTGATCCGGCGGACAGGCGCGCTTGCCGCCCGACCTCGTGACGCGTAGCCTCTGCGTCGCTGGGCGCGCTCACGTGCGTTCGGCGCGTGCGTTTGTGGGCAGGGTGCCGGATTCTCGGGTCGTTACACCAGGGTGCGACGCCGAGGGGCGCTCCACGACCATTGCAGCACGACGGCGGAGCAGCCGCATGGCGCGTCCGTCGAAGCCGTGGAGTCGAACTTCGACGTCGGTGGCCTGACCTGGCTCGTCCAGGCGTGACGGCCGCTGCTGCGACGACCGCGTGCTTCGAGCCGGACGCGACGGCGTCGCTCGCCCGGAGGCTGCGCACCGGTCCGGAGCCGAGCCGGCGCAATCATGGGGTCGGCGAGCTCGTCTCGACCACCCGGACTCCGGTGCCCTGCCGACCGATGCGACGCCTCACCACGACCGATGCCGACTTCACCCGCGTGCTCACCGAGCTCACGCGCCTTCGCCATGATCCGTCCGCCGCTCCCGAGGTGGTGGACCGCGTCCGAGAGATCCTGGGGCAAGTTGCGCGCGCGGGTGATGCGGCGCTGCTCCAATGGACTCGGGCGCTCGACCGCTGGGAGCCGCGAGACGCACAGGCGCTCCTGGTCACCGATTCCCAGCGGTCGGCCGCTCTGGACGCCGTGGGCAGCGACGTGCGCCGCGACCTGGAGCTTGCCGCGCAGCGCATTCGGCGATTTCACGTGCGGCAGCGAGAGTTGGCGTGGTCGTTCGAGACCGAGGACGGCGTCCGGCTCGGCCAACGCGTGATACCCCTTGCGGCGGTGGGGGTGTACGTCCCGGGCGGCACCGCGGCCTACCCGTCGAGCGTCTTGATGAACGTCGTGCCGGCCCGCGTCGCCGGTGTGGGCGAGATTGTCATGGTAACGCCAAGCCCGGACGGTCGGCTCTCGGACGTGGTCGTAGCCGCCGCAGCCATCGCCGGCGTCGATGTGATCGTGCGCGTCGGCGGCGCGCAAGCCATTGGCGCGCTCGCGCGAGGGACGGAGACCGTTCCGCGCGTGGACAAGATCGTCGGTCCCGGCAACGCCTGGGTCGCCGAAGCCAAGCGACAGGTCTTTGGCCAGGTCGCCATCGACATGATCGCGGGGCCGTCCGAGGTCGTGATCGTGGCCACGCGTGACGGCGGAGCATCTCCCGAAGCGCTTGCCGCCGATCTCCTCGCTCAGGCCGAGCACGACGCGCGCGCCATGGCCACGCTGCTCTCCCCCGATGCCGCGCTGCTCGAGGCCGTGGCCGCCTCGGTCGCCGAGCAGCTCGAGCGCTTGCCTCGGCGCGCCATCGCCGGCGCCGCGTTGCGCGACTTCGGGCTTCTCATCCACACGCGCGACGTCGATGACGCGATGCGCATCGCGGAGCTCCTGGCCCCGGAGCACCTCGAGATCGTGACACCCGACGCCGAAGCGCGCGCCGAGACCGTCCGGAACGCGGGCGCCATCTTCGTCGGGCCGCACTCGCCCGAGGCGCTCGGTGACTATGTGCTTGGGCCCAACCACGTCCTGCCGACGAACGGCACGGCGCGCTTCTCCTCCCCCCTGGGTGTCACCGACTTCGTCAAGCGCACGAACATCCTGCGGGTCTCGCGTGCTGGCCTCGAGGCGCTTGGACCCGTGGCCGTGCGGCTCGCCCGGCTCGAGGGCCTCACCGCGCACGCCGAGAGCGTGAGCGTTCGCCTTCCACGAGAGACCTAGGAGCTGCCATGCCGTCATTGCGCCTCAAAGAGATGCCGGAGCTCATGGCCATGCTCGCCCAGCGCGATCGCGACAAGGCCTACGTCAAGTCCGGTCGCCCGATGGACGGCATCAAGGCCCAGGGGATCCTTGGCTTCTGGCAGCAGCTCTCGTCACGCATCGAGGTCCAGGACGACGCGGAAGAGATGGCGGACATCGTCGGCGAGCTGAGCTCCGACATCGACATGCTTCGGGCCATGAAGCAGAACCTCGAGACCAACGAGCTCCAGTCCGAATCTCAACAGCAGCTGGCGGACGTCGTGCGCCTTCTGCTCGCGCTCATGGACATCGAGACCTCGTTCAAGAAGTGGCTCTGGATCCTGCGCGATCGCGCGCTCAACTTCTACCTGTCCATCAACCCGGCGATGCCGAGCAAGGTCCTCGGCAAGGGAGACGACGACAAGGCCAAGAAGAAGGACAAGCAAGCCAACGCGCGCGCCGTCCTCGACAACGCGAAGAAGGCCGAGTCTCCCGCTCGGGACAAGAAGCTCGTGCCGTGACGCGCGCCTGGGTCACGGCGCTGCTCCTGCTCCCGACCCTCGCGCTGGCGGTTCCGCCGCCCCCGCCGCCTCCTCCGCCGCCACCTGGCCCGCTCGACCTGGGCTGGCACGGCGGCCTCGAAGCGCTGACGGACTTCCCCTTCTGCGTCGGCGCGCGTCCGTGGCTCGAGTTCCCGCGCGGCATTCGCGCCAGCCTCACGCTCGCAGCGCTCCCGCCCGCGTACGTCTCCGTCATCGACGCGATGGCCGTCGCCGTCGGCGCCTACGACCAGAGCACCGCCGACTTCGTCGAGGCGGGCGTCTCGCCGTCGTTCGTGCTCCGCGCGCACGTCGGGTGGCGACCCATGCGGAGCGTGGGCTTCTACTTCTCGAGCGGCTACTCGCTCGCGCTGCTCAAGGGAAAGACGACCATCTCCGAGCTCCTCGCCGCGACCGGCGATCCGCTGCCGCCGGACTTCCCGACCTCGGGCAACAACGGCTTCGATCTCAATTGGTCCTTGCACTTCGTCGACCTGGAAATTGGCTGGCACGTCGTGGTGCTCGAGCACCTGAGCCTGCGCTTCGCCATTGGCGTGGCCGTGTCCGTTGGAGCCAAGGCACGGGTGACGCCCGCATTCGCCAACGCCACCGTCCCGAAGCGCGCGCACGAGCTCGCGGCCGAGGCCGAGACCCTCCTGAACGACGCCTACGCGCCTGGTGCCGTCATACCCAGCGTGACCATCGCGCTCGGCTACCAGTTCAGGTAGGCCGGGCGAGCTCCGCGTTGATGAGCTCGAGGCCCTCGGCGAGCGTCTCCCGATCAGTGGCCGTATAGCAGAGCCGCGCGTAGCCTTCGTAGCCCTTGCCGAAGATGGCGCCGGGCGCGAGCGTCACTCCGCGTGAGGCGAGGCGCTCCAGGATCGGCATGGCATCGGGACCATAGCGGCGCAGATCCACGAACACGTAGGACCCGCCCTGAGCCGCGTGGAATGGCGCCCTGAGCCGCTCACGGACGAGCTCGGCGGCCGCAGCGAAGCCCTGCTGACATTGGTCGATGAACGGGGCCCCGTGCTCAATCGCCGCGAGGGCCGCCGACTGGATGGCCTGCGCCGTGTTGTAGACCGAGTGCGTCGCGACCTTGCCGATCGCGTCGCGTGCCGCCCCGCCCGGAGCCGCGAGGTAGCCGATGCGGAGTCCCGCGAGCGCGTAGGTCTTGCTGAAGGTGAAGACCGACACCGTGCGGTCCGCCATCCCCGCCAAGGTCGCGATGCTCACGTGCGGCCGCGCGAACGCCGTGGTCTCATACGCCTCGTCGGAGAGCACCCACAGATCGTGGCGGCGCGCGACGTCGGCCACGGCTTCGAGCGCGCGCTCGTCCAGCACCAGGCCGTTCGGATTGTTTGGCGTAATCAAGTAGATCATCCGCGTCCGCGGGCCGACCGAGGCCTCCAGCGTCCGGCGCACGTCGAGCCCCGGGTCCTCCAACAGCCGCTGATAGAGCGGCACCTCGACTGCGACGCCGCCGACGCACTGAATGATCCCGCGCGAGAGCGGCCAGTAGGGCGAGGGCAGCAGGACCTCGTCGCCCGGATCGGTGAGCGCTTGGAGCGTCGCAGAGACACAGTGGGTCGCGCCGCTCCCGATCTGGACGTGGTCTGCGGTGACCCACCGTAGCCCGTTCTGTCGCACGAGCTTCTCCGCCAGGGCCGCCCGTAGCGCCGGCTCACCGCTCGGGTGACCGTAGCGATACGGGTTTCCGAGCCGCGTGACGTCCACGGTCCCAAGCCGCGCCGCCTCCGGAGGGGCGTGCGCGTGGTCGCCGATGTGGAACGGGTAGCGCTTTCCCTCATAGCCCTCCAGCCGCCGCGCGAGCGTGGAAAACAGCGACGCGCGAAGGGTTTCCACGCGGCGGGCGATCTTCGGCATGACGGCTCCTTGCGCATCGGGGAGGGCGCGGGTGCCAGGGCACCACGGGTGCGCGGGCGGGTCAAGCTGGCGGAGGGGTCTGTGGGGACTTGCGGCCGGGGACGGTCGTTCCTAGACCTGGGGAGGTGCGGTCCCCAGTGGCCACACAGGGCAAGCTCGACGAAACGAGAAACACATGATCTCAGTATGTTACAGCATGTCAAGTCGGGCTCATCCCTCTGGCACCGAAGATGCACTGGGCTCGCCCGACCACCGAGGAGGTCCTCCATGTCTCGAAGCGCCAAGAAGATGCTCAGCTCGCTCCGCAAGTCGGGCTATTGTGTGGACTGCAACTACCGCGGCTCCCTGGACCGCCACGGCGGGTGCCCCCGCTGCGGCTCCGACTGGACCAGTGCCTCGCGGGACGAGGACGAGGTCAAAGACGATCTCGAAGGTCTCAACCTGGCCGGCGCCTTGTGCGTGAGCGAGTACCTGACCGACGAGTCCTACGAGCTCTAGCTCAGCGCGCGCGTCCATCGCCTGAGAGCGCGTCCGCGATGGCATCCAGCCGCGCGGCCGCCGCATCGACCTCCTCCCGATCCTCCGCTGACAGCACCGCCTCACTCCCCAGCTCTCGCAAGCCAGCGTACGACTGCGCTACGGCGTCATCGAATGCCGCGCGGCACTCGAACCAATAGCCTCCCGCGCCGTTGGTCACGAACGTGAGAAACCCCGGACGGCGCCCCGCCGGCGAGCGTACGACACGCAGGAGCTCGGGCACCCAGTGGAGCAGGCCCTGTATGTCGCGATCCGCCTCGAACAGGTCGCCGTCGGGCCAGCCGTGCAGCTCCGGCTCGTTGAGGCGGAGGTGCGGCGCCGCGCGCATGGCCATCGCGAACGGCCAGCCCTCCAGGAAGCGGTCGTCATTCTGTTCGACCCGCACCTCGAGGCCATCGCGCACGAGCGACGGCGTGGTCGTCTCCGCGATGTGAACCAGCTCCGCATACGGCAAGTCGACCGTGGGTCGCCCACGCCGGAACCGGACCTCGTAGCTCGTCCCACCCAGGGACACCGAGGTCGGCGGAGCCTCGGGCGCCACCGCCGTCCGCTCTTTGCGCACCGGACCCGCGCGGATCCGCCAGCGCTGCGCGAGCTCGGGATCGATGTCGGCGATCCAGCCCGGCTCGATGACCGACACCGTGCGGAGCCACGCGCGCTCGGTCGCCACGATCTCGGCGGCGATGACGTAGCGCTCCCGTCGGTCGCGCAGGACGCTGCTCGGGTGAATCGCGACGGGGACGCCCGTGGCCGTCTCGTATTGACCGCCCGGCCGGCTTAGCCGGCAGATGTTGCGCGTCAACGACGTCGCGACACACCGGACGATGTCTTCGGCCGCTCCGCCGCGGCTGCCGACGACGCCGTGCTGTGTCGCGATGTCGGCCAGCTGATCGCGGACGTTGACGATCTCGGCCATGAGGTCCGGGTCGAGGTACGCCGCCTTGCAGAACTCGACCCGATCCGCGGCGGCCTCGTAGGCGCGCACCATGTGCACCGAGGCCACGAGATCCCCGAGCGGGTGCGTGAAGCGGCGATGTGCGGCGCGCGCGATCTCCTCTTCGCCGGGAGGCTGGACCTGGGGACCGCGCACCGACAGTAGCGCGCCGACCGTGAGGACCTCGTCGAGCACCTTGGGAAACGCGTCGGCGGCCTCCACGATCATGCGCGACAGGTGCGGCGCGAGCGGAAACGGCACCATCTTGCGGCCCGTGGCCGTGAGCCGTCTCTGCGCATCGATGGCGCCCAGTGTCTGCAGGGTGCGCACGGCGCCGACGAGCGACCTCCGCGGCGGGGCCGTGACGAACGGAAACTGCTCGACCTCGCGAATTCCGAGATCCAGCAGCCGCAGCACGACCTCCGAGAGGTCCATGCGGAGCACCTCCTCGGTCTCGAAGGCGGGGCGCTCGTGGAAGTTCCTGCGGTCATAGAGCCGAATGCACACGCCGGGTCCGGTGCGTCCGGCCCGGCCCGCCCGCTGCCGCGCGGAGGCCTGGCTGACCGGCATCTCTCGCAGGGTGCCGATGCCGGTGCGGTGGTCGAAGCCCGCGACCTTCGCGAGCCCCTGATCGACGACGAAGCGGACGCCATTGATGGTGATGCTCGTCTCGGCGATGTTCGTCGCGAGGACGACTTTTCTGCGTCCAGGGAAGGAGCCGAAGACGTCCTCCTGCTCCTCGCGCGTGAGTCGACCGTAGAGGGGCACGACGACCAGGTTCTTGAGCCGACGGCGGTCGAGCTCCCCCATGATGGCCTTGATGTCGGCCTCGCCAGAGAGGAAGACCAAGACGTCGCCCTCGCTCTCCCGCAGGTGGATCCGCTCGATGACGTCGGCCACACCGAGCACGCGTCCGACGCGCGTGTCGTCGATGAGCGGCTGCCAGCGCGTCTCGACCGGAAACACCCGCGCGTTGACCGAGAGGATGGGGGCGCCGTCGAAGAAGCGGACGAAGATGTCCGGATAGATCGTCGCCGACGACACGATGACCCGCATCTCCGGTCGCCGTCGGAGCAGCTCGTGCAGCAGCCCGAGCGTGAAGTCGATGTTGAGGCTGCGCTCGTGGGCCTCGTCGACCATGATGACGCTGTACTGCCTCAGCTCCGGATCGGTCCGCGCCTCCTGGAGCAGGATGCCGTCCGTCATCACCTTGATGCGTGTGCGTGACGAGGTCTGGTAATCGAACCGAATGGCGTAGCCGACCTCCGTCCCGAGCTCGACGCCGCGCTCTTTGGCGATCCGCCGCGCGACGCTCACGGCCGCGATGCGCCGCGGCTGCGTAACCCCGACGATGAGGTCCGGCGGTACCACGCCGCTCTGAATGAGGATCTGCGGGATCTGGGTCGTCTTGCCGCAGCCGGTCGGTCCCTCGACGATGATGACCTGATGGCGGCGCATGGCCGTGACTAGGTCCGAGGCGATGCGATGGATGGGCAGGTCGCGTGGATTCAGCACTGTGCCGACTCCCCCGCGTTTGACCCATCCAACCGTGCGTGGTAGCTCAGGCGACCATGGTCCTCAAGCCGTTCGGCCTCCATCACGTGGCCATCCAGGTGCACGATCTGCCACGCGCGGCCCGCTTCTACGAGCAGGTCCTGCGCCTGCCGCGTGACGAAGAGCGGCGCGACGCCGAAGGCAACGTACGGGCGGTGTGGCTCGTGTGCGGCCCGTCGCGCATCGTGCTCGAGCAAGTCGCGGCGAGTGAAGGGCCCGCTGCGACCTCGGCCTTTCACACCGATGCGCTGGGTCTTCACGTCGTGGCGCTCCAGATCGACATCGACGACCGCGACGCCTGGCGCGGGCACCTCAAGAAGAACGCGGTACCCGTCGTGCATGAGACTGTGTACAGCCTGTTCGTGCGCGATCCTGAGGGCAACCGTATCGGCATTACGCACTACCCTGACGCGGTGGCCTAGCACCCGCGCTCGATTCGTCTCTACTGCGATCCCGTCCGTCCGAGGCGCTTGCTGGCTCCGTATGGATGAGGACGTCCTCGATCCCGGGGAGGCTGCGCCTGACCTCCGCTTGTACGTCATGCACGATTCGGTGTCCAGCGATCGTGTCGAGGTGCGGATCGACGCGCACGTGGAGATCGACCCAGATGTGGCCGGCGTACCCGCGGGTGCGGATCTTGTGGCAGCTGCGGACTCCGGGCACGGCCAGGACGATGCGCTCGATGTCCTCCGACGGGATGGGCGCGCCATCGGCGAGGACCGTCACGTTCTGCAGGAGCAGTCGAAACGCCAGCAATGCGATGAAGGCGCCGATGCCGAGCGCGATCACGGGATCGAGCCACGGCGCCCCCAGCCGGCACGCGACGAGCGAGGCCAGGACCGAGAGCGTGACGAACAGGTCGCTGGCCGTGTGCGCGGCGTCGGCCAGCAGCAGCGGACTCTGGAGGCGCTTGCCCGCGGCGCGCTCGTAGCTCGCGACGAAGACATTGACTGCGAAGGTGACCCCGACGACTACGAAGCCCAACGCGTCGATCGTCGGTGGCGCTGACGGCGTGAGCATCGCGCTCACCGCGTGTCGGCCGATCTCCCAGGCCGTGATGAAGAGCGAGACCCCGACCGCCGTGGCGGCGAGGATCTCGAACTTCTGATGCCCATAGGGGTGGCTCGCGTCGGCAGGGCGCGCGGCCCAGGCCATGGACACGAGCCCAATGACGTTGGACGAGCCGTCCGTCAACGAATGGACGCCGTCCGACACCAACGTGAGCGACCCGATGAGCTTGCCCACGACGAGCTTCGCGACGGCGACCAGGACGTTGAGCGCGAGCGTGACCCACAGGACGTGCTTGACGCTTTGCACTCGCGCACGGTAACGGTTTCCGCGCGCGCCGAACAGCCCATCTGCCGGGCGGGCGCGACCCGATGCCGCGCCCACCCAAGACCAAGCCTCCCGAGCTTCGCCCCGTTCGGCTCCGCCGTCAGGCGGACCGTCCTGCGCGACCCCGGGTGCTCCCGCCGCCCGTGCCCCCCCCGCAGGCTCCGCCGCCACCGCAGGCACCGCGTGCGCCTCCCGTCGCGGCCCGGCCTCCTCCGGCGCCCTGTGCGCCTCCCGTCGCAGCCCCGGCCGCACCGCGCCAGAAGGGTCTTTGGAGAGACGTTGTCTTGGCCTTTCGCGAGGCGTCACCGCACGCCGTGTACTGGCTCGATCTCGAGTCGCTGCGAGTGCGTGCGCCGAAATCGGCTCGCAGCAGTCGGCGTCGCGCTGCGGCTCCGACCGTGCCGCGCGGCGACGCGTGGGTCGAGGTCCCCTACATGGAGTCCGACGAGGAGTACCAGAGCATGAAGGCGTTCGCGGCGAGCGCGTACTCGGGCCTGCTCGGCCCGCGGCTCGTCGGCGCGCTGCTGCGGGACAAGCCCTTTCGCCGCTTTCGCAACCTCCTGAGCGACGACATGGCGGCGACGGCAGCCTGGACCGAGTGGCGCACGCGCGAGGCGGAGCGGAGAGCGACAGCGTTCCTCATCGGCCAAGGCGTCGTCGTCGACCACGCGGCGTTTCGCCGGCTCGCCGAGGAGCTCAAGGACGAGCCCGACGACGGTTTTGGCTGCGATCCCGCGGAGTAACGGCTACGGCGCCGCGGCCGCGTGCCCACCGCGGCGTGCGTCCACGATGCCGACCCAGCGGTCGCCCTCGCGCACAATCGTGTTGGCGTGCCCGAGGTTGCGTGGGAGCCGCTCGACGGAGTGACCCATCCCGAGGAGCGCCTCGATCGTGGCGGTCGGGACCTCGCGCTCCACGAAGAGGCGATCAGGCATCCATTGGTGATGCACGCGCGGCGCAGCGACGGCGGCCTCGGGGGCGAGCTTGAAGACGAAGAGGTTGAGGAAGACCTGAAACACCGTGTTGATGATGGTGCGTCCGCCCGGGCTGCCGAGGACCGCGACGAGCTCGCCGTGGCGCGTGACGCCAGCCTCTGTCGTAGCGCGCTCCACCATGAGCGGCGCCATGCTCGACAGCGGACGCTTTCCGGGCGCGACCTGGTTGGGCGCGGTGCCCACGGCGCCGGAACGATCGGTGTGGCCCGGCTTGACGTTGAAGTCGTGGAGCTCGTTGTTGAGCAGGAAGCCATAGCCGGGCAGCACCGCCTTGGAGCCGAACGACTCCTCGATGGTGTAGGTGTTGGCCACGGCGTTTCCGGCCGCGTCGACGACGCTGAAGTGCGTCGTGTCCGATCCCTCGGCGGGCGCGGACAGGAGCCCCGGTGGCGCCAGCGCTGCGCTGCGCGACGCGCGTCCCCGATCGATCGACGTCCGCCGCTCGGCTGCGTGTGCCGGTGTCAGCAGGCGCGCCGCGTCGGTGGTCACCGCGGGCACGTGATCCGGATCACCGAGGTGGAGCGCGCGGTCGAGGAAGGCTCGGCGCATCGTCTCCGCCAAGAGGTGGAGCGTCTGGGGCGCGCCTGCGGTGAGAGACTCCGGAGCGAGGCCGTCGAGGATCGCCAGCATCTCGCCGATGGCCACGCCACTCGACGAGGGCGGGGGCGCGGCGAGGAGCGACAGCCCACGAAACGTGAAGCGCAAGGGTTGACGAATCACGACCCGATAGGCGGCTAGGTCCGCCGCCGTCCACGAACCACCCGCCGCCTTCATCGCCTCGACCATGCCGCTCGCCAACGGACCCTCGTAGAACGCCCGCGGTCCGTCTTTGGCGACGGTCTCGAGCACGCGCGCCAGATCGGCTTGGCTCAGCCGCTCGCCCGGGGCGACCGGCGTCTTCCCGCCGTGAAAGAAGACGTCGCGGGTCGCCTGGAATTGTGTCAGCTCCGGCAGCTGCGCCGCGAGCCCGGCGGTCAGGCGGTCATCGACGATGAAGCCGTCTCGTGCGAGCGCGACTGCGGGCTCGACCAGGCTCTTCCACGGCAGTCGGCCATAGCGCGCATGAGCCGCCGCGAGCCCCGCCACCGTTCCCGGGATCCCCGCCGACCAGCCGCCGAGGCGCACTCGCTGGGGATCGACCCGGCCCGCGGCGTCGAGGAAGTAGGTTGGTCCCGCCGCTGCGGGGGCCGTCTCGCGATAGTCCACGAAGATGGCCTCGCCCGTCGCCTCGCGCACCAGCATGAAGCCGCCGCCGCCGACGTTGCCGGCCTCGGGCCAGGTGACCGCCAGCGCGAAACCGACCGCGACAGCGGCATCGACCGCGTGACCACCGCGCCGCAGCACGGCCGCGCCGATGTCGGAGGCGTAGCGATCGACGCTCACGACGACGCCTCCCGTCGTGCGCACGACGTGCTGAGACGGGGCTTGCGTCGTCGCGCAGCCCGTGAGCGAGAGGAGGCAGGCGCACGCGGCGGACATAACGAAGTACGGAAAAGTCATGCGGGTATCCTAGATCACCGTGAGTCGAAACGCCGCTCCGCGCTGGAAACCGAGCGACTCATACAGAGCGACCGCCGGTCCGTTCGCTTCGTGGACGTGCAGCGACACGCGTGGCACGCCGCTCTCGAAGAGCGTCTCCGCCAATGCCCCGAGGCAGCTCCGCGCCACACCGCGGCGTCGCGCCTCGAGCTGCGTCGTGATGGCCTCGAGCTCGGCGCCGTCGGGGGTCAGCACCGAGATGAAGACGTTGAAGAGGAGCGCGCGCTCGTCGGTGCCGAGATAGGCCCGCCCTTCGCGGATGAGGCGCGCGACGTGGCGCCGAAACCCGGGGTCGTCGCGGAGCCCGGAGGACGTGGGCAGCTCCTCGGACTCCATGGACGACGCGAGCGAGACGACGGCATCGAGGTCACGCGCCCTGGCGAGGCGCAGGGTCACCGCCGGAGGAGCCGCCGCTGACTGACGTGGCGCGCGGTCCACCGCGTCCCGCGTGTACACGTAGCGCCGATGGTCCCGCAGCACGCGGGGCACGAGGTTGCGACCCATGCCGGCGACGAACGCGTCGACCGTGTCGCGTACGCCCACGATCATCCGAATCGGGTGGCGCGACCGCACAGGCCCCGCCAGCGCGGCGACCGCCAGCGCATCTCCGTAGGGGAGGGCCACGCCGCGCCACGAGACCGCCACTCCCGCGAGCGGCGCGTCGTGCCCATAGACGAGGAAGTCGTCGGGCGAGGCGCAGAGCGCACCCAACGGCAGCAGGTGTGAGCCCGGATCGGCGCGCAGCCAGGTCAGATGCGCGGCGCGCGAGGTCTCCGAGAGCACGTTCACGGGATCTTGCCGCCCCGCTCGAGGCCGCGCAGGCGCACTCCCTCGACCCACGACTCCACCCGGTACGGGGTCGTGAGCTCCAGTACCACGACCGCCCACTGCCGATTGGGCGCCGGGAAGACGCGCGCGTTCACGCCCGTCCAGAGCTCGTCGAAGTAGCCCTTGCTCAAGCGGCTCGGCTCCCCGGGGCGATTCACGTCGTCCAGCCAGACCGAGTACCAGAGCCGGTCTCCGGACAGCTCAACGACGACACGGAGCGTCTTGCCCGCGGCGATGGCGAAGGCCTGCACGACGCTCGACAGCCGCTGGCCTCGCACCTCCTCGATGACGTACTGGAGCTCCTTGGCGCGACGCCGTACGCCGCCCTTACAGGGCTTGGCCACGGCGCGCCCCGAGTCGTTGACCGCCTTGAGGAAGGTGCTCTCCATGCCATCGCGGAGCCGGGTGAAGACGTAGGCGAAGTCCGTCGAGTCCGGGTTCCAGCCGAGGAACGCCGACGTGAACCCACGCTGCTCACCGTGGGCGCGGCTGCTGAACCCCACGAGCGCGACGACGAGCCCGATCCCGAAGGTGCAGTGGCGCCCCATGCCCTTCTGACTACTCGATTGGGGTCGACTCCACAAACTTGAGGCACGTGTCTCCCACGCGGGTTTCATTGCGGGCTCGGCACCCCAGCCGTACCATCCGCCAATGAGCTGTCGCGCCCTCGCATTCGCTATCGTTGTCATTGAATCCGCCGCGCTGTCCGGTTGCGGTGAGGAGGGCGCCGCCGGCGTCGAGCTTGGCGTGACGCTGGGGCCCGATCGCTCGGCCGTCGTCGCCCAGGGTCCCTCGGCGGCTGTTCCCAACACGCCGCCGGGACCCGGACCGTGCCTCACCGTCGCGTGCTGCGAGAAGCAGCTGCCGCCGGTGACCGACCCGTGCCTCGAGGTCGCCATCGAGAACCAGAAGTGTGTCACCCGGCCCCGCTCCGAGGGGGCGGCGTGCGCGGGACCCTCCGTCTGTGGTGGGACCCCCCGCTGCCTCGCGGGCAAGTGCACGGTGCCCTCCTCCGCGTGGAGCTGCACGCTCCCCGTCGGTCCCTGCGACCAGGCGATGTGCGACGAGGCTTCGGGAACCTGCGTGTCGAAGCCCAAGGCCGACGGCTCGGCGTGCCCCGACGGAGACGTGTGCAACGGCGACGAGGTCTGCCAGCTCGGCAAGTGCCTGGGCGGCAAGGCCCTCGACTGCGCCGATGCCGACTCGTGCACGAAGGACACCTGTCACGCGAAGGGAGGCTGCCAGCACGATGTGCTCCCCGACGGCTCAGCGTGCGACGATGGCGACCAGTGCCTTGCCGGCGAGTCGTGCACCAAGGGCGTCTGCGGAGGCGGCGCCATCTTGAGCTGCAATGACGGCAACGCCTGCACGCTCGACGGCTGCAAGCCCGCCTCGGGTTGCGCCCACGCGCCCGTCAGCGGCACCCCGTGCAGTGATCTCGACGCGTGCACCTCGCTCGACGTCTGCGACGCGGGCGTGTGCAAGGGCACCTCCAAGCTCGACTGCAACGACGCCAACGTGTGCACGAGCGACGCCTGCGACCCGAAGTCGGGCTGCACCTACGCGACGGCGGTCGGTCCCTGCGACGACGGCAACGCATGCACGCAGGACGACGCGTGTAGCGGCGTGCAGTGCGTTCCGGGGAAGAATACGTGCGGGTGCAGCGCGACGAGCCCCTGTCCGGACGACGGCGACGCGTGCAACGGGAAGCTCCAGTGTGTGCAAGGGAGCTGCGTTGTCGATCCGGCCACGGTGCCCGCCTGCGACGACGTGGACGTTGGCCCCTGCCACGTCGCCCAATGCGACAAGAGCACCGGCACCTGCGCGACGGTCAAGGTGTCCGACGGGACCGCCTGCGATGATGGTCAGGCCTGCACGTTGCTCGATCAGTGTACCGGCGGGAGCTGCGGCGGGACGCCCAAGGTCTGCGATGACGGCGACGCCTGCACCGCTAACGCGTGCGAGGCCAAGGACGGCTGCGTCTTTACGCCCGCGCCGGGCGGGCCATGCGATGACGGCGACGCCTGCACCTCGGCCGATACGTGTGGCAACACTGGATGCCATGGCACGGCCGTGGTCTGTCCGAGCGGCGGGCCGTGCATGACGACGGCCTGCCAGAAAGCCACGGGCTGTCAGTCCACGCCCAAGACCGGGTCGTGCGATGATGCCAACAAGTGCACCACCTCGGATACGTGCGTCGGTGGCCATTGTAAAGGAACGGCCAAGGTGTGTGGCGGCGGCGACGCCTGCAACGTGCCGGTCTGCGAGCTGGCGACCGGGAGCTGCATCACGGAGGCGCCGGTGTGCGACGACGGGGACGCGTGCACCGACGACGCGTGTGCGCCCGCGACGGGCTGCGTCACCACTCCGGCGAGCTGCGCCGACGCGGAGCCGTGCACGGTGGACGGCTGCGACCCGAAGAGCGGCTGCACCCACGTGGCCAACGCCTGCGACGACAGCGACGCGTGCACCGACGACGCCTGCGTGACCGGGCAAGGCTGTGCGCACCTCCCTGCCACGTGCAACGACGGCAGCGCCTGCACGACCGACAGCTGCACGGCGCCGACCGGGTGCATCTTCGCGCCGATCGTGTGCGCCGACACCAATCCGTGTACGGTCGATGGATGTGAGCCGAGCCAGGGCTGCGTGTTCCCGGCCAAGAGCTGCGACGATGGCGTCGGATGTACGGCGGACGCGTGCAAGGACGGCGTCTGCGACCACGCACCGCAGGCGAGCGCTTGTAACGACGACAACCCCTGCACCAACGACGGGTGCGACGCCGTCGCGGACTGCACGCATACGCCCAACGTGCTCGCGTGCGACGATGGCGACGCCGAGACCGTGGCCGACGTCTGCGCCGCGGGCGTCTGCGCCGGCTTCGTCGCGACGGTGGGCTCGCCCTCGGGCGCGCTGGGCCAGACCTGGCTCGATCACATCGGCGTCTCCGACGGCGAGATCGTCGCCACGGGCGGCGACTCGGGCATTACCGGCGTTCGCGCCTTCCTCGTCACCCTCGGCGCCACCGGGCCGGCAGCCTCCACCGTCGTGCCGGCGAGTGTGCTCGTCTCCGACCGCTACGTCGCGCTCGGAGACCGTGTCGCGGTGACGGCCACCGGACGGCTGTTGACGCAGGACGACGACGGCGTCTGGGCCTTTGGCAGCGCTCTCGACGACGCGTTCTCGACCTTCCCCGAGGCGGCTGGTACCACGGCCGCTCACGCCGCGCCGGCCGCTCCGGGCCAGCCGCTCACGCCGTTGTTCCTGGCCGGTCGAACCAATGGCGCCTCCTGGATCGTGCACTGTGCGCGCACCTCCAACACCTGCGCCAAGCTCGGTATCGCGTGGCCGAGCTTTGCCGAGTCCGAGCAACCGCGCGCCATGAGCAGCTGGATGGGAGCCACCGGCGGCGCGCAGGCAATGCTGGTCGCCGACTTCGCCGTCGGCGCGCTCGGCTGGTCGAGCGACGCGTTCGCCTTCCCGACGCAGAGCGGCACGGACTTTGGCGTCTCCTACTTCGATCAGGCGAGCGGGCCCAGTCGCTCGCGGGACGTCGCGAGCGTCGCCGGTTCGCCCGTCTGGTGGGCCGGGACCCGTGGGCTCCTTCGGGCACGCACGACCACCGCCGGCAAGTCCGAGTGGACCGTCGTAACGACGGCGGCGACGTCGCAGTCTCAGGTCGACTTTCAAGGCGTCGGCATGGACGCGGACACGGCCGTCTTGGCCGGCGTGCGCGCCGGCGCGATCCAGACGACCGCGACGGTCTGGCTCCACGCCACGGGTTCCGCGCCGAGCCAAGGCTGGACCGAGCATGGACTCGTCACCACCGCGACGGTGAGCTGCGTCGCCGCGTGTCTGCCCATCGATGGCAGCGGCGCGTTCGGCACGACGGGGACGCCCAGCGCCGCGGCCATGGACGTCGTGTTGTACGACGGGCTGACCGTCGTCGTCGGCTACGCCCCGAGTGCGACGCCCGGCGTGACCTCCAGCCTCATCGCCGTGCGCTAGGGTGCTCTTTGGGGTCCGACGGGCTGCGCCATGACGCGGCACGAGCCCCCCGCGCGCAGGAAGCGCGAGCGTACGCGGAGGACGTTCTCGACGTAGGACAGGTTCTGCGGCAGCCGCGCGTCGGTCTGCGCGCGATCGGCGTGCAGTGGGCCCATGTGATAGGCCGAGAGCCCGAACGCCGCGTTGTTCTTGTAGCGCTCGAAGTACTTACGGAGCACCTTCGCTCCGCACTGGGCGTTCTGCTCGGCGTCCTTCAGGTCTCCGCACGCAAAGGTCCGGCCGGTCCCCGGCATGACCTGCATGAGCCCCAGGGCACCGGCTCGGCTCTCCGCGCGCGGATCGAAGCCGCTCTCGATGCGTGCCACGGCGACCATCAGGCCCACATCGACGCCTTGGGCGGTCGCGACGCGCTCCATCATCGGGAGGAGCGCCTCGCAGCGACCGGCGATGGAGCTCGGCAGTGGGGTAGGCACGGCCGTCGGCTCAGGCGTGTCGTCCTCCGGCGGCTCGGCGGAGGCGAGGCCGGGCAGGAGCGCGACGAAGAAGCCGACGATGGTATGGCGCGCGAGCATAGGGCAGCAATCGCCGACGTTACCGCGAGTTAGCTGGTTTTGCCAACAACGTGCGCTCCGCGAGGTCAGCTGGCCGCGGGGAGCAGCACCTCGAACGTGGCGCCATGCCCGCGTTGGCTGCGTACGCGCACGGTCCCGCCGTGCTTGTGGACGATATCGCGTACGATGACCAAGCCGAGTCCGGTCCCAGCTTCGCGCGTCGTGACGTTCGGCTCGAAGATTCGCTCGAGCAGCTGCGGCGGGATGCCTTCACCGTCGTCGTGTACGGCGATGCGCACGGCTGGACTACCGCCGAGCTCCCCTGCGCCCGTCTCGAGCGTGATGGTGCCCCTGCCGCGCGACTGCATCGCGTCGACCGCGTTGAGCACGAGGTTCTGGATGACCTGGAACAGCAGGTCGCGATCGGCCCAGACCTGCGGCAGGCCGTCACCCAGGCGCGTCACGAGCTGAACCCAGTCCGGCAGGCCCCGTCTCTCGCCGTACAAGCCCAGCGCCTCGACCACGATCCCGTTGGGCTCTGCGCGCAACAGCGCCGGATCCGGGACCCGGCTGAAGTCGAGGAAGCTCCGCGCAAAGCGATCGAGGCGCCCGACCGTGTCGAGGATGATCTGGGCCATCTGCCCGGTCTCCTGGGGATCGATGTGGCCAGCCTCGAGGCGCGCGACGAGATGCTGGGTGATGAGCCCGAGGCCCGTGACGGAATTCTTCATCTCGTGTGCGGCGATGGCCGCCATCTTCTTGAAGGACTCGACGCTGCGCTGCTCCAACAGCGACGTCACGTCGCGCAGGACGAGGACGTCACCAAGACGCCGGCCGCTGCGGGTCGTCACCGTGTTGCTGGCGACCGCGATCACCTTGGCCGCGCGCCCCGACTCGGGATCCGCCGGAAGGCGCACCTCGATGTTCGACCTCTGTTGACCGTCGGTGTGGAGCGCCGCGTCGAGACCCAGTTCGCGCAGCCGCTCCTTCACGCCGTGTCCTGTACTGAGCGGGCCGAGCAGCGCCGTTGCCGCCGCGTTGATGGCCAGCAGCTCTTCGCCTCGCACACACAGCACGCCTGCGTCGGTGCTGTCGAGCAGCGACTCGAGTAGCGTGCGGCTCTCGTCTCGCTCACGCCGCAGGTGATGGAGCAGGAGCTGGCGGTGGCACGTCTCGACGAGGTAGTCGGGCGAGACCGGCTTGGTCACATAGTCCGCAGCACCGAGACGCAACGCCCGAATGGGAGTCGTGTGCTGCGGCGCATGCGCCGTCATGACGACTGTGGCGAGCTCCGGAAAGAGCGCCCGGAGCCGCGCGGTCGTTTCGATGCCGTCGATGCCCGGCATGATGACGTCGGTGACCAGCAGGTGCAGCTCACCGCGCGCGGTGGCCACCTCGATGGCCTCCTCGCCGCTCGAGGCCGTCTCGATGACCAAAGACCGCCAGCCGAGATCCTCCAGCCCGTCTCGCAGCGCCTCGGGGATGACGGCCAGGGCCGCCTCTTCGTCATCGACGACCAGGACGACCGTGGGGCGTGCCAGAACCCGCTCGGGCTCCGCGTCGATTCGAGGAAGGTCGCTCATCGCGGCGCGAACTCTGCCAGATCGAGGCTCGGTCGTCACGCGCGCCAGGCGACGTTCGTGATGCAGCGGGTCCTTGACGCCGGTCGCTCCTTCGAGTAGAAGCGCGACACCGCCGGAGGTGTAGGAGCGTCCTGCAGACCGGCCCACGGAGCTTTCGCCATCCTCGATTCCCACCCCGGACTCGCTCTTGTCAAGCCTCAGCTTGCGCTCGCCGTCCTCGCGACGGTCGTGACGTTGGCCGCGGGGTGCAAGACGGAGGACGTGTGCCCCGGGGGCACCGTCGATCGAGATGGACGCTGTCTCCTGACTCCGGCCGATGCCACCTACACCGATCCGCGGGCGACCGACGGCGGCGTGACCCTTGCCTTCGACGCACTCGTCGATGGCGCAGGCGCCACCAGCGGTCCCGATACTCTGGCCGACGCGAGCACGGGCTCCGACGGCCTCGACACCACACCCGCTCCGGACACCGCCGACACGACGGCACCCCTCAGCGACGGCGCGACCTCCGAGGTCGATGGCGCCACCTCCAACACACCCGATCCGGGAGGCGGAGGATGAGCATGAGGGACGTTCGGAGCTCTTTGAGGCGCCCACCTGGGACGAACAGCGCGCCTCCCTGGAGCACGACTTCACCATGGCTAGAAGAATTCTTATCAGCGTTGACGCGGAAGAGAGCCGCGTCGCGATCATCGACGGCACCCGCCTCGAGAATCTAGAGATCGAGGCGGAGGACAGCGAAGGCCGCCGCGGCAACATCTACAAGGGCGTCATCCACAAGGTGGAGCAGAGCCTGCAAGCCGCCTTCGTCGACTTCGGCGAGGAGAAGCAGGGGTTTCTGCCGCTGTCCGAGATCCACGAGCGTCTCTGGCCGGCCAACGTCAAGAACGACAAGCGGCCCGACATTACGCAGCTCCTCCAGAACAAGCAGGAGCTCATGGTGCAGATCGTCAAAGACGAGATCGGCACCAAGGGCGCCACGCTCACGACCTACGTGTCGCTGCCCGGCCGTTACCTCGTGCTCATGCCGGACACCGAGAAGCACGGCATCAGCCGGCGCGTGACCGACGTCGATCGCCGGCGGCTCAAGGAGACGGTCGACGACATCGGCGTGCCCGATGGCTTCGGGGTCATCATTCGCACCGCCGGCCGCGATCAGCGCCCGCTCGAGCTCAAGAAGGACCTGCTCTACCTCACCAAGCTCTACGACACCGTCGAGCAGAAGTTCAAGGAGCGCCGCGCGGCCGGCCTCGTCTATCGGGACCGGTGCCACGCGGTGCGCTTCATCCGCGACTACTTCACCGACGACATCGAGGAGATCTGGGTCAACAACCGCGGCATCCTCAAAGAGATCAGCGAGTTCATGGCCGTGCTGATGCCCGGCGCGCGGGAGAAGCTGCGCCTGTACGAGGGCGAGTCGCCGCTCTTCCTCAAGTTCGGCGCCGAGGACCAGATCGAGAGCGTCTTCGCCCGCCGCGTCGAGCTGCCGAGCGGTGGCTCGATTGTCATGGACGCCACCGAGGCGCTCGTCGCCATCGACGTGAACTCCGGGCGCGTCAAGGAGAAGGACATCGAGGAGACGGCGCTGACCGCCAACCTCGAGGCCGCCGAGGAGATCGCGCGCCAGGTCATCATCCGAGACCTGGGCGGGCTGCTCGTCTGCGACTTCATCGACATGCGCGACAAGAAGCACAATCGGCTCGTCGAGCAGCGCCTCCGTGAGGCCTTCGCGCGAGACAAGGCCAAGCTCAAGTTCGGCCGCATCAGCGAGTTCGGGCTCATGGAGCTGTCGCGCCAGCGCCTCCGCAAGAGCCTCTCGACCTCGGTCGCGCGCCGCTGTGAGGCGTGTGACGGCACCGGTCGCGTGCGCTCGCCGGCGTCCGCCGGTCTGTCGCTGCTCCGGCGCATCGAGGAGGCGTGCCTGCGCGGCGGCGTGAAGTACGTCCGCGCGACGACGCCGCTCGGGATCGCCAACCTGCTCCTGAACCGGCGACGCAAGGACCTCGTCGAGCTCGAGCAGAAGCTCGGCACCATCGTCGAGGTCGTGGCGCACGCCGACATGCCGGCCAACCTCGTCGCGCTCGACATCGTCGTGATGAAGGGTCCAAAGCAGCCGCCGCAGCGGCTCTATCAGCTCTGCGATCTCATCCGCAACGAGGTCGTCCGCAAGGAGCAGAGCCCGCTGCCCAAGCCCGAGGACGGGCTGGAGGCGCTGGAGTTCGACCACGCCGCCATCTACGCCGCCATCGCCGAGCGCGACGCGCTGCTCCGCGCCGAGGAGGCCGCCAAGGACGACGACTTCGAGTTCCGGCCCATCGAGCCCGACGTCGATGGCCTGGCGGACGAGCCGATCGCCAAGCTCGAGCGCGTGCGCATCGAGCGCGAGGGGGACGGCGAGCGCGAGCGGGGACGCGGCCGGAACCGCGGCGGACGCGACCGTGATCGGGATCGGGACGGGCCACGCGGACGCAATCGCGATCGGGATGGTCGGCGTGAGCCGCGGCGTGGTGGCGCAGGCGAGGGCCCCGTGCCCGCAACGGAGGGTGCCGCTCCGGTGGAGCTCGACATCGACGAGGTCGAGAACACCCCGGCAGACGTCGTCGAGAGCACTCCGGCCGCCAATGGCGCGCGCCCGGAGACGGCCACTCCCCAGGACGGGCAGGGCGACCGTCGCGGCGTGGGCTTCCTCGGATGGATGAAGCGCATCTTTACGCCGAAAGACGAGATGGGCAGCCCTGGTGGTGGTGAGCCATCGCTTCCGCCGGTCACCGAGCAGGCCGTGGCCAAGCGCATCGAGGAGCGCCGCCATGAGCATCCCGTGCGTCCGCCGCCGCCTCCGACCCCCGCGGCTCGGCCCGCGCCACGCGCCGAGGCGCCTCGGCCACCCGCACCGCCACGGCGTCCGCCGCCGCCTCCGGTCGCGGCCGCGCCTCGACCCAAGGACCCCGGCGATGAGCTGGATCCCGAGGTCGACCTCGACGAAGCCCCCGAGGAGACGACCGACGTGGGCGGCCTGGAGGAGACGGGCGCGCAGGAGGGGGCCAACCGCCGCCGCCGTTCGCGCCGCCGAGGCCGCGGGCGGGATCGCAGCGCAGGCAACGGCACGCCCAGCACGGACGGTGACGCGCCGCCGCCACCGACGGGTGAGCCGCAGAGCTAGTCGTGACTCGCTGAGGAATTGCCCGAGTGCCGCTACGCAGGCTCGGGCCGCGTCAGCTGGGCCAGGCGTCGTTCGAGCTCCGCGACGCGCTGCATCGCCTCAGCGGCGCGCTGCGCCTCGGTCTCCGCGCGCTGCGCCTCGGTCTCCGCGCGCTGCGCCTCGGTCTCCGCGCGCTGCGCCTCGGTCTCCGCGCGCTGAGCCTCGGTCTCCGCGCGCTGCGCCTCGAGCCTGAGGCTCTCGGCCGTCTCATCCAGGCTCGCTTGAATGCGCTCCCGAACCTCTCGCGCCGTCGGGACCGCGGCCTCGCCGACATAGAAGCGAAGGCGTCGGCCTTCCATCCCGAGGTGGAGACCGAGCACGTCCGACGTAAAGCGTCCGAGCTGCGGCAGCAGCGGCTGGTAGACGGTGCTTCCCGGGGGCAGTCGAAAGCCGTGCAGTCTCCGGCGGTTCAGGTCCAGCACGAAGTACTCCGGGATGCCGAGGCGCGCATAGCGTGCGACGTTGCGCACCAGGTCCTTCTTGGCATCCCCTTCCGAGATGACCTCCAGCACGAAGTCGAGCGGTCGCCCTTCCGCGGAGACCACGTAGGAGTTGCGGTCGTGGTCCTCGACGTCGAACACCAGGAAGAGATCGGGCGCGAAGCCGGCCTCGCCCGGGTAGTAGACCATGAGCGACTTGCCCAAGTAGAAGCGCCGCGGACCGGAGCCGCCGCCGCCGAAGTGGTTCGTGAGCATCTCGGCGGACTCGAGGACCGCGCGCGCGTGCGCATCCCCCTCGCTCATGAAGTCGTGTTCGACCTCGATGGGGAGCGCGGCACAGACGGCGCGGCGCTCGGACTCGGTCAGAGTGGCCCACTGCGTGGCCGTCGGCGCGATGGGGTTTCCCGCGTCATACCAGGCTGGGAGGTGCTTTGGCGTCGACATGGCGCGAGTCTGCCGGCGCCGAGCGGCAAGATCAATGGACTTGGCCGTGTCTACGGTGACTTGGGAGGCGCCGCGATCGCGGCGCGCCACGCGTCCGGGTCGAGCCCATGGTCCTTGCCGGTCACCGCCTTGAGCGCCCAGAACAGCGTGCGGTTGAGCTCGGCGTCCTTGCGGTCGAAGGCGGCGACCAACGCGGGCGCAGTCGTGGGGTCCGCGAGCTGACCGAGGCACTCTGCCGCGGCGCGCGCGAGCTCTGCCTCGTTGGCGGTGAGCACCGCCACCACCCCGGGCGAGGCCTTCGCGCCCTGGAGCCGAGCCAGCGCTGCGAGCGCGCGCAGCCGATGGGGGAGCGCAGCCGTTGGATCGGCGGCGACTGCACCGACGGCGTCGGCCGCCTCGGAGGCACCGAGCGCCGCGAGAGCGTCGAGGGCATCGACGCCGACAGCGGGATCGCGAACCAGCGACGTGATGGCCAGCGCGGCGGTCGTGTCCTTGAGCCTCGCGAGCCCCATGAGTGCGCCGCGTCGCGCCAGCTCGTTCGGACACCCGAGCAGTACGACGAGCACTGGCAGGGCCCGCACGTCGCCGATCGCGCCCAACGACAGCGCGGCTGCCTGTCGCACGAAGCCGGCCGTCTTCTCTGAAAGCGCACGCCGGATGAGCGCCGGAATCGCCGCGGGGTCACGCAGCGAGGTCGCGGCCGCTTGCTGGACCTGCGGGACGGGGTCCTCAAGCGCGGTCTCCAACGCCAGGCGGACCGCGTCGCCCTTCTTGCCGTCGAGCGCCTGGGCTGCGAAGACGCGATTGCGCGCGTCGGTCGCGCCGTCCTTGAGCGCGGCGACGAGTGCGGCCGCCGCGTCGGTCGTCTCGAGCCGACCGAGGGCGTTCAGCGTCTCACCGCGCACGGGGTCGGGCGTCTCCGCGAGCGCCTTCAGCAGCGTGGCGCTTTGCGTTGCCGGATCGCCTAGCTCCGACCGGCCCACGAGTCGAGCCGCCGCGTAGCGCGAACGTTGCTCGTCGCTGCGCAACGCCGACACGACGGCGGCGACGGCGGCCGGGCCGTCCTTGAGCAGGGTCGCCACGGCCGGGCAGGTGCCGGGCTCGGGGACGTCGCAGCGCTGGATGGCTGCCCACGGGTCGTCGGCCCGTGCGGCGGGCGCCACGAGAAGAAGAAACACGAGAGGGACGATGCGCGTCGGGTCGAGCATGGGGGCACCATAGCCGACCGCGGCTGTTGGCGACAACGCTGGGCCGCGGGAACGGGGCCCCGTCGTTCGCGTTGACGCCCCTGGCCCTCGCGCCTATAGTGCCGCCGCGTTTGGTGGAGGTGTCAAGATGGGGTTGTGGGCTCGAATCGTCGCGATCTTCAAGGGAAAGTCGTCGCAGGCCGTCTCCAAGATGGAGGCCGCCAATCCCGAAGCGCTCCTCGAGAACGAGAAGAACGAGCTCAAGAAGGCCATGGCCAACTACAACGAGAGCCTCGCCAAGCAGCACGCGCTCGTCTCGCGCCTGAAGGCGCAGACGCTCGAACAGGAGAAGAAGAACGAGATGCTCAAGAGCCGCATCTCCGCCTTGTTCGCCGCCAGTCAAATGGACAAGGCCGGCGAGCTGGCGCTTCAGAGCAAGGACCTCCAACGGCAGGTCGAGGAGAACAAGGCGCAGCTCGTGCAGGCCGAAGAGCTAGTGAAGTCCCTGACCAAGCAGCGAGACGTCTACATCGACAGCGCACAGAAAAAGATCAAGTCCATCGAGGGCAAGATCACGCGCGCCAAGATGGCCGAGGCACAGGCGCAGCTCACCGAGATTGCGTCGGCCACCGCCTTCAACATCGACGGCTCGGGGGCCAACTTGGACAAGATCAACGAGCACCTCGACGAGCGCATCGCCAACGCGGAGGGCAAGGCCAAGGTTGCGCAGGGTCAAGTCGAGGCCGCGGACTGGAACATGTCCGCTGCCGAGCAGAAGGCGCTTGAGGCGCAGGCGCTGGCGGAGTTCGCTTCGCAGATGGGCCTCAAGTCCACCGCCCCGGCGGCCGCGTCGCCGAACGTGGCTGCCCCGCTGGACCTCGGTCCCGTGGAGACGGCCGCGCCCGCTGCCGTCAAGGTCCCCGAGAGCTGAGCCCGGCGCCATGAGTCGGCCGCGCCTGCCCGCCTGGGCCGAAGAGATGCGCTCCGTCTTCCGGAGCGGCACCACCAGCCAGTTCATCCTGCACGGCGCGGTCTTCGACCTCGTGCCGCACTCGCCCGTCGCGGGCGGCGTCGTGAGCTTCCTCTCGCTCGGGCAGTTCCTCGAGCAGGTCATGCTGGCGCCGTACGACGTAATTTTGACCTACGACCGCAGCACGGGCGTCCAGACGAAGAAGGGGCTCAAGGAGTTCCTGGCCTTCCTCAAGAGCTTCGACCAGTGGAACGGCACGCAATACGCGACCTCGCCGGCGGCCATCCCGCGTCAGCCGGCCGTGGCCCTCACCGTCATCGACCGCTTTCTGGACTGGGCGGCCCAGCGGCCCGTCATCGAGAACAACCAGCTCGTGACCAAGCCACTGCGGGTCGCGGTCCTCGTCGAGTACGCGCAGTTCCTCGCCCCGCGCGGCGATAGCCTCCAGGTCTCGGGCTCGCACGCCGAGGCGCTCATCCGGCTCCTGGACTGGGCCAATGATCCGGCGCTCGTGGCAGGCCAGGCGCTCACCATCCTCGTGGCGGAGACGCTGAACGACCTGCACTCCGCGCTCGCCAACAACCCGCACGCCTCCAAGATTCACTTGGCCCTGCCGACGGCGCCCGAGCTGCACGAGTTCGTCACCGAGCTCTGCCGCCAGGAGCCCACTATCGCGGCCAAGCTCGAGGTCCCGGCCGACGTGCTCGCGCAGCGCTCCATCGGCCTCTCGCGCATCAACCTGCGCAACGCGCTCCAGCTCGCGTCCAAGAACGATCACACCATTGACGCCGCCTACCTCGTGCGCCAGCGCCGCGAGCTCATCGAGAAGGAGTGCGCCGGCCTTTTGGACTTCATCGAGTCGAGCTACACGCTGGACAGCGTCGCCGGACTTGACGAAGTAAAACGCTGGCTGCGCGAAGACGCCACGCTCATCAAGACGGGTCGGCTGCGGTCGGTGCCCATGGGCTACCTCTTCTGCGGGCGCATCGGCACCGGCAAGACCTTCCTCACGACCTGCTGGTCGGGCGAGATCGGCATCCCGTGCGTCGTCATGAAGAACTTCCGCGACAAGTGGCAGGGCTCGACCGAGGGCAACCTCGAGAAGATCTTCGAGATCCTGCGCGCGCTCGGTCAGGTCATGGTCTTCGTCGATGAGGCCGACCAGGCCACCGGTAAGCGCGACGGCGGCTCGAACGACGGCGGCCTCGGCGGGCGGGTCTACGCCATGCTCGCCAAGGAGATGAGCGACACCCGCAATCGCGGCAAGATCATCTGGGTCTTCGCGACCAGCAGGCCCGATCTCGTCGAGGTGGACCTCAAGCGGCAGGGTCGTCTGGACGTGCACGTCCCGCTCTTTCCGCCGCAGGACCACGTGGAGCGCAAGGCGCTCTTGCAGAACCTGGCCAAGAAGGTCGGCGTCGCGGGCGAGGAGCTGCCGGACTTGCCGGAGACGCTCGAGGTCGGGGGCAACGAGATGGAGGCGCTGCTCGTGCGCGCCAGTCGCGTCTTCGACCTGCAGGGAGGGCGCGCGCCGGAGGAGCGTCGGGCGTTCAAGGACATCCTGGCCGAGGTCTTCGCCGACGCGCGACCCATGGCCCACGCCGCCCACCTCGAGTACATGGACCTCGTGGCCGTCAAGGAATGCACCGATGGCCGCTTCCTCCCGCCGCGCTACAAGGCGCTCACCACCGACGAGATCGACGCGCGCCTCGAGGTGCTCAAGCACCGCCTCGGCTGGTAGCGCCTAGGAGAAGCGTGCGCCGTAGGTCGTGATGGCCGCGATGGCGACCAGCACGTACAGGCCGAGCGCCAGCAGCGACGACACGCCCTCGACGGCCTTGCGTGTCGCGGTCGACGGCGCGCGCACGAAGCGGACGGCCGTGAGCGTCGCCGGAATGAGCAGGAGCGCAGCGACGACGTCGGTGTTCGAGCTCGGCAGCAAGGGCAGGGCGCTCGCGACCGAGCCGAGCTGCACGACCCCGAGGAGCAGCGTCGCGCGCGGAATGCCGAGCGCGGCCGTGTACGTGTCTTGACCGTCGCGCTCCTCGTAGGCGGCGCGCAGCTTGCGGCCGATCTCGAAGCCGAGCGAGGTGAACGTCCCGAGCGCGAGCATCGCCAGCATCGCGGGGTGCGTGGTGATGGTGCCCGAAGCACCCGCGAGCACGGCGGCCAGCAGGAGCCCCACGACCGGGTTGTGGGTCAGCGCGTAGAGCACGAGGTGCCTGCCGAGCCATGCCCCGACACCGAACTCGTAGCGCATGAGCACGCTGAAACCGAGCGCGGCGACGGTCCAGGCCAGCGCGTGGGCGCCGAGCAGCGCCGCCGCCCCGAGCTCGAGCGCGATGGCCAGGCCTCCCAGCCGACGCAGGTCGGCCAGCGTGATGAGCCCGCGGGAGAGCACGCGCTCGGGGTGCGCCTGGAGGTCCTTGGCGTAGTCCTTGTGCTCGTCGAAGACGCGCAGATGGAAGAACGCGCACAACAGCACCAGTACGCTCAGGCCGAGCGTTGCCCCGACGCGCACGGGTTCGGCCGTCGCGAGGCTGGCCGCGCCGAGCGTCGCGAGCGTCATGGCGGTGATCAAGACCAGGTAGGGTCCGATGGGGAAGCGTTCGCGGAGGTAGGCACGCAGGTGCGGGCCGGTCATGGCGCGGCCTCGAGTGCGACGAGATCGAAGCACGCCTGGCGCCAGCGCGCGTCGTCGGCAGAGAGCGAGACGACCACCTCGTGCGCTCCCGGAGTCGTGGGGACGTCGACGGTGTGCCAGGTGAAGTCCTGGCGCGGCAGCTGCGTCTCGTAGACGGTCGCGCCGTCGACCGCGATCCCGAAACGGACGTCGGAGCCTTCCTCATAGCGATTGGCCCACAGGTTCAGGCCCACGCCGCCCACCAACCGCGTCCCGAGCGGTACTGCTGGAAAGCGTATCCGTAGCGTGCCGCGATCGGGATGCGGCTGCGCGAACACACACCGTCGACGCGTGTTCCCGACCTCCGTCCACTGCACGCGGACGTCCTTCCAGAAGGGCCCTTCGCACCGCTGCCGGTCACCCGACCATCGACACGGAGCGCCGCGGCCACCATCTGGCTCCATTCGCTCGACCTGGGCCTTCTCCAGCGTGCCCAGAAAGTCCGTCGCGACGGCTCCGACGGCCACGGTCGCGACGTGCACTTGGAGGCGGCCTCCCGCATGGCGTGGCTCGACGGCGCCTCGAAGCGGCTGGGGAGGAGCGTCGCCCGTACGCTGAAGGAGCCACACGCGCCTGAAGCGCGCGACGTCGGCCTCTGTCACCGGATCGGCGTGCAGGAAGACGTTCCCGCGCGCGAGCCCCTTGTTGAGCGCGATGGCCTCGAGCTCGGCCCAGGGCGCAGCCGACCAGGTCGGGTGCACCCAAATGACGTCGCCCGGGGCTAGCTCGGCGTCGACCACAGCGAGCACGGAGTCCCAGTCCGCGTGCGTTGGAGTCAGCCGCGTGCTGCGCGCGCCGAGCGCGAGCGCGACCTCTGCAAAGCCGGGCAGGCCAAGCCAAAGCCATCGCGTCCACGGGCGGCGCTCCATGTCGGTCGACGAGATGGTCTCAGCCCTTGGAGAGGACGATGGGGATGGTGAAGATCACCGAGCCGTTCTCCGGCTCATCGAACTTCCAGCTCTTGACCTTGTCTGTAATGCAGCTTGCGACCTGGCTGTCGCCCGTGGAGTTGGACAGCACGCTGATGGCCGTGACGCGCCCCGCGGGGCTGATCGTGAACTGAATGACGATCTTGCCGCCCAGGTTGGAGTTGGCGTGCATGCGGCTCTCGTAGCACGCACGGACGGCACTGGCGCGACGACGGAACACCTGATTGACCGACGCTACGTCCAGCTTACCGCCGCCACCACCGGCGGTGACCGGGGAGAGCTTGACGTTGTAGTTGACCTTCTTCTCTTCGGTCTTCTCAGTCTTCTTGACCGTGCCCGTCTCGAGCTTGGTGGTCGTGCGCTCGCCCTTCTCGAGGCCCTTGAGCTGACCCGTACCGCCTGGAACGCCGCCGCCGCCCCCACCCGGGCCGACGGGGGAGGTGAAGCCCTCTTTGGTCGCGCTGGTGTTGATGCCGGTAGGATCGAACGCGCTCGCGTACTTGCCGGCGTTGGGTCCTGCGTCCGGGCTGGAGGGTCCGCCACCTGCCGTGTCGAGCACGCCCAAGATGGTGTTCTTCTTGAGCGCCACTGCCGTGCGCTGCTTGAAGTTGGCCTGCGTCCCTGCTGCCGGGCGGGCCGGTCCCCGAGGCTTGTCCGGCGAGCCTGCCGGCTTGGGCTGCTCCGGCTGTTTCTCCGTGACCATGGGCACCGGCTCGCTCTCCACCGGCGACTCGTTCTTGGCGACCTCGCCGTCGTCCTTCTTCTCCGGCTCGATCTTCTTCTCCTCTTCCTTCTGGACCTCCTCTTTGAACTCCACGTCCACCGCGAGCACCTCGATGCTCATCTCCGGACGATTGAGCATCCAGTGCGGCTTCTGCAGCGCCTTGGAGGTGGCGAGCCCGCCGCCCTGAAAGAAGATGGAGCAGATCATGCCGACGATGAGCACGTACTCGCGCTTGAGCCCGTCCTTGAGCCAGCCCTGCGCGAGCATCGGGAGCTTGCCCTTGGCGCGCTTGGGCGGTGGCGGCACCATCTGGAACAAGAAGGTGATCTCGTCGAGCACGAGCTTGCCGCGGCTCTTCTCGTCGAGCGGCAGGTAGAGCGACGTGCCCTTCTTCTGGACGTTCTTGTGCGCCTTGAGCTCGGTCAGGTCGTAGACCTTGTCATCGAGCGCGACGCGGCCCTTGAGGCCCTCGTCGAAGCGCAGCTCATAGCGATCGTTTTTGACCTCGAAGAGCGTGACGCTGCGGGGGAGCTTGGAGATCGGGAAGCAGAACGTGTTCTTGATCGACTGGCCCACGGTGACCGGCGCACGTCGACGCAGCAGCCGCTCCTCGATGATCTTGGAGTCCTGCACCACGCCGACCCGCAGGATCCGCGGCTCGGTCGTCTGTGGCTGCGCTTGCTTTTGGGTCGTCGCCATTGCTCACCCTCGCCTTGCGGTCGCGCGCGGCTCCGCCACCTTATGACATCGTGCGCGGGCGAAGGTTTCCGAGAAAAATCTCGTGTCGATCGATTTCGTTCCGGTCATGTTCGCTTCGGTCACGCTCGGGCCACCTTCACTTCGCACGCTTGCCCTTCGAGCACGGCACTCCGGCACACAGCAGCCGGGAGGCGCCTCGCATGGAACGCACGACGCGACACCTCGGTTCAGGCGGTCATCGCGGTCGAGCCCCAGCAGGGTACGACGCACCACACCGCCGGGCGAGGTTAACGGATGGTCCGCGGTGCGTCAATGAACGCGATCAGTGGATTCGGTGCGCGGTTCTGGCGGAGGTCAAGGCACCACGGCGGGCACCGGCGCCGCGAGCACCGAAGGCTCCCAGGTCACGTCCGGTAGCTCGGTCGTCTCGGCGGCCGCGCGCACGAGGTGCAGGTCCGAGGAGACGAGCCCGCGAAACGCGACCTTGCGCAGCTCCTCGATGGACGCCGGGCGCACCTCGAGGCGCGCGCGCTTCTTGGGTCCATCGCCGATGAGCACCAGGTTGAGGTGGCGCCTCAGGAACGTCTCGGCCTCGCTCTTGGTGAACACGGCCGTCACGAGCCGGAAGACGACGCCGCGATCCTTGGCGTCGCCGATCCAAACGGCCGTTGGGCTCTGGAAGAAGTAGCCCTTGCCCTTCTGGCCAAAGCCCCGGTACTCGGTGAGCGGCGTCTGAATGGCGACGAGCTCGCCCTTGGACATCGCCTCCATATCGACCGCCGCTTGAAGCCGCATCGCCTCGTCCACGCGGCCGACGAAGACCAGGACGCGCAGGTCGTCCTTGGCCGGAGGCGCCTCCAGCACGAAGAGCTTGCCGAGCACGCTGGAGCGGTGCGCAGCGTTGAGCCCCGTCTCCACGCCGGGCGTGCCCTCGGTGCCAAAGGGTACGACGTGCGTGAGCTGTAGCGTGTCCTCGGCGGGCACGGCCGCGAGCGCGAGCTTCTGCGAGTGCATCTTGAGACCCGACTCGCGGTCGAGCAGCTCGACCTCGAAGGGCATGACTTCGCCCGGCACCGACGGCGCCGTCAGGGTGAAGTCGCACGTGGTCTTGGTCTCGACGCGGTCGCCGACGCGCAGCGTCCAGCTCGCCGGGGTGCGGCTCATCGTCGCCTCGCACTTCACGCTCGCTGGGAGGCCGGCTGGCACTTGGACCGTGCCCTCGACCAGGTCCGGAAACGAGAGCTTCGCCGACAGCGCGTCGTCGACGAGGATGTAGTGGAAGTGCGGGGGTTGAAAAATATTCGCAGTCTGGGAGATTTGCCCGCTGAACATGTAGAGGAGCAGCAGGAACACGCTGACGGCGCCGAGGATGAACGTCCAGGCCAGGAGGCTCGCGCCCCGCCGCTTCGGCCCCTGCAGGCTGGGCAGGCCCTCCATCGGCGGCGAGGGCATGCGATTGGGGATCGGCGTATCGGCGTGTTCGCTGTCGGTCACGGCCAAGAAGCTACCGGTGGTGAGCGCGGGTCGCAACCTCCGAGCGTCGGGCTTGTTGACGGGCCGCCCGTGTGCTGCTTGAATGCGGCGCGCGAGAGGAGTAGCGAATGGCAGGCGTATCGGTACCAGGAAGTGGCGGAGGCGGTCGAAGCTTCGACGTCAACGTCAATCTCACCGCCTTCGTCGACATGATGAGCTGCCTCTTGGCGTTCCTCATGCTCACGGCCATCTGGAACAAGATGGCCAAGATCGACATCGAGCAGGTCATCCCGAAGGTGGCTCCGCGTCAGAACGACAAGGACAAGCCGCCCAAGGTGAGCAAGATCCAGCTCGTGGTCGATCAGGCGGGCTACGTGTTCAACATCAAAGAGGGCGACACGGACCGCGAGATCGCCGTCCTGCGTCGTAAGCCCGACGGCAAGCTGCCCACCAAGGAGCTCACCGAGGCGCTCTCCAAGATGCAGGCGGTGCTGCCCAAAGACGAGAAGGGCAACAAGCACAAGGCGGTGCTCCTCGTGGGGCGGGATCGGGTGCGGTACGACGACATCGTGTCTACCATGGACGTCTGCATCGGTCTCCAATTGACAGGGATCTCGCTGGGAACCGACGACGCCGTGCCATCTCTTCTCGCTGAGCTCAGGAAGCGGAGCTAGTCATGTCGGTCAACAAGCCTGGAAACCCGATGTTCGGCTCCGTCGGGGGCCGCATGCAGAAGAAGCTCACGCACCGCGGCAACCGCAACGTGGACGTGACCATCAACCTCACGGCCATGGTCGACATGTTCACCGTGCTCGTGGCCTTTCTCCTCATGTTGTTCAACGCCACGGGCGAGATCGTCACGCAAGACAAAGATATCAAGATGCCGAAGGCGATGAACAACAAGGAGCTTCAGCGCGCGCTGATCCTCCAGGTCTCGCCTGCCGCCGTGAAGCTCGAGGGCCAGGTCGTGGTCAACACGGCCACGCTGCTCGACGAGAAGGCGGATGACGACGTCGTCACGCGGCCCTTGGCCAACAAGCTCATCGACAAGCGTCGCGCCTTCGCTCGCGAGAACAAGGGCAAGCCGGCTCCCGAAGAGGTCATCATTCAGGCGGACGTTGACGTCGAGTACATGGCCATGAAGCGGATCATGATGGCCTGCGCCAAGAACGGCTACCACAAGATCAACCTCGCCGTGGAACAGCGGCCTCAGGAATAGCGGGCCGCTGCGGGTCGCCAGGGTGGACCCCTGGATTCGAATCCAGAGCGCGCTGCTCGCCGCCATCGTCTCGAGCGCGCTCGCAGTCAACATTCTCCTCCGCGACCGCAAGAACAAGCTGTACGTGCTGTACAGCGTATTCACGTTCAACCTCGTGGCGTGGTACGTCAGCGACGCCCTCTACGTGTACGCCGGCTCCGGGCCGGAGGCGCTGCTGCAGCTCCGCTCGTACGTCGCGATGCTCATCCCGGTCAACGCGCTGCGGTTCTTCCGGGCGTTCGTCGGCGATCGCGCTCGGTGGACCGGCCGCCTGGTCGTGCTCTTCGGCGTCGGGTCTATGGCACTCGCGCTTCTGATCGCGACCAACGTTCACCGCGAGTCCGACCTCGTCCTCGACGCCCTGTTCGGGCACGTGTTCCTGGCGCTGTATGCGGCGCTGTTCCTCATTTATCGGCGCTTCGTGCGGATCGAGTCCCGCATCGAGCGCGCCCGGCTCCGTTACCTCATGATCGGCGGCGGTATCGCGTTTACGCTCGCACTCCTCGATTATTTGCCGGACATCGGATTTTTCTTCTTCGGCAACATCTTGACGGTCGTCTTCCTCTACTTCCTCTTTCATGTCGTGCTCACGCTCAGGGTCCTCGACCTTTATGAGTTCCTCGCGCGGGCCATCGTCTTGGCGTCGTTCTCGGTCGTCCTCGGCGGTCTGTTTCTCCTCTTGGTCGTCTGGTGGCGGCGCGAGCTCGACCTGTTCATCTTCAACACGCTCGTCGCGAGCCTCGTCGTCTTCATTCTCTTTGAGCCCTTGCGCTCGGTCGTCGAGGACCGCCTCAGCCGATTTCTGTTCCGCGAGCGCTTCGAGTTCACGCGGGCCCTGGAGCTCCTGCGGACGCGGCTCCAGAGCGTCATCGACCCGGGTGCGCTCGTCGACATCGCGCTTGCGCGGCTCGAGCAGTCCCGACGCGTGACACACGCCGCGATTTACTTCGTCGAGGACAACGGGCGCGCGTTCGGTTTGCGCGGTCATCTCGGCCCCGCTCCGCCCCAACGGCTGGATCGACTGCAGCATCCGCCGTTCGTGCGGCGCCTCGCTGAGCCGCGGGTCCTGGTGCTCGACGCGCTCGAGCGCGAACGGCGCCAGCTCGACGAAGCGGGCGGCACGCGCGCGGGTCGCGCGGACTCCCCGGTGTCCATTCGAGCACGTGAGCTCGATCAGGTCGTCGCCACGATGACGGCGCTCCACGCCGGTGTGGCGCTCCCGATCCTCATCGAGGACGAGCTCGCCGGGGTGCTCGCCGTGCACGACGAGCGC
Organism: Pseudomonadota bacterium; assembly: GCA_005776585.1. GTDB lineage: Bacteria > Myxococcota_A > UBA9042 > SXOX01. The sequence goes on along the minus strand of SXOX01000152.1, from coordinate 2,859 downwards.
TTGCGTGAGGCCTACTCCAACGAGGAGATACGCGGCCTCATGGCCGTCGCCGCACAGATCGCGACCACGCTGCAGAACTCACGGCTCGTCGCTCGCCTCCGGGAGCGCGACCGGCTTGCGGCCTTGGGCGAGATGGCCGCCGGTCTGGCCCACGAGATCCGCAACCCGCTCGGCGCGATCAAGGGCGCCGCGCAGATCCTCGACGGTGACGTGCGGGGTGGCGAGCCGGTCGACGCCGAGATCCTCGCGGTCATCGTGGACGAGGCCAACCGGCTCAACTCGGTCGTCTCATCGTTCCTCGACTACGCACGGCCGCTGAAGACCAACCCGGTCCCGACTGACGTCAATCGCCTCGTCGAGCAGACCGCGGACCTGTTGCGCGCAAGCGATCTTGGCGGCGTCGTCCTGAGCCTCCAGCTCTCGCCGTCGCTCCCGGTCGTCCAGAGCGAGCCGGAACAGCTCAAGCAGGTCCTCCTGAACCTGGCGCGCAACGCGCTCGAGGCGATGGGCGCGACGGGTACCCTCACGGTGCGCACGAGCGTCGAGCCGGATCGGGACGAGACGAGCGGCGAAGCGCGCGATATGCTGCGCATCGCGTTTCAGGACACGGGCCCCGGCGTTCCGGACTCCATGCTCCCAAGCCTGTTCATCCCCTTCTTCACGACGAAGGAGCGCGGCACGGGCCTTGGCCTCGCGATCTGCTCGCGGCTCGTCAAGAACCTGGGCGGGCGCGTCGAGGTGGCCTCGAAGGTCGGAGAGGGCGCCACGTTCACCGTCGTGCTCCCCGCGCTCCAGGCCGCGGAATAGGCGCGCGCCAGGTCCGGTTGATGCGCCTGACTGGAGGACCTCGCCCATGAGAAACCTGTGGAATCGCCGATGGATTCGCGTGATCGTGACGAGCTTGGCTGTCGTTCTGGGCCTCGGCCTCGCCGCCCGTCGCGGCTGGCTGAGCGACGCACGCGCCGACAAGCTCTGGACCGAGGCCGCCGGCCCGGGTCCCATCGCGGCGGACACGCCCTTCACCTTTGGAACCATCGCCAAGCTGGCCAAGTCCTTGTCCCCCGCCGTCGTCAATATTGGCGTTGAGCGCGGCGGCAACCAGAAAACCGACGGTCATCGCTTTCCGTTCGGCTTCGGCCTGCCGCACGGCCATGGCAAGGGGCTCGGCTCCGGCTTCGTCATCAACAAGGACGGCTGGATCCTGACCAACAACCATGTGGTCGAGAACGCAACGCGTATCAAGGTCACGCTCTCCAACGACCACTCGTACGAGGCCAAGGTCGTCGGTACCGATCCCCGCACCGATGTCGCGCTCATCAAGATCGTCCCCAAGGAGCCGCTCACTGTCGCGCCGCTCGGGGACTCGGACCGCCTCGATATCGGCGAGTGGGTCATGGCCATCGGCAACCCATTCGGGCTCTCGCACACCGTGACGGCCGGGATCGTGAGCGCCAAGGGCCGCAAGGACGTGGCGCCCGACGGCCGGCAGCTCTACGCGAACTTCATCCAGACCGACGCGAGCATCAACCCGGGCAACTCGGGCGGGCCGCTGTTCAACATTCGTGGCGAGGTCGTCGGTATCAATGCCGCGGTCAACTCGGCGGGGCAGGGCATCGGCTTTGCGATCCCGATCAACATGGTCAAGACCATCCTGCCGCAGCTCGAGGGTGGCCACATCCAGCGCAGCTGGCTCGGTGTGATGATTCAGCCCGTGACCGAGGCCTTGGCGCAGAGCCTGGGCCTCTCCCAGCCGCGCGGCGCGCTCGTGGCCGAGCTCGTCAAGCAGGGTCCCGCGGCCAAGGCCGGCATCGAACCTGGAGACGTCATCCTGAGCTTCGATGGCCAGCCGATAGGGGACTCCAAGGACCTCCCGTGGCTCGCGTCCAACGCGGGCGTCGGCCGTGCGGTACCGCTCGTCGTGTGGCGCAGCGGCAAGGAGAAGGCGCTCCAGGTCACCTTGGGCGAGCTCCCCGAGGAGGGGCGGGGCCCGCCGCGGCTCGGCAAGCGCGAGCAGGAGCCAGGGACGCCGGTCGCGGGTCTCGGCCTCACACTCACGAACGTGTCCCCGGAGATGGCGGACAGGCTCCGACGCGACCGCAAGGCGGGCGGCGTACTCGTCACGCAGGTCACGGCAGACGCTCCCGCTGCGGACGCGGGGATTCAGAAGGGTGACGTCATCACGAAGGTCAACAATCAGCCGACGAAGACCGTCGCCGACCTCAAGCGCCAGCTCGACGCGGTGCCCGTAGGTCGCGTGCTGAGCTTCCTCGTCGAGCGTGACGGTCGCCGCATCTACATCGCGCTCACGCGGCCGTAGCGCGCGCTATTTTGCGCAGTCGAGCGACGGGTTGATGATCTTGCCGCCGAGCCCGGACGGGCCATTGGCCGCGGGAATTGCGCCATCGCCGCCGACGCCTCCGAGGCCGGGCGTCCCTTCGGGCTGAAACAGGTTCTCCTGACAGGTTGGCGACGAAGCGCCCCAATTGAAGATGCCGGCGCTCGGTCCGCCCGCGCCGCCGCCGCCGTGGCCGCCGCGACCGCCCTTGCCGCCATCGCCGCCCTTGCCGCCCCCCTTGGCGTCCTCGACGCCGCCGCCGCCGCCAACCCCCTTGCCGGGGTCGCCGCTCTTGCCGCCAAGCCCGCCGAGCCCACCGGAGCCGCCGTTGCGGAACACGAGGACGGTCCCCACGAGCGTCGGGTTGGCGTTGACGAGCAAGATCGCGATCGAGCCGCCACCGCTCGTGCCGGCCTTGCCTTGGGTGCCGCCACAGCCGCCGGCGCCCCCACCACCGCCCCCGCCCCCGTACGAGGCCGAGGTGAACGTGCCGTTGTCGGCGCCGCCGCCGCCGCCGCCGCCGC
>SXOX01000151.1 GCA_005776585.1 Pseudomonadota bacterium | reverse complement strand
GTGCCCTGATGCGCCAGCTCGAACTGGCCGCGCTTGCGGTTCAGGGCCCCGGAGAAGGCGCCGCGCTCGTAGCCGAACAGCTCGCTCTCGATGAGATCCTTGGGGATGGCCGCGCAGTTGACCTTGACGAACGGGCCGTCGCGCCGCGGGCTGTTGTCGTGGACGCTGCGGGCGATGAGCTCCTTGCCCGTGCCGCTCTCGCCGGTGACGAGCACGCGCGCCTTGCTGGGCGCGACCTTGGCGATCTCCTTGTAGATGCGCTCCATCACCGGGCTCTGGCCGATCATCTCGAAGCGCGCGCCACCGCGCTGGCTCTTGAGCCGGGCCATCTCGTGGCCGAGCTCCGTGCGCTCGAGCGCGTTGCGAACAGTGATCAGCACGCGATCCCGGTCGAGGGGCTTTTGAAGAAAATCGAACGCGCCGCTGCGGGTCGCCGTGACGGCGTCCGAGAGCGTGGCGTGACCCGAGATCATCAGCACCTCGGTCTCCGCGTCGCGCGTCTTGATCTCCTTGAGGGCCTCGAGGCCGTCCATACCGGGCAGCCGCACGTCGAGGATGACGAGATCGGCGCGCTGCTCCTCGAGCCGCGCGAGGCCGTCCTCGGCGCTGCCAGCCGTGCGGACGGGATAGCCTTCCGAGGACAGGATGAGCGCCAGCGTGTCGCGGATGCTGCGCTCGTCGTCGACGATGAGGATGCTGCTGCGACGCGTCACGAGCGGGCTACAGTCCGTAGGCGGCGACGCGCTCCGGGGGGAAGCCCTGGTGATGCGCGCGCGAGGGGACGCCCGGAGGCTGACCGAAGAGTGCGCCCCAGAGCGTGAGGCGGGTACCGCCTGCGATCTCCTCGGCGATGAGCATGAACTGCTGCGGCCCGAGGTTGAGCGTTGCGGTCGCCGCGCGCTTGTGGTCGAGGCGGACGGAGCCCGCGCACGTCACGCCGTTGGCGAGAACGGCCTGCGTGGCGAACGCGTTCTCGTAGTGGGCGATGATCTGCTCCCAGGGCTGGCTCGTCTCGAAGACGCGGTCGGTCCGACCCTGTGGCGAGACGACGGAGCGGTCGGCGTAGGTCTGATGGGCGATGCGCACGTAGGCCGACATGTTGGAGAGCGCGTCGGGGAGGTTGGGGCGGACCTGCGCCTCCGCCGCGCCAGCGAAGCCAACGAGCGTCAAAGCCAATGGAATGATTCGATTCATGCGTTCTCCTCTAGGCCCGCGGGGTGTCCCACGGCGGGCGCGTGGATGGGCGAATGGACGTTCGCCCCCTGGGGATTATTCCCGAGCGGCCCCGATGAACCGCTTGACCGGGGTGTAGGGCTCACGTACGTTGCCCAAAATTTCTGCGAGAACGGGCAGTTGTCTCATGCTCGGGCTCGTTGACCTGGAGCTTTCTGCCATGCGCCTCACCGCTCGCCATGTGGCCCCCTGGATCGGACCGCTCGTCCTCTTGCCCCTCCTGGTTGGCTGTCCGGGCAAGAACGACGAGTCGTGCGAGACTTGGATAGCGAACCTGAACAAGGGGAGCAAGCAATCGAGCGCCATCGTGCGCATCGGCGAGCAAAAGTGCAAGGACGCAGCCGGTCCGCTCGCCAAGCTCTTTCCGGAGAGCGTCTACCAACACGAGATCCTGGCGGCCGTGCGCGAGCTCGGGCCCAGCACCGAGGCCGAGAGCGTCGTTCGCCAGGCCATGGGAGACCTGGATCTGGGGCCCATGGCCATTCGCATCGCGGCCGAGTGGAAGCTCATGGGGCTTCAAGAGGAGCTCGAGAAGATCATCCGCGATCCGGCGCGCGCCAAGCTGCGACGGCGGGCCATGGAGGCGCTCATTGACGTGACGACGCCCGAGACGTCGGCGGCGATGATGGTCTGGCTCGCGGGCGAGGATCCTGCGGTGCAGGGCGCTGACGTCAACGGTTATGCGGCGGAGCGGCTGGCGCTCGTCGACTGGACCAAGGTCGACAAGGCGCTGCTGCCGCAGGCGGTCGACAACCTCATCAAGTGCACGTTCCTGAAGGATACCGGCGGTCGCTCGGCCAAGACGGTTTCGCGCATGGCGATCTGGGCATTGGGTGGCGGTGCCGTTCAGCCCATCCTCGACACGTTCCAGGGGCGCAACCAGGCGCTCAACGAGGCGCTCAAGGCCCGCGGTATCTCGGACTGGCAGTTCACCCAAGGCCGAGAGCTGGTCGAGCTGCTGTGGGATCTCGGCGATCGCTCCGTGTCACCGCGCCTGATGGCCGCGCTGGCCAAGCCGCTCGTGATGCCCGAGGACCTGAAGAAGAAGACGGAGGCCGATCGGGACGAGTGGCGCATGGCCAATGCCAACCGGCTGTCGCTCACGGCGCTGACCGTCGGCGCGCTGCTGAACGATGAGGCCGTCCCCGCGGCGACCAAAGTGCTCGAGGAGCGGACGGCAGAGACAGACATCGCGCAGTTTCAGAAGGCCGGGCTCGCTCTCGGGCTCATGGGCACGCCCGCGGCGCGCGAGGTGCTCTGGCGGCTGTTTCGTGTCGGGAGCGACAAGAGCGAGGCGGCCCGCAATCGCATGACTGAGATCAAGATGGAGCTCCAAAAGCTCAAGAAGCCCGACGATCCAGCGCGGACAGCGCTCATGATCGAGCACGACAAGCTAGTTGACGACCTGCATACGGTCGCCCGCGCGCGCGCACGGTTCGTGGAGAACCTGGCCATCGGTCTCGGCCCAAAGGAGCGCGAGGAGTACAAGAAGAGCGTCGTCGAGGCCGCCGACAAGGAGATCCAAGACGCGGGCAAGGATGCGCTGGCCAAGGGCTACTTCGACGTCGTCGACCGCTGCGCCGAGGACGGCGAGTGCTACCTCAAGGCGCTTGAGTCGGTGAAGGGCAAGCTTGCGGAGCTGCCCAAGGGCATCGACGCCGCGGACGCTGCGCTCGAGGCCGCCAAGAAGGACGTCGCCGCCAAGGCCAAGCCGCTCGGTGAGCTGCTGAAGGAGAAGAAGAAGGCGCTCGAGGAGCAGCGGATCCCGCTTCAGGAGTTCAAGACCAAGGTCGAGGAGAACCCCAAGGCGACCAAGGCCGAGAAAGAGGAGCTCAAGGCCAAGCTGGAGGCGTTCGACGCCGCCGTCGCCGAGATTGACAAGCTGCTCGAGGACCGCAACAAGCTCGCCGAAGAGCTCGACAAGCCCAAAGAGGCGGTCGAGGCCGCCAAGCGTCGGCTCCATGAGGTGGAGAAGGCCGTGCTCACCATCGATGACTTCCCGGCGCTGCGCGCGCGCGCGATTCCAGCGCTCGGAGCCCTGTACGCGGAGGCGTCGGGCGGGGCGTACGAGCAGCTCAAGCAGTGGATCCTGATCGCGCTCGAGCACATGGTCGACACGAACGACCTGGGCGAGCTGAAGCGGCTGCTCGAGCAAGAGAAGCAGAAGGACGAGATGTCATTCTGGACCTTCCGACTGACGACGCTCGTCAAGCGGCTCGAGCGCGTCGCCAAGAAGTAGCGGCCAGGCATACGGCGTCCGTGCCATCTTGGGACTGCGGTGCCACCGTGGCACCGTCCCATGGGACTCACGATCTCTAACCAACTGAAATCACAGGACTACGCTGTGGCCTCGACCTTGCTCACCCTCCGGGCGAACCCAAACCTGGAGGTAGGTCATGAATTCGATGTGCAAGGTGAAGAAGGTGACAGGACTGATGTTGTGGGCGCTCGTGAGCTTGGCGGGCTGCCGCGAGACGCCGTGCGAGTCGAGCGCGGAGTGCTCGGCGGGTGAGCAGTGTCGCGGCGGGCTGTGTCGGGCGAGCACCGCGGCCGACGTGGCGTCCTCGGCTGGCGCGCTGGCCGGACCCGACGCGACGATGGCCTGCGACCCGGCGTTGCCCGGGCAGCTGGTCATCAATGAGGTCCTCGCCGATCCGGCGGGGCACGACACGAACGGCGATGGCGTCGCCAGCTCGAAAGATGACGAGTACGTGGAGGTCATGAACCTCGCGACGTTCCCGGTGTCGGTCGCCGGCGTGGCGGTGCGCGTCGGGCAGAGCACCCGGCTCGTGATGCCCGCGCTCTGCGTCGGCTCCGGCCACGTCGTCGTGGTCTTTGGCGGTGGCGCGCCCAAGGGGGTGCCGGGAGACGCGGCGCTCGTGGCCTCAGGCGGATTGCGTCTGTCGAACTCCATGGGGCAGGTGCAGCTCATGTCCAAGGCGGGCGCCGTCCTCGACACGATGACCTACGACGGCGAGCAAGGGGGCAGTCACTCCTTCGCGCGGTTTCCCGAGGGCACGGGACCGTTTCAGGTCCATCCGACGGTCAAGGGCGGCTTCGCAGCCTCGCCCGGTGCCTGCGTCAACGGCGAGGCCTTCCCCGACTGCGGGATCAAGCCTGACGACGATCCGGAGTTCGATGACATCTGGCTCATCGAGAAGGAGTCGTGCGCTCCGGCCGGCAAGGGCGACCTCATCCTGACGGAGGTGCTGGCCGACCCGGGTAAGTTCGACGCCAACGGAGACGGAATCCCCAGCACCAAGAGCGACGAGTTCGTCGAGCTGCTCATGACGAGTCCGGCGCCGCGCGAGCTCGGCGGCCTGGAGCTCCGCGTCAACGGCGTCAAGAAGCTCGACCTGCCGTATGGCTGCATGAGCGCGCCGCTCGCGGTCGTCGCGTTCGGGGGAGGCACCAAGCTCGCCGCACCCGCACCGGGAGTGACGCAGGTCGTCGCGCCAAAGGGGCTAAGCCTCCCGAACAAGGGCGGGACCGTGAGCCTGATGCGTGGCGACGTGGTCGTCGACCAGCTCGTCTACGGGCCGGAAGGCGACAAGGACCAGTCCATCGTGCGCAGCGAAGACGGCGCTGGTGCCCCGGTGTTGCACGGAACCTTGGCAAAGGCTCCGGCGTCGCCGGGACGGTGCACGTCGGGCGAGCTCTTCGCGACGGGCTGCAAGGCCGGCAGCACGAGTAACGTTACGGAGTGAGCGTCTTGGAGCGGACCTCGACCTTGTGGTCGAAGAACGTCTTCGGGCGGAGCTCGCCGTCGGCGACGGGGGAGTCATTCTCGGGCAGCTGAAAGACCTGGACCGGGTTGACCAGCGCGGTGACCTCGACGTGACCGCGCGTCCCCCCGAACTTCGCAACCGGGATGGGCTGCCCGCGCACCTTGGTCAGCGCCGCCAGAAACGCAGCGCGCGACTTGAACGTCTGGGGCTTGGCCTTGGGACCGGCGGCGTCATCGACCAGCTCGAGCCGACCATCGCGTTGCTCGCGCAGCCGAAAGCGGTGGTACTGGCTGCTCAGCCGTTGGTCCTGCTCGTTTTTGAGGCTCACCTCGATGGTGATCTCATTCTCGGGGTGCTTGGAGAGGGCCTTCCACATCTTCCGGTCGAAAAGGGTGGAAAGATCGAGCGTATAGGTCAGCTCGTCGCCGGTGACCCGGAGCTCGATGGCTCCCGGCTGCTCGAGCGGGGCGGGAGGTGCGGCGCCTGCGATCGCAGGCAGCGAGAGGAGGAGCGTCGAGAGCAGCAGGGGACGCATGTCGTTTCGAGCCTCCGAGCGTTGGGTGTGTGAGTCGGTGCGCATCGTGTTGACCGCGCGGGACGGCTGCAAGAGGCGCACCAGCTCGGGGACGACGCGCGAGACGCGCACGGTGAGGCGGGGGCGGGCGTTGGGGACGGGCCGGAGTGGCACATGTGCCGTGAACGCCACAGCGCGTGTGGCGACACGACCACAGGTCACGGGGCCAGAGACAGCTCCACCACGGAGTACGTCGCCGGCGGCAGGTGACCCACGACGAGCAGCGCTCCCTCGAGGCGTGGCGCGTCGGGCGCGCTCACCTCCAGCGCATGGACGGTTGAAGCGAGCGCCGAATTCAGGATCGGCGCCAGGTCGACACGGACGTCCTGGATTGAAGTCCGCGTCGGGTTGGCGACGACGACGACCGGGCGCGTGCCGTGGGGCCGCTCATAGGCGACGAGACCCTGAGCGCCGGCATCGAGCCGCCGGAACCCTCCGGCCGTCAACGCCGGGTGCGCCCGGCGCAGGCGAATGAGCCGGCGATGGAGCGACAAGAGCGACGTCGGCTCCGCCCACTGGGCGCCGACGCTCAGCTCCGCCGGCGCGAGCGTGTCCGCGCCCGACCATGGCGCCGCGCCAGTGGAGAAACCACGCGTGGGTGACGTGTCCCACGGCATGGGCAGGCGTGCGCCGAGATCGCCCGCGCGCGGTCCATTCGGTAGCCCCAGCTCTTCGCCGTAGTAGAGCATCGGCGTTCCAGGCGAGGTCAGGGCCAGCACGGCCGCGAGACGCAGGAGCGCCGGCGACGTGGACGCCCCCAGGGCCGTCGGCAGGCGCTCCAGGTCGTGGTTCGTGGCAAAGGTGAACAGCCGACCCGGAGTCGGGACGAGGGCGGTTGCGCGACAGATCGCCGCCAGCCACGCCGACAACGCACCCGTGCGCAACCCGGTGCGCAACGCCTCGGCGCGATCGAAGTCGAAGGCCGCCGATAGCTCGGCACCATCAGAGACATACGTGGCAACCGTCGTAGTCGCCGTCCACACTTCGCCGAGCAGCAGAGCGTCAGCGCGGGTCGTGCGCATGGCCGCGCCCAGCTCGCGCCAGGTCGCATGCGTCTCGGGCGTGTCCGCCTGCGCCGCGCCCGGCCCGGTCTCGACGAGGTACCGCGCGGCGTCGAGGCGAAAGCCCGCCAGACCGCGCTCCAGCCAGAATCGCGCGATATCAGCGATCTCCGCGCGCACTTCAGCGTTGGTGAAGTCGAGATCCGGCATGTCCGGCGAGAAGACGCCGTAGTAGACCCCGTCCTTGGCGGGATGCCAAACCGGAGTACCCGTGCTCCAGGGCTGCCCCCAACCGGAGGGTGGGTGCTCCAACCAGCGATACCAGCCGCGCTTCGGGTCCGATGGACTGCGCTTGGAGGCCTGGAACCAGGGGTGCAGGCGCGACGTGTGGTTGATGACCAGGTCCGCGACGATGGCGATGCCGCGCTTCTTGGCCTCCGCGGTGAGCATCGCCAGCGCCTCGAGCGTGCCGTAGTCGGGCTCGACGTCGCGGTAGTCGGTCACGTCGTAGCCGTGGATGCTCGGCGAGCGCGTCACTGGCATGAGCCAGAGGAGCCCGATGCCCAGATCGGTGTCCGTGGCCGGGTCGCCGTCGTTGAGGTAGTCGAGCTTTTCGCTGAGGCCTGCGAGGTCGCCGACGCCGTCGCCATCGGAGTCGCGGAAGCTGCGTACGAAGACCTCGTAGCCTACGGAGTCCGCCCACCAGGGGCTGGGCCCCAACGCGGGCGCGATGGAGCAGTCGGTCGCCGGCGGTCGCGATGGCCGCAGTGGAGCCACGTCGACCACACGAAGTGGGACGTCCGCGGGTGGCGAGAGCGGTACCGGGAGGCGCGTTCGGGTCGTGCTACAGGCCGCTGCCGCGAGCCCAAGGACCACCACGACAGCCCGCATCAGGTGAGCACGTCCAGATCGAGGAAGTGCGGCCGCAGCAGCGCCCAGGCGTGCGCAGGATCCTGCGACAGCACGCGCGTCCCGGCCACGACCGCCATGAAGTTGTTGTCCCCCGACCAGCGCGGCACGACGTGCAGGTGCAGGTGCTCCGCAATCCCGGCGCCCGCGGCGGTACCCAGGTTCATGCCGACGTTCAGCCCATGGGGCCGGCAGGCGCGCTCGAGCCGCTGCGCGACCTCACGTCCCAGGTCCATCATTTCGCCGTACGTGGCCCGTTCGAGCGCAGCCAGCCCCGCGACGTGCGCGTACGGCACGACCAGCACATGACAGCCGGTATAGGGAAAGCGATTGAGGACGACGAAGACCCGCTCGGCGCGCGCCAGGACGAGGTTCGTCTCCGAGGGGGGCTCCCGCGGTGCGTCGCAGAAGGGACAGGTCAATTTCTTGGGGCCCAGGATGTAGTCGATGCGCCACGGGGCCAAAATCCGATCGGGATCGGCCACGTGGCGCCTCGCTCGCGCTGGCTACTCGCCGTCGTCGGTGTCCGGCGCGTTGAACGCCGGCACGATGATCGGCTCGCGGCGGGGAGAGATGTCCGGCAGCTTGGACACGTCCATCTTCTCCTTGATGAGGTCGCCGAGCGTGGTGCGCGACGACTTCTGGCGCTTGACGAACTCCTGGTAGTCGGCCGTGATCTCGTGGTCGAGCAGCCGCTTGATGGAGAGGCCGATCTTGCGCTCCTCCGGCAACAGGCTGATGACCTTGGCGCGCACGTTCTGGCCTTCCTTGGCCACCTTCTCGACCCGGTCGACCTTCTCGACCGACAGCTCCGAGATGTGCACGAGACCCTCGACGTCCTCCTCGAGCTCCACGATGGCGCCAAAGTCCAGGACCTTGGTGACCTTGCCCTCGACCACCTGGCCGATGGGGTAGCGGTGCTCGATGTTCTCCCACGGGTCGCCAGTGAGCTGCTTCAAGCCGAGGCTGAAGCGCTCCTTCTCGACGTCGATGTTGAGCACCGCCGCCTCGATCTCTTCGCCCTTCTTGTAGACCTCGCGCGGGTCCTTGATCTTGTTGGACCACGTGAGGTCCGACACGTGGATGAGGCCGTCGATGCCCTCCTCGATGCCGACGAACACGCCGAAGTTGGTGACGTTCCGCACCTTGGCGCGAATCGTGGACCCGATCGGGTAGCGATCCGCCAGCAGCGTCCACGGGTTGACCTCGGTCTGCTTGAGCCCGAGGCTGATCCGCTTGGCCTTCATGTCGATGTCAAGGATTACGGCCTCGATGTCGTCGCCAACGTTGAGGTGCTTGGACGGGTGCTTGACCCGCTTGGTCCAGCTCATCTCGCTGATGTG